>JAFXBE010000081.1 GCA_017516765.1 Clostridia bacterium | reverse complement strand
CGCACCATGGCGTGGATGTGGCACAATGAATCGGATCCGGTTGCAGTGTTTTCGCAAAAATACAACTGCGATCCTTCGCTTGCTCAGGAGTATCTGGATACTGTCCGTGGACTCCGGAACCGTCATTCGTTTTTCAAAACAGTTCGTGATGATGACAGTGAACGCACCCAGATGGATGTGACCCGGGACGATCATTGGGACTACACGGAGAGACTCTGGAACGGCATGCGAGCCAGTCGGGTGGAGCGTGCTTTTGACAGACTGAACTACCGGGAACAGACTTTGCTGGAGAAGCGGCTGTCTATCTGTATGAACTGCGGACGGGTAGGATCGTGGGAGAAGCGGCCCACCTTTGAGGAGCTTGCCATCCTGTTTGAGGGCAGCAGCGCCAGCGGAGCGGAACGTGCTTACCGGAAAGCCGTGGAACATCTGACGGAGCATCTGGTGGCCGACGGAGCGTTGCATGCCATTCGTCTGAAGCAGACCAACAAGATCAAACGCAAAAAGAAAATCGCCGCCGCTACCTACCTGTATCAGGCAGACTGCGACGGCGAATGGGGCGAGATCGTATTCGATTTTGAGAACGGAACCGCACGGATCATCCGGCTTGCTGACGGGGATACCATCCGCACCAACATGTTTGCCGGGAAAGCCATTGCGTATCTTCTGGACTGTGATAACGACAAGCTGCCGAAGGAAACCCTGCTCGCCCTCGACTCGTGGGAGTGATCCGCTGCGGCGGGGTGAGTATCCCTTTTGTGGGACGTTGAGGCAGGATGCCTTCCGCATGGCTGCAGGCATTCCTGCCCCAACTCTTCCCGGTCAGGCGGCTTTTGAAAAGCCCTGTGTTTTCGTGGCACTTGTCCACAAAACCCGCCTGCCCTCATGCCGCTGGATAGGCCATGTCCCGCCCCGGGGACGGCACCTTTCCAGCGGCAGCGCCCACAAAAGGTATAACACACTACACTTTGCATGCAAAGTTGTGTGCCACGAAACCGCCGGTTTCTTTGGATTCTTCCTGCATTACAGGGGCGGAGCCCCTGGGGTGTTGCCAAAACAAATTCTTATTGTAAGGATGATCCTTAGCGCTCGGGCACTCTTATCAAGACTTCATCCCTGCTGTTCAGTTCTGCCAAGCGATCTTCCTTGATGTTCTGGCGAATATTCCGCTGAATCCACAGGCCGCTGTCCAGAACAACGAAATCGCTGCTGTAATTGGTGATTCCATCAGGCATTGCCTGCTCGGTGCGTTTGATCAGTGCCCCGGTATTGAGATCAAACCAGTCATACTTCCAAACTTGTTCCGTCCCAAAGGAAAGATCTTCTGCGGCAACAAGACAGTTTTCGTATTCGATGCAGTCCATCATCGTGATTTCTGGAATGCCACTTTGCTGCAACGATGTTTTCCAGAGCAGCGAACCCTCTTTGTCAAACCGGAGCAGATACCCTTCAGATGCAGAGGGAGTAGAAGAATCATATACTTCCTCGTAAAGAACAACGGCAAATCCGCCATCTCTCAAAGGAAAAACCGGCGAGAAGTTTGCATGGTTCGCATTCGGCAACGAAGGCTCAAGGGTTTGTGACCAGACAATATTGCCAGCCATATCCAGCTTCATCAACTTCCCAAGGGCAGGAAAACCAGTTTCATTTCCGATCAGAAGAACACCATCGTCTGCAGGCAAGGTTTGAAACCCGCCTCCTATGATGCTGTCAGCTGGCAATTGGAAAAGCTGCTGTCCATCCCAGTCTACAAAATGGTAACTTGCGATCTGCCCCTCCGGCGATGACACCAGATAAGAGATGCAGGCATCCGTAGAATCTAACAAAAGCATACGCTCGGTGAAAATGCTGATCGGCTCTGCAAGTATCTCGCCATCCAAAGAGAATTTGTAAATAGCAGCTTCTACCGTTGTTTGATCCGGTGAGTTTTTAAACACCACACCAAGCTGTCCGTCCAGAAGCAGATGAACATTGCTGAAATTGCAGCTTCCTTCTGCTGGATGAAGATAATCCCAGGCAATCGTTCCATCTGAATTCAGACATACAAGTCGTGCTTTTCTGTTTTGATAGTCTCCTTTTTCTCCCGCACTACCGGCAAAAATGATGCGTCCATCTGGGAGCGTATAAGGGGTCAGATTGTCAGAACCAGGTGTACTCAAATCGATTCTTTCTTCTGCAAAAGCAGGAAGCACAAGTAACAGAAATATCAGAAGTCCGGCGAGAAATCTTTTCATGACTTTACCTCCATCTGGCTGTATTGCAAACAGGGATCTTCCTATTGGTTCGTCATAACATCAATAATAGTACCCATCAAATGAGCCTTCGCCTTCATATGGGACGATCTTGACAACATCACCGGTGAATGCGTTGATCTTTACTTCATATACGCCTGCGTGTTCTGGCAGATATTCGTTCACTCCATCGTTCAGTTTTGCCCTATAAATAACCAAGACCCAAAGGGGATTCTCAGGATCAGTAACATCAAAAGAGTAACCAATATGCCTTGCACTCAAACTGTCAACAGAAGCTCCCAATGTGACAATGGCATCGAATGCTGACCTTGTAGCATCTTCCTTCGAAATATGCTGCTCGCCGGGTAAACCAAACACTTGTCTTGTGGCATTGTAGAACATATGGGCTCGTCTGTCAGGACAATAGGGTTCGTCCTGAAGATACTCATCCATAACAGGAATCCATTGGGCAGAAAAAGCCGCTTTCTCTTCAAAGGTCATAGTGTCAAAGCGATAGTCGAAAATTTCATCAAATGCTTTGAATGGGCGAACAGTTTTCGTAAAATAGCATTCCGCAGGCACCGTATCCATGTAGGTTCCATCATATGCAAGTAACATTTTTTGTTGCAAGATGTCGTCTTGGTAGAAATAGATAATCCAGACGGGTTCAAAGCCATTATTATATCGGTTGCCACAAACAAAATGTGCTTCTGTACGTAATTGATCGAGCCTTTTTTCATAATCAGCAATTTCATTAATGCAATCGAATGCTATCTGGACTGCCTTTTCTTCTGAAATGTCATGTTCACTGGGAACAACATATGTAACACCCGATAATTCGTCTTCTCCAGCGTAGTAAGGAGCTGTGGCGGGTGCACCATGCATACGCACTTCGCCGCCACCGGTTATCAAAACACAATAGCTTCCATAGTATTCAGCCGGATTTGTGAAAATGATACGCCAAACCAGTTCTTCCTCGTCAACGAGGAAATTGCCGAACTCAGCTTCCACAGTTGAATGATCGATCTCTTGTTGCACATCTACATAACTTGCACAGAGTGTATCTCTGGCTATGTCAATTGCATCTTGTTTTGATAGATCTGTTGCAGAGGGTTCGGCTGTGTACTGAACATCTGCCATGGCTATCGATAGCCATGGCATACACAGACATATCGAAATGATCAACAAACCAATCGCGGTTTTTTTCATTACAATCCCTCCTGATCAAAACGCTTTCAGTAACATGGGCCTGTCCAATCAACCATTTCCGTACAGCTGATATGTCTCGACTACTGCTCCGGTCTCTGCGTTGACGTGCACCAGATAAACCTCTTGTCCGTTTTCCCAGATCGTTACACTCCAGACATAACATTCATATTGCTTGTCGGGATACGTCATGTACAGAAAGGTGGAGGAAGCAGTGGGAGAAGCAACCAGCTGACTGACCGCAGCCATTGCAATTTCCTCCGCATCTTCCTGTGCGATGTAGCTTTCATCAGGAACAACATACTGCTCATCATTTCCGAACAGCCAGTTGAACAAAGCTGTGTCCTTTACAGACCATGTCTTCATCTTTCCCTTCTCAGCTGTCCACTGCTCAACGAGGTACATGGTGATTTCGGAATTGGTGGCATGATAATGAATCACATGACCGCCTGCCACAGAGAGGGTTACCAGCGCATCGGTGCCATAACCCAGCTCGTCCAGCATAACTACCCAAGCCTTCTCGCCGTTATCCAGCCAGACACAATTGGCTTTGATTTTGAAGTTTTCCAACTGGATTTCCGGCATTCCTTCCCGCTGCATCATCTCGTTCTGTGCAAGGGAGAGGGCCGCCTCCATGGTCAGTTCACCCTCCGAAACAGGAGCCGGATCTACAGGAAAACGATAGGCAGTAGCAAAGGCAGGAAAGGCAAAACATACGATAGTAATCATCAGACAAACAAGGAGATTCCGTTTCATCATGATACTTCCTTTCACATCAGAGTTATGGAGGATAAATGTTCTAACCTATGTTATCACATAATGATTTGGCGGCAAAACTATTTCCATCTTTCCCCTTCAATGTAGTCAGCATCGGCGTCTTCAGGAAGAGGTGGTTTCGGCCCAAAATACAAAAGCATCTGTTCATCAGTAAGTTGGAACTGTTTTTGTACCATCTCATAGAAATAGGTTGGACGTTTCTTAAGAACATTTCTGGCTCTATCCAAGCGAGTATACCAATAGCGCAAAGCACCTTCTGGGGTAGTGGGATTATCGTAGCTAATAGCTTTATCGTTCTCCTCGGCCCAACGAGCAAAATGCAATGGCATCTCAGGCTCAATTCTTGCGACCATAGTATCAAATTCGCTGATCATATAGTCGGTAGTCAAAAATTGATATATTTCTCCCAAACGCGTGAAAAACTTATTGCGCATCTGTTCGTTTTCCAGAAGCTTTCGGATCAGTGTGTTGTTGATCAGTTTATCGCCAGCACCCTTCTCCTTCATGTAACTATATGGACTGTTGAATCCACTATTAAACAAGCCGTAGTCCAAATCATAAACAATCCATTTCCATTTTGCACCTGGGCTTTTTAGTTTATAAAATCGTATATTGCCAGGGTCGGAATTTCCAAAGAACATTTCAAAGGCCATGTAGTCAAAATAATTGTCTACATCAATATGATCAAGGATATACTGTAAATCTGCCTCGTTGGTACCTGGGGAAGATGCCTCAACCCTTTCAATCATATTACGGTAGTCCTTGCTGGAACCCCATACCACAGTACGTCCACTGGCTTCCAGAATATCCATGTTATCCGCTTCTTCTAAAGGTATTCCTTCATGTTGCGCAACAAAGTATCGATCTACTCGCTCGCGCATATTGTAATGACCCCAATAGTTACCATTCAGATAGACCACTACAGGTTTCCATGCTTGATAGATTAGTGTAGAGGGTGTGTTGCTGTACTCATTGAAGCAATCAATCAGATGAGATTGAAAACCATCGATCAGGCGCGTCCAAGCGCTGTCATTACCGGAGATACGGAGTACGAAACTTTTGTACTGAGTAAAGGGACGATCCACAAACAGAGCAGCTTCGAAGTATTTACTGCCGTACTTGGCCTTTGCACGGATCTTAAAAGACTTCTGCGGCATATCCAGACTGAACTGTCCCTGCAGGCTGAAATCCACTGCTTGACTGACCAGCTGGGTGCCATCTTTTTCGTAGATCTCCACGTGCCCTTCGTGAGGTGCTTTACCGATGCCATCATCGCGATAGTTGGGTTCGGATCCATCCAGCAGCTTGAAGGGCAATTCTTCCTTGTTCAACTCACCACCAGCTACCAGCATACCGGTTTCCGGGTTCCAGAGCACATCCGGGTCGGTTACAAGGCTGACCACCGGGAAAGCGTGGTACAGATTCATCATGTAGGACTGGGTGATAATATCGCTTGGCTGCAAACTACCGGAGGGATCAAAGGCGCGGGCACGCAGCACCGTCACATGGGACAGGTCAAACACTGTTCCTGGCTCATAGCGGGAACCGGTTTCCTGAGTGGGGATGGAACCATCCATGGTGTAATATACATGGGAATTGGCGGGCACCGAAATGGTCACCTGCACATTGCCTTTATATTCTCCGCCGGGAAGAGAAAAAGCAGGAGTGCTTACATAGCCATAGTAGCCCGACTGATTGGCAGCCCCGGGCGTGGGAGAATCATAATAATAAAATTCATTAGAGCCGATGGTACGACCATAGCTATGGTCGGTGGGAATCAGGGCAAGAGGAATACGATCCAACACCCTACCAGTTGGATCGCAGAAGGTCATGGTTTCACCACCGTTGCGGGTAAGGCTGAAATTGGTATGGTGTTCTGTAGTGGTAGAGGCTTGGGGATTTGCATCCAGATAAACGATCATAAACTCGCCCGGCTGGATCACAGCCCCCTGAGGAAACTGCCAGCGGCGGGGACGCTTGAGAGAATCGCTCAGACCGTAGCCGGATAGGTCTACGGTTTGAGCACTGGAATTGTACAATTCCACATAGTCGGTCAGTGCAGCCGTTTCGCCAACGGCGATCACATCATTGGAGGCAAGTACCTCGCTGATGTATACACCGGTAGGATTGTAAGCACGAAAAAGTTCATCTGTCTTTGCCTGACCCGTAGTGTCATTACTATGACCGGGAGTAGATAATTGGAATAATGCTAATTCACCATTGTTAGTGCGAGCAAGGGAAAAATCTTCTGGAATATTCTCAATGCTGATACGATCAACTATACGGCTTTGATCATCACTTAGCACCAGCGTTTCTGTCGTTGCGCTTATAGAGAAATTGGTATGGGGGATCCCATTTGACTGAAGCATATCTTTACCGCTACAGAAAACAAGATAGTAACCGCCAGCGGGAATAATCGCCGATTCTGGGAAACGCCACTTGAGCGGTTTGTTTTCTTTATCGCTGAGATAGTAGTTGCCAAGATTGATTGGCTTGTCACTACCATTATGCAACTCAATCCAGTCATTGATTTCCCCATTTTGATCAGGAATACCGATTTTTGGATCTGGACACACTTCATTGATTTTCAGAAGGCTGCCTTCTGCCACAGTGACTGCACGGTATGACAAAAAACCCGCATGAGTATTCTCATATCCAGGGCTGTAATAATCTGTGACTTCATATTTCTTTTGACCGTTTTCATCAATGCCTGCAAGAATGTAGCTGCAATTTGCCGACATGGTGGGAATCGCCATATCATCAATCAGCTGCATATCAGGATCATACATGTACACATGTGAACCGGCAGAAGAAAGCTTAAACTTGCCATGAAAAGGTTGAGAAGGGGCTACCTGATAACTGTCGGAGCAAAAAACAATCACACGTTCCCCTGCTGCTAAAATATAGCTGGGAAAATAAAAAGTGATTCGATCACTCCGGTTGGTGAGCATTATGCCCTCCAGATCTAAATCTGCTCCAGTACCGTTATAGATCTCAAGCCAATCGCAAAACTCGCCGTTTTCATCAGGTACTGCAACACTATTTGCACTCATCGCTTCACTGAAAACCAAACCAGAATATTGTTCATGACTTTTTCTGTTTACAGGTTCTTTAGGGAATACTAAATACAGTAGTACTAATAACACTGAAAACAAAATGATATAAATGGCATTGATATATTTATTTTGTCTTTCCGATAAAAAAGAATGCTTGTTCAAATGGTGCGAGTCATTCATATCGTTATAGACTTTCCGCATAATTTTTCCTCACATTACAGTTATTTACCGGTGCTATGCGATTGAATTATATCATGGGGTATATGCCATATCAACGAATTCAGAATATTGTTACAAGAATAGAGATGCCCTCTATCAAATGTAATCCTAATTTGCTCATCTCATCCAGTAGTTGCTTTTGTTCTTCATGGCGTATTTGTGTTGCTATAAGGCTTTGTTAACTTCTCTTTCGTTATTCTCAATTTTCTTTTGTTATTTCTGATGTTTCTTTCGTTGTTTTATTAAATATCAAAAGAAAAGTATCATTAATGAAAGAAATAACGAAAGAACTCCACTTGACAGTATTGTTTTTCGATATCAACAGATACTGAAACAAAAAAACCGCCTTGCCAAAACCCGGCAAGACGGTTCCTTTACATCTCCATACTTGTAAGCACACTGACCTGATCTCTCCGGGCGTAGATGACCGCAAAGACCTGTACCAGCTTTTTCTCCTCATCAATCCAGAAGTACATCAGGTAATTCCTAATGGCTTTCATCCGCACGCCTTCGCTGCGCCAGGGTTCTTCGTCTACCAAACGGACACGCCCAGGCATATGGGCGAGAGATGCCATTGCGGAAGCCAGCAGCCGTAGTGTGTTCTGTGCGGCATCAGGTGCGAACAGCTCATTGGCGATATAGTCTCTGATCTCCCGCAGCTGCTCCTGCGCCTGTGTAGTGACTCTAACTTCGTACTCCATGCTTACTCTCCGCGAAGCAGATCCGCCATGGCATCCTCCAACGGGACAGACTCTCCCTGCTTGGCCTGCGTGAGACCATGGCTCATCATGGCATTGAAGTCAGCATCGCTCATGGTGTCGCGGGTAGGAATGCCCGCAGGTACAGTCATGGAAAAGGGCAGCCCCTTTCGCATGATAATCTGACGATAAAGGGAATTGATCACGACGGATACAGGCAGACCAAGCTGTGCCAGGATCCCTTCTGCCTGCTCTTTGATCTCCGGCTCGACGCGAGCCATAACATTGGAACTCTTTGCCATGGGGTTCACTCCTTTCTTGGTTTAATTATATGCGAATGTATTGCGAAGTGCAATACATTTCAAGAGTTAGAAAACTATCTTTATGTATTAGGTAATATTGGTTATGTGCATGCAGCTGCTACACGAAAGCTATGTATATGGCTTTATAGCTTGATGCCAACAAAGGTATGAGAAGCAACATCATATATTGTGTTCCAAAAAATGATGATATGGTATAATAATACAAAATATATGAAAGCGATGTGAGATTCTGCATGGATAATAAGACTCAAACGAAAAAATGTAAGATATGTCTGGTAAACTTCTTAAGCAATATAAAAATGTTTTTACAAAAAAGAGGGTGGTATCTCTTCTTGCTCTCATTAAGCTCGTTTTATGTTTGGAATAACAGGACATGTTTTCACAACATAAGTCAGCTTAGCCCCAAAAACATTATCTTTTTTATCTGGATTGCTTTGTTACTGTTACCGCTTTTTTCAGAAATGGAGTTTTTGGGTGTGAAATTCAAAAGGGCTATCGAGAAAGCGAATGCTGAAGTTATGGAAAGTATAAAAGAACTAAAGATTCAAATGTTAGATTTAAAGGTGTCAACCAACGTTGCGAACAACTTTCATATCGGTACTTTGCCAACGACTACCGAAATGGAGACTTTGGAGAAAATTCTGCCTACTAACAGCCAATCTCAAGACAACCAATTCCCTGAAGATACTCCTGCTTATTTACTGAAAGTGCGTATGAAACTCGAGCAACTGCTCGGAGAAATCTACAACATTGTATATCCCAATGCGCCTATTAGAATTCATCTTACGCGAGCAGTGTATGAACTTTTGAAAGCAGAAATGATTTCTGGTGTAGAATGTGATATGATAGTTCAAACAATCAGAATAGCTAATAGCGCAATCCACGGTGTTCCTATAGAAGATGAGCATGTTAATTTTGTTCTAAATGCTTATCCTTCAATTCTGACGAGCTTAGAGCGAGCAAAAGATCATGCGTTAGAAACATATCAATGATTCATTAAGGCAATCAGTGGTTTGACACCGGCTCCAACAATACGCTGTAGTCGTGTCTAAACAGTGTAACATCAGATGGTGCTTGTTTGGACATTTCGCACTGTTAACACAGTAGAAAGCCTCCGTTAGGCTCAGTCTAATGCACACAAATGAAATTAGCGGCTAAGGCCGGCCTTCCTCAGTCCGGAATACATAAGAGCATTCTTTATAATGATATATTGATTCTTCAAGACGGAAATAGTATACTTTTTTGAGAGCTCGTACTTTATGATGCTGTTATAGGCTAAAAGGGGATGAGCATGCTCATCCCCTCAGACTGTCAAAGAAGCCACTTTGTCGTGTAGCAAAGTGGCTTCAATCATGTGAAAAATCGAAGAAACAAGCAAGCGCATCCACTTGTGGATGGCGACAGCCTGTCAAAAAAGGTCGCAAGTAGCGGCCTTTTTTGACAGGCTGAGCGTTCGGAACCAATAGGATCCGAACGCTTTGTTTTGTACAAACGAACGTTTACCGTCGGGGGCAATCCTGATCCGCTTGGCTTAAATTGCCCCATTAAGGCGATTGGCAATCTACCACCTTCGAAGAGCTTACCATCCTGTTTAAAGGCAGTAGTGCCCACAAAAAGTATAGCACACTACACTTTGCATGCCTAATTGTGTGCCAACAGGGATGCTCGCCCCCTTTATTGGATGACCCAGCAAAACAAATTCATAGCTTGAGCATAATAGCATATATCTTATCTCTCATGTTATTAATCGGCCTTGAAAGAGTGCTTTCTGATTTTGATAGATAATCAATATCTCGGATGTGTTCACCAATGATTTCCTCATATTCATTGAACATTTTCTCCAAAAACTCAATATCGTTTTTGATCCCAAATTTGTCAGCACATGAAGACAAAGAACCTAATTGGTTATGAATCTGACGGTTTCTCATAAGTAAGTTTTCAGATTCAGTAGTGGGATGAATTCGACACGTCTCTGATTCATTGATCAATTCGAGTAATTTATCCAAAATCCTATGCACAACGTCTACTTGTTTATTATACCGTCCAAACTGTTGTGTTAGTATAAAGGAAACTCCTATTGTCCATAGCATTGTAATACCGTTGAAAACACTGATATTCCAAAAGCTTTGATTCATTATTCCATTGTATATACAGAGAGCAATAATTCCCAACGCTACTATGCCAAGCGCTATATAAACAATTTTCTTCATTAGTGAGTTCACTATAAGTCACCTCCCCAGACCACTTTTCATAAACGACATTACTCGTTCGACCAGCGTTGGTTCCTCTATTGAAATGATCTGAATATTCAGCACTTCTGGGTCTTTAGTTACTCGAGCAAGTCCTCCAAATGCTTCATCAAGAAAAGAAGTACCATACCCAAAACCACCATCAAGATCAACAACGAGTTTTTCTTTCCTCATCTTTGCATCATAGAAAGCTGGTTTCAACATTTTTTCACGGAACTCCTCACCCGAATGAGGACCATCTGAAATGTGTCGTCCACCCGGAATTTTTGTAAATTCATCAGCAATTCGAATCAACATGTAGTTACTCCTCCTTTACTTATTTCCCAAACATACATAGTACCTTTAAAAGTATATTCAAGATTTTGTTCAATGATATTTCCATCTGCCTCTACGTAGCACACCCCTTTCCCTGAAAAGATTTGTAGCGAACGCATAGATCCATCAGTAACACTTTCCAGAATTTCCGGCAACCCTTTTCCCCTATAGTTATTTCCTGTCTGTGTTCTGTGTTCGCCACGTAAGGCTGAAGCGATGTACCCGCTATCATTATCCCAAATAATATCTTTTGCCTTTTCAAGCAAAGTCTTTTTGATAGTGCTTGGAATGCCAAGACCAGTATCAAAAAAGACAAAACGAACGATGCCATCCAAATCCTCTGCGTAAGAATACCAATTTCCAAACATGCTTGGATTACTATGAATATCATAAGCATGTTGGCATGCGTTATACATCATTTCAATAATGACGGCAAATAAGCGTTTTGTACTAAGCCTATCTATCACTCCTTGTGACTTATCCCAAACAAACTCACATAATTCTTTTGCAAAATCATTTTCAGGCTGCTGACCACGATGAATTTTGATTCTATCATTAGTGGTAGAGCGGTTGATAAATCTTCGGGATCTAACATACTGATAAAAACCACATTCCTCCATCAGACGTTTGGCTGCATCGGATGCTGGTATATTTCCTGAGCAACGGATATCGAAAGCATTCAGTTTCTTATCGTTGTTCATTAACGCAATGATGTACATAATAGCATCTGCTGTCAGATTTTCAACATGCGAAAAATCAAAGAAAATCTGGTCTTTTGGATTTGCTTTAGCAATCAAACTATGAACCAACGAAAAGTATTTTACTGTCTCATCGGAATTATTCCGAATGCTGAAATTATTAGGTGCTGTAGCTATATATGTATTTCCGCAACTAACGCTATCTTTCTGTAAAACTGTTGATTTATTGGTCAATGAGTTACGCGCTTTATGTTTATTTCTCTTCTTGCGACGTAGAAGTTCTCTTCGACTTTTATTCAGTAACCATTGCTGCTGCTTATGTGACAATCGTTTCATAATTTGACAAACTCCCTAAATCGGCAATATTGCGCTTATCACATAGTTACCAATGAAAAGCAATTGCTTCCGCTAAAAGTTGACCAACCATACATATCTAAGGCTAAATGATCTTGTATTCATGTCATCCATCCAGAGTGAGTAGCAATAACCGATATATGCAGAGTAGATGAGGAACTTATCATATCATCTTGAAGAACCTTAATGCCTCCTCAATCGCCTCCATCTTCTCCTTGGGGCACTGCGGCACTCTTCCACCCTCCGTCTTGGGCGCATTGTAGCACTCCCGCTCAATGATCCCGTGCTTCTGCTTCACTTGGGCGATATACAGGGTGCTCACCTTCAGCCCGAAGTGCTCCAGCACATAATCCTTGATCTCCTGATAAGTTCCTTTGCTTTCCGCACGGGTCACATCCAGCTCGCTGAGATCCAGATCGATGTCGATATGTTGAGGGGTATTTATTTTGGACAAAACCACAACATTCTCCACCCCGCCCGCATAGCAGAACATATCCACGGGCTGGCACTTCTCAAACACATACCCGCCCTGGGCCAGCAGCTGCAGATCCCGCGCCTGGGTGGGCACATGGCAGCTGACATAGACCACCCGCCGGGGGGCGGCCTTGAGGACAGCTTCGATCACCTGGGGTTCCACGCCCTTGCGGGGCGGATCCAGCATGATCACATCCGGGCGGAGGCCGTCTGCCACCAGCTTGGGCAGAAGATCCTCCACGGCGGCGGTGTGGAACCGGGCGTTGGTGATGCCGTTGCGCTGTGCGTTGCGCTTTGCGCTCTCCACCGCCGGGGCGACGATCTCGATGCCGATCACCTGCTTGGCCTTGCCCGCCATGCACAGGGCAATGGTGCCCGCACCGGCGTAGGCATCCACCACCAGCTCCGTTCCGGTCAGGGCGGCAAAATCGATGGCGGTGCGGTAGAGCCGCTCGGTCTGAGGGGGATTGACCTGAAAGAAGGAAAGGGGCGAGACCTCGAAGCTAAGCCCCAGCAGGGTCTCAAAGATCACGCCGTCGCCGAAGAGGGTCCGGCATTCGTTGCCAAGGATCACATTGCTGCGGGCTTTGTTGATGTTCACCACCAGCGTGCAGAAGCCGGGGATCTGCTTCAGCCGGGCAATGAGGGCGTCCGTACCCGGCAGGTCGGAACGGGTGGCCACCAGCAGCACCATCAGCGCGCCGCTGCGGGATGTGCGTACCACCACATGGCGCAAAAGCCCCTTGCCGGTCTCCTCGTTGTAGGGCTGCACCCGGTTTTCCCGCATCCACCCCCGCACGGCGGCAAGCACGTCCGAAAGGGGGCCCATGGTGATGGGGCAATCCTCCACCGGCACGATCTGATGGCTGCGGCGGCGGTAGAAGCCGATCTGCGGCTCCTGCGCCGTGCCCTGCACCGGCAGAGCCGTCTTGTTGCGGAAACGCCAGGGATCCTCCGCCCCCAGCACCGGCGGCACCTGATCTTCGCTGAGCCCCAGCCCGCCGATGCGGTTGAGGCAGTCCAGCACCTGCGCCCGCTTGGCGCGCAGAGTGGCTTCGTAGCTCATGTGCTGCCCGGAACAGCCGCCGCAGTGCTTGTACACCGGGCAGCGGGGCTCGGTGCGGTCTGCCGACGGGGCGACGATCTTCATCAGCCGCCCGAAGCCGTACCGGGGCTGAGCCTTGACCACCAGCGCCTCCACGGTCTCGCCGGGCAGCGCGCCGGGCACAAACAGGGGCATGCCCTCCGCATCGCAGACGCCTTCCAGCTCTGCGCCAAGGCGCAGGCATTCGGTGGTGAGCAGTTGATTCTTGGTGAGCATGAGGACGGACTCTCCTTACATCGTTGATTGGTCAGACTTCCCCGCCGGACGGCTGCCCGGCACGGACACAGGGCTGCGCAAAAGCGGCGTTACCCCTGCAGGTACAGATCTGCCAGGGCAATGGCCACGGCAGCCTCCACCACCGGTACGGCGCGGATGGCTACACAGGGATCGTGGCGACCCTTCACGGTCAAAGTCGTTTCCGCATCCTTGCCGATGGCGGCGGCAGACAGGGACACCGTCTGCTGCTCCTTGCCGATGGATGCGGTGGGGCGGAAGGCGCACCGGGCAATGATGGGCATACCGTTGGTGATGCCGCCCAGCAGACCGCCCGCAGCGTTGCGCTCGGTGCGGATCTCGCCGTCCTCCACATAATAGGGATCGTTGTACTCGCTGCCGGGCATGGTGGCGCAGCCGAAGCCCGCGCCGAACTCCACGCCCTTCACCGCGGGGATGGAAAACAGCTGCTGGGCGATGGCGGCCTCTGCGCCGTCGAAATACGGTGCGCCGATGCCCGCAGGCATGCCCGCCGCCACCACCTCCACGATGCCGCCCACCGAATCCAGCTGGGCTTTGGCATCCAGAATGGTCTGCATCATTTTTTCGCCCGCCGCTTCATCCAGCGCAGGCACCTCCCGGGTGTGGCACAGGCGCAGGGCTTCCAGATCCGGCTCCACGGGATCGATGGAGCGATCCCGCACATCCCCCACCTGCAGAATGTGGGCGGCGATCTCCACCCCCAGCTGCTTGAGCAGCAGCATGGCAATGCCGCCCGCGAACACATGGGGCAGCGTCAGCCGCCCGGAGTGATGCCCGCTGCCGCGCAGATCGTCCTCCCCGAGGCTGCGGGTGATGGCGGGATAATCCGCATGCCCCGGACGGGGGCGGTCGGGCAGGAAGCTGTAGTCGCCGGAGTGGGTGTTGCTGTTCTCAAAGATTGCTGTCAGGGGATAGCCCGTGCTGCGTCCATTCTCGTTTACACCGCTGATGATGTGGGGAATATCGCTCTCCCGGCGGGGGGTGGCGATGGCGCTGCCCTTGGCGGCGCGCCGCTGCACATAGGCGTTGAGCCATTCCTCGTCGATCCCGATGCCCGCAGGCAGACCGTCGATGGTAACGCCGATCATTTTGCCGTGGCTCTCGCCGAAAATCTGCACCTTGAAGGCACGCCCGATATTGCTGCTCATGGTATGTTCAGTCCTTTTTGCTTGCTGGGTTTTGGAGGGTACGTTTTTTTCATACCCCGTTTACCATACTACAAACCGAAAGCTTCAGCAACACCAAAACAGAGAATATTCAGCGGCGGGAGACCCATTTTGCCCTGCCGGTTCTTGTTTCTGCCCCGGGAAAGTTGTATAATGCATCACTGATGAAAAGAGCCAAACCATTGGAAGTCTTCTGAGAGACCGCAAGCGGTTCTCACCTCACGTCTGAATGATTGTACTCTGATGTAGTCAAATCATCTGTTCTGAAAGAAGGCATTGACCATGACTCAAACCGCAAGCACCTTTTTGAGTCTCTCCGTTGCGCTGCTGGCGGGGCTTCTGCTGTCCCGGCTGGTCAAGAAGATCAAGCTGCCTGCCGTTACCGCCTACCTGATCGCCGGTGTGCTGATCGGCCCGTTCATGCTGGGTGCGCTGGGCGTGCCCGGTATCGGCATCACCGCCGACCAGATCGAGGGTTTCGGTCTCATCTCCGATCTGGCGCTGGGCTTTATCGCCTTTGCCATGGGTAACGAGTTCCGGCTGGCACAGCTGAAGAAGATCGGCAAACAGGCCACCGTGATCGGTGTTGCCCAGGCGCTGATCACCACCATTGTGGTGGATGTGGTGCTCATCGCCCTGCACTTCATCATGCCCGACAGGCTGTCCCTGCCTGCGGCCATCGTGCTGGCATCCGTTGCCACCGCCACCGCCCCCGCCGCCACCCTGATGGTGGTTAAGCAGTACAAGGCAAAGGGCCCCGTTACCGATATCCTGCTGCCCGTCGTCGCCCTTGACGATGCCGTGGGTCTGGTGGTGTTCGCCATTTCCTTCGGGGTGGCAAAATCCATCAGCACGGGCACGGTGGATGTGCTGTCGGTGATCCTTGAGCCGCTGCTGGAGGTGGTGCTCTCCCTTGGGCTGGGCTTTCTCATGGGCGTGCTGTTCACCCAGTGCGAAAAGCATTTCCACTCCCGCTCCAAGCGTATGGCGGTGTCCGTTACCTTTGTAATGATGACCGTCGCCCTCTCCTGCCTCCAATTTCATGTGGGGGGCATCCACATCGCCTTTTCCTCCCTGCTGGCATGCATGATGCTGGGCACCGTGTTCTGCAACATGTGCGAGGTATCCGAGGAGCTGATGGACAGAGCCGACCGCTGGACGGCGCCCATCCTGATCCTGTTTTTCGTGATCAGCGGCGCAGAGCTGGAGCTTTCGGTCTTTGCCGACTGGGCGGTGGTGATCATCGGTCTGGTATACATCATCGCCCGCTCTGTGGGTAAGTGCTTCGGCGCAAACATCAGCGCCAAAGCCACCAAGTGCGACCCCAACATCGTCAAATATCTGGGCATCACCCTGCTGCCGCAGGCGGGCGTTGCGCTGGGCATGGCCATCAAGGCCATCGAGCTGGGGCCGGATGGGGCGATCGTGCGCAACATCACCCTGTTTGCCGTGCTGATCTACGAGATCGTCGGCCCCTACCTGACCAAGGTGGCGCTGACCAAGGCGGGCGATATCCGGGAAGAGGGGCGCATCAGCGCAAGAGACGAGCATATTGCAAAGAAAGCATTGGGGCAGTAAACTGCTCTTTCCAAGTCAGGAGCCGCGGGGGATTTGTTCCCTGCGGCTCAGACTGTTGACAAACTTCAGAGGTGTGGTCGGGCCGCGGCCCTCCAATTGCCAAACCGAAACCAGCGGCGTGCATTGCGGCCCAAAGCCGACCTGTGGTCGGCTTTGGGCTTCGGCGCTGTGGGAGCGCTATCGCGCTGTCCTCACGCCTCGGTTCACTGCGTTCACCCTTCCGATGGTTTCGGAACCCTTGCGCAGCAAGGGGTTCAGAAAGGAAGGCGGTAGCCCGCCGTTTGCCGCCCGGGGAGCCAAGGGCTCGTAGGCAAACGGTGCAATGCAGATGACGGTAGTCTCGTCAAAAAAGCCGCCGCAGGCGTGTTTTTTGACGACCTGAAGCCCCCTCCCAAGCCGGGAGGGGGCTTGTGGTGTACAGACAATGGGCAAAGGGCACCCTGCCATCAGTCGGCTGCGCCGGAGGTTGCAGGATATGCGGCTTGCCCTATACTTTCATACAGATTGACAGCCAGACACATAGACACTATAATGAAATTGGTCGAAAACCGATCATATCAAAAAGCGAGGGAACTTGCGATGAAAAAACTGCTCTCTGTTCTTTTTGTTGTTTGCCTGCTTGTAACAGCAGGTACGACCTGTGCTTTGGGCGAGGAGTCCTGCGCACACGCCAACAGCTCCTGGCAGGAGACACAGAGCCCCACCTGCAGCACCGATGGCAAGCTGCAGCGGATCTGCTCCGACTGCGGCGCTGTGCTGATGGAAGAATACGTTGACGCCACGGGGCATGACTACGGCGAGGATATCGCCTCCGAGCCCACCTGCACCGAGGACGGCGTTGAGCGCTTCACCTGCTACAACTGCGGCGATACCTACAGCGTTGTGATCCCATCCCTCGGACACAACACCGTCAACGGCATCTGCACCATTTGTGGTGCCGGCTCCTGCACCCACGCCAACACCTCCTGGCAGGAGACCCAGAGCCCCACCTGCAGCACCGATGGCAAGCAGCAGCAGATCTGCTCCGACTGCGGCGCTGTGCTGGCGGAAGACTACGTTGCCGCCACGGGGCATGACTACGGCGAGGATATCGTCTCCCAGCCCACCTGCACCGAGGACGGCGTTGTCCGCTTCACCTGCTACAACTGCGGCGATACCTACAGCGATGTGATCGCATCCCCCGGACATAACACCGTCAACGGCATCTGCACCGTTTGCGGTGCCGGCTCCTGCGCCCACGCCAATGCCTCCTGGCAGGAGACCCAGAGCCCCACCTGCAGCACCGATGGCAAGCAGCAGCAGATCTGCTCCGACTGCGGCGCTGTGCTGGCGGAAGACTCCGTTGCCGCCCCGGGGCATGACTACGGCGAGGATATCGTCTCCCAGCCCACCTGCACCGAGGATGGCGTTGTCCGCTTCACCTGCTACAACTGCGGCGATACCTACAGCGATGTGATCGCATCCCCCGGACATAACACCGTCAACGGCATCTGCACCGTTTGCGGTGCCGGCTCCTGCGCCCACGCCAACAGCTCCTGGCAGGAGACACAGAGCCCCACCTGCAGCACCGATGGCAAGCAGCAGCAGATCTGCTCCGATTGTGGCGCTGTGCTGGCGGAAGAATCCGTTGACGCCACGGGGCATGACTACGGCGAGGATATCACCTCCCAGCCCACCTGCACCGAGGACGGCGTGCTCCGCTTCACCTGCTACAACTGCGGCGACAGCTACGTGCAGGTTCTGCCCTCTCCCGGTCACCAGTACCAGAAGGAGGTGCTCAAGGCCCGTACCTGCACCGAGGAAGGCAAGCGTCGCTTCACCTGCAGCAGCTGCGGCCATTCCTATGTGGATTACCCGGCACCTGCCGGTCACAAATACACGGACGGCATCTGCACCGTGTGCGAAAAGGCTGCCTTCTACGAAGCAGCGACACTTACCTTCACGGAGGAGAACATTCCCGAAGGCGCTCAGCTGGTGCTGGAGGAATGTCTGAACCGCCGGACATTCGATGCTGCCCTTGAGAATGCCATCAGCGTATACCGTACCGTCATGACGCTGAACGGCGAAGAAGCGGAGCTGCCCTGCGCAGTGGAAGTACAGCTGACCTGCGATGAGGAGACCACAGCCATGCTGACCGGTACCAGACTGGTCATGCTCATGGAGGATGGCACCCTCACCGAGCTGCCCTATGTCATGGAAGATGGAAAGCTGACCTTCACCCTCACCGCCGCCGGCACCTACGCCTTTATGCCTGCCGCCGAATAAACCCAAACAACCCGGAGCGCCGGTTTCCCCGATCAAAGGGGAACCGGCGCTTTTCTTTAGCAAGGTATTCGATCCCATGGTGGTCCGTCTGGCTGCCGTGTTCGCCATCCTGCTCAGCTTCTGCCCCAAGTTCGCCGCTCTCATCGTTGCCATGCCCACCGCCACCATGGGCGGCGTCAGCATGGTGCTCTACGGCATGATCTCTGCCGTGGGTGTGCGAAACGTGGTGGAAAACAAGGTGGACTTCACCAAGAGCCGCAACGTGCTGGTTGCCGCCGTTATTCTGGTGCTGGCCATCGGCATCCACTACACCGCTCCCATCGCCTTCACCATCGGCAAGGTGAACATCAGCCTGTCCGGTCTGGCTGTGGCCGCTCTGGTGGGTATCTTCATGAACGCTGTGCTGCCCGGCAAGGACTATGAGTTCGGCGCCAACCAGCAGGGCGATACCGCCGTCAACTTCGGCGCCCGTCAGGACGGGTAAACGCTTTTCTGCTCCGCAGGGGTCAGGGGCCTGCCCCTGACAACCCCGCTTAAGGGCCAAGTGTCCGCAACCTCAATCGTCGTACAGGCTACTGCCGTAGCCTGTACTCGTTTCGGTTGACGACTGCGGGTCGTTTTGCGCTTAGCGCAAGTGCCCACCGGGCACACACTTCCCTCCGTCGCCCTTAAGAATCCCGCTCTTTGTGCTCCTTTCAGGAGCGCAAGGGGTGGGTTTTTATTTGGATTGACTTTCTTTGTTGCAGGACTGCCTTTCTTTTTTGTGACAGATTATGGTACACTGATCTCAGAATATTTTTCCATTCCAAGGAGGCCACCCATGTCCAAACTCATTGCCATCCTTTTCGCCCTCTTTTCCCTGCTGATGCCGCTGACTGGCAGCCAACCCGACGGTGGCCTACCGGACGATCTGCCCCTGAGCGAAACCATCCTGCTTTCCATCAACTACCCGGGTGATGGCTACGGCACGCCTGCCATGTGCGCCGATGCGGAGGTCTATCTGTACACCGACGGCACCATCCGCATTACGGTACCCGCCGAGTTTGCTCCGGCTTCCTCCGGGAATGCGGCTGCTGACATCCTGCCTGATGAGGGGGAAGTCACCATCGCAACCCTCCAGATGAGCCAACACAACTACGACCGAGTGGCCGCCTTTGCCAGCCCGGAGCGGATCGCCAGTCTCCAGGTGCGGGAGGATTGGGATGTGTGCGACGGCACCTCTTACTACATCACCCTGTATACCGATGCCAAGCCCAACCCCGTGCCGATTTTGAAAAAGGGCGGCTACATGCCCATCGGCGATGAGTTCTGGGAAGTGTACAGCTATGTTCATGCACGGCTGAATCTCTATGATGTATACCAGCTGGTGCAGGAGTGGCGGGAAGAAGCCATTGCCAACGAATATTGACCCATTGGAGGCTGACTGTGTGTCGGCCTTCTTTTTTTGGGGGAATGGTATCTATCCCCCGCCCAATGGGGATCGCAGGGACAATCCCTCCGTCTCGCCTTGCGGCGAGCCACCCCCCGATCGCTCAATCGTCGTTCTGGGCACTACCGTGCCCAGCCCTCGTTTCGCTCCCCGACTGCGGGTCGTTAACGGCTTCGCCGTTGTGTTCCGCAACCTCAATCGTCGTGCAGGCTACTGCCGTAGCCTACACTCGTTTCGGTTGACGACTGCGGGTCGTTAACGGCTTCGCCGTTGTGTTCCGCAACCTCAATCGTCGTGCAGGCTACTGCCGTAGCCTACACTCGTTTCGGTTGACGACTGCGGGTCGTTAACGGCTTCGCCGTTGTGCCCACCGGGCACACACTTCCCTTCGTCGCCACCGGGCACACACTTCCCTTCGTCGCCACCGGGCACACACTTCCCTTCGTCGCCCTTTACTCAAGGGAGGCTTTTTCATATCCCCGCCCCGCCCAGCGGGGCCCGCAACGCAGCCCCGAAGGGGCGAGGACGGGCCCACACGCAAGCAGCGTGGGGAAGGGCAGGGCCCCTTCCCCTTTAAGCTGCGGCTCCTGTTGTCCACTCCCGGGGCGAGCGGTCCGCCTTCGGCGGGCAGAACGTCCATGTTGACACATCATATATCGTTATAGTACAATTTAGAGTTGTATCAATCATTACAGAACCAAATGTAAGGAAGCGAGGAAGCCATTCCAATGACCCTACTGAGCAAGCAGGCGCTGGAGCAGATCGAAAAGCGCCGAACCTTTGCCATCATCTCTCACCCGGACGCCGGTAAGACCACGCTTACCGAAAAGCTGCTGCTCTACGGCGGCGCCATTCGTCAGGCGGGCAGCGTAAAGGCACGCAAGGCCGAGCGCCACGCCACCTCCGACTGGATGGAGATCGAAAAGCAGCGCGGCATCAGCGTTACCTCCAGCGCCATGCAGTTCGAGTTTGACGGCTACCGCATCAACATCCTCGACACCCCCGGTCACCAGGACTTCAGCGAGGATACCTACCGCGTGCTGGTGGCAGCCGATGCCGCCGTGATGCTCATCGACGCCGCCAAGGGCGTGGAGGCCCAGACCATCAAGCTGTTCAAGGTCTGCCGGATGCGCGGCATTCCCATCTTCACCTTTGTGAACAAGATGGACCGCGCCGCCAAGGATCCCTTCGAGCTGATGGAAGAGCTGGAAAACGTGCTGGGCATCCGCTCCTGCCCCATGAACTGGCCCATCGGTGTGGACGGCGATTTTCAGGGCGTATATCAGCGCAAGGACGGGCATGTGCTGCTCTACTCCGGCGGCAACCACGGCATGAGCGTGGCCGACGAGCTCAGCGTGCCTCTGGACAGCCCCGAGTGCGAAGCCGCCCTTGCCCAGCACTACCGGGATCGTCTCCGGGACGAGATCGAGCTTTTGGACGAAGCGGGCGATCCCTTCCAGCTGGATGCGGTGCTCAGCGGGCAGCTGACCCCCCTGTTCTTCGGCTCTGCCGTTACCAACTTCGGCGTGGAGCCCTTTTTGGAAGCCTTCCTCGACATCACCCCGCCGCCCCTGCCCCGGGAGGCGGATACCGGGCTGGTGCAGCCCACCGACCCCTATTTCAGCGGCTTTATTTTCAAGATTCAGGCCAACATGAACCCCGCTCACCGCGACCGCCTCGCCTTTGTACGCATCGTCAGCGGCGAGTTTGAAAAGAACATGACTGTTTTCCACTCCGGCACCCAGAAGCCCATGCAGCTCAAGCAGCCCCAGCAGTTTATGGCAGATGAGCGCGAAGCTGTGGAAAACGCCTACGCGGGAGACATCATCGGTCTGTTCGACCCCGGCTGCTTCCGTCTGGGCGATACCCTCTCCACCGGCTCCAAGCTGCAGTTCCAGTCCATCCCCGTGTTCGCCCCCGAGCATTTCGCCCGTGTGCGCCCCGAGGACAGCATGAAGCGCAAGCAGTTTTTGAAGGGCATCTATCAGCTGGCGGAGGAGGGCGCCATCCAGACCTTCCGCCGCACCGAGACCGGGCGCGAGGAATTCATCGTCGGCGTGGTGGGCGTGCTCCAGTTCGAAGTGCTGGAACACCGCCTCAAGACCGAATACGGCGTGAACATGCTCATGGATCGCCTGCCCTTCCGCTATGTGCGCTGGGTTACCAAGACCCCCAAGCCTGTGGAGGATCTCAAGATCACCTCCACCTCCGGCCGCGCCTTTGACAGCGCCGACCGGGAGGTACTCCTCTTCGAAAACGACTGGTCCATCCGTCTGGCCTGCGAGAACAACGAGGGTCTGGAGCTGAGCGATACCGCTACCAGAGGGTGACGGCGGATGGAAAGGATGCCCCGGACACCCGGAGAAAGCCTCCCCTGTGCAAGGCACCGGAGGGAAGCGCGTGCCCAGTGGGCACTTGCACGAAGTGCAAAGCGACCCGCAGGTGGGGAGTGAAACGAGCAGAGGGCACGGTTAGTGCGCTCTGCGACGATTGAACGACCGGGCCGGTGGCACGGCGAAGCCGTGACGGAAGGGTTGTTCCCCGGCTCGCATGTCTGAGCAGGGTACAATCCCTCAGCCCCTTCGGGGCAGCTCCCTTTGCACAAGGGAGCCGCAAAAAACCACCCCGTCGGAGGATCTTCAAATGCAGCGCAAGCACAACAGGCAGCTGGTGCCTCTGGCAAAGCAGCTGCGTTCCGATATGACGAAGGAAGAACGCCATCTCTGGTACGATTACCTGCGCAGCTATCCGGTGCGTTTCATGCGGCAAAAGGTTCTGGGACACTACATCGCCGATTTCTATTGTGCCAAAGCACATTTGGTGGTGGAGCTGGACGGTTCCCAGCACTACACCGACGAAAACCTGCTCAAGGATGCAGAACGCACCCGCTTTTTGGAAGGGTACGATCTACAAGTGTTGCGAATCTCCAACAATCAGATCAACCAGAATTTTGAGGGCGTTTGTCTCTACATCGATGCAGCAGTCAAGCAGGCTTTGAAAAAGAAAGCGGACAATCCCTCAGTCAGCGCAAGCGCTGACAGCTCCCTTTGCACAAGGGAGCCTTTCCCCATCCCCCACGAATGATCAACTCACCCCATCAGGGTCATATCCCTTAAGTTAAGAAAGAAGGAATCCCACGCTATGATCCGTAACGACATCCGCAACATTGCCATCATTGCCCACGTTGACCACGGCAAGACCACCCTTGTTGACGAAATGCTCAAGCAGGGCGGCGTATTCCGCGAGAACCAGCAGGTCGCCGACCGCGTCATGGACTCCGGCGATATCGAGCGCGAGCGCGGCATTACCATCCTTGCCAAGAACACCGCCATCCGTTACGGCGATACCAAGATCAACATCGTCGATACCCCCGGCCACGCCGATTTTGGCGGCGAGGTGGAGCGCGTGCTCAAAATGGTGGACGGCGTGCTTCTCTTGGTGGACAGCTTCGAAGGCCCCATGCCCCAGACCCGCTTCGTGCTCAAAAAGGCGCTCTCCCTCAAGCTGCCCGTGCTGGTGGTGGTCAACAAGATCGACCGCCCCGATGCCCGCTGCAGCGAGGTGATCGACGAGGTGCTGGATCTCTTTATCGAACTGGGTGCGGATGAATCCGCTCTCGACCGCCCCGTGATCTATGCCAGCGCACGCAAGGGCATTGCCACCCTCGACCCGGACAAGCCCGGCGAGAACCTGAAGCCCCTCTTCGATACCATCCTTGAGTACATCCCCGCCCCCGAGGGCGATCCCGACGGCCCTGCCCAGGCGCAGATCTCCACCATCGACTACAGCGAATATGTGGGTCGCATCGGCATCGGGCGCGTCACCCGCGGCACCCTCAAAGAGGGCATGATGGTCGTGAAGACCAACTACGAAAAGGAGGGCGTCGTCAGCCCCCAAATCCGCCTGAGCGCGCTGTATGTGTTCGACGGGCTCAAGCGTGTGCCCGCCACCGAGGCCTCCATGGGCGATATCGTTGCCATGAGCGGCATCGAAGACCTGAGCATCGGCGACACCGTATGCGCCCCCGAAGCCCCCGAAGCCCTGCCCTTCGTGCGCATTTCCGAGCCCACCGTTACCATGACCTTCTCCGTCAACAACAGCCCCTTTGCCGGCCGCGAGGGTGAGTACGTGACCAGCCGCCACCTGCGCGCCCGCCTGTTCAAGGAGCTGCAGACCGATGTCAGCCTCCGCGTCAACGAGACCGACAGCCCCGATGCCTTCGAGGTACGCGGTCGCGGCGAGCTGCATCTGAGCATCCTCATCGAGAACATGCGCCGTCAGGGCTACGAGTTCCAGGTATCCAAGCCCCAGGTGCTCTACAAGGAGATCGACGGCGTTAAGTGCGAGCCCGTCGAGCGCATGGTCGCCGACGTGCCCCAGGCCTACGCCGGTGCCGTTATTGAAAAGCTGGGTCGCCGCCGCGGTATTCTGGAGAGCATGCACGGCATGGAGCGCGTACGCCTGGAGTTCCTCGTGCCCTCCCGCGGACTTTTCGGCTACCGCAGCGAGTTTATGACCGATACCCGCGGCGAAGGCATCATGTCCTCCGTCTTTGAACGCTACGAGCCCGTCAAGGGCGATATCCCCCACCGCAATCTGGGCGCCCTCGTCTGCCACGAGGACGGCGAAACCACCTCCTACGGTCTGTTCAACACCCAGGAGCGCGGTACCCTCTTCATCGGCGTGCAGACCCCCGTCTACAAGGGCATGATCTGCGGTCAGAACGCCCGCCCGGACGATCTGGTGGTCAACGTCTGCAAGCAGAAGCATGTTACCAACATGCGCAACGCCTCCGCCAGCGAAGATTCCCTCCGCCTCATCACCGTCCATCCCCTCACCCTTGAGGAATGCCTTGAATTCATCGACGACGACGAGCTGCTGGAGATCACCCCCAAGAACCTGCGCATGCGCAAGCGCATCCTCGGTCACGAAGAGCGCGCCCGTGCCGCCTACCGCGCCAAGGGCTAAGCAGGGGCAGTGCCCCTGCACCCCGGACTGGCAGGGGAAGTCCCCTGCACCCCGGTCGGGCAGTGGGAGCGTATCCTGCCCTTTGGCAGGGAAAGCGTATTTCGGCAACGTCGGAATGCGCAGTGATCCACAAAAGGAGTACAAATGAATCAATACCTTGAAAAAACCAGCCGGAGCCCCCTTTATCTGCAGCTGATGCAGCGCATCCGCAACGACATCGGCGCGGGGGTCTATCCTGCGGGCGGGCGCATCCCCTCCGAGCAGGAGCTGTGCGAAACCTACGGCGTCAGCCGGGTCACCGTGCGCAAGGCCATTCTGGATCTTGTGCAGGAAGGACTGCTTGTGCGCCGTCAGGGCAAGGGCACCTTTGTTGCCGGGCAGCGGCTGCGCCGGGATCTGCGTTCTGTGACCGGTTTTACCCATGCTTGCACCGCCTGCGGGCATCAGCCGGATACCCGGCTCATCACCGCCCAGCTGATCCCCGCATCCGCCGAGGATGCCCTGCTTCTGGGGCTGCCGCAGGATGCCCGTGTGCTGGAGCTGTGCCGTCTGCGCCTGTGCGACGGCGAACCCGTACTGCTGGAGATCGCCCGTTTTCCCGCCGCTTACGATTACCTGCGGGACGAGGCTGCCGACGCATCCCTCTACGCCTGTCTCAACCGCCACGGCGTGATCCCCTCTTCCGCCCGGCGCGACATTTCCCTCGGGCATGCTACCCCCTTTGTCAGCAAGCATCTGGGCGCAGACGTGGGCGATGCCCTGCTTTTGCTGGACGAAACGGTGCTGGATCAGCACGGTGCGCCCCTGCACCTGAGCCGCCAATGGATTCGGGGGGACAAATACACTTTCCGCATGTAGGCAGCCACCCTGCACAGGAAGCCGGGCGATGCCCGCTTTTCTGCGCGGGGTGTTTCTTTTGAGGGGGATCGGCACCCTCACCCGCCTACGGCCCGCAACCTCAGTCGGCGTACAGCCCACTAACCGTGGTCTGTACTTGCTTCGGTTGACGACTGCGGGTCGCTAATGCCTTCGGCATTGTGCCCACTGGGCACGCGCTTCCCGACCTCGCCCTCCTTCGGAAGGAGCCTGCGCCGTTGGCTTTGCCCCAACCGGCGGGCTTTTTCCGGCTTGGGTACGCCGACCACCCCCGCAAACAACCCACCCCAAAGGCTCCCTCCTTGGAGGGAGCTGGCAGGCGAAGCCTGACTGAGGGTGCTTTCTGTTCCAGAAACATCCAACTTTCATGCCATTCCAAAGGAGTATCCCATGCCTGCCAATTACCTGAAGAAGCGCACCTTCGCCCGGGAACTGCGGCGGAACATGACCAAAGAAGAAAGACATCTCTGGTATGATTTCCTGCAAAGGCATTCCATGCGCTTTCTGCGCCAAAAAATGATCGGTGCCTATATCGTTGATTTCTATTGTCCCGAAGCCAAGCTGGTTATCGAACTGGACGGCTCCCAGCATTTCGACGAAGATGCGCTCCGGGCAGACGAGCGGCGAAGCGAATTTTTACAGCAGCAGGGGCTGCGGGTGATCCGTTTTACCAACCGTCAGATTTGGTTGCAATTTGAGGATGTGTGCCGCACTATTGATGCGGTGCTGAACGGCAACAGCGACTACAGCCGGTAGTGATTTGGCAGCAACTGTTTTCGGCACCCTCACCCGCCTACGGCGGGAGCTCCCTCCTTCGGAAGGAGCCTGCGTCGCTGGCTTTGCCCCAACCGGTGAACGATTCCGGGTTTGGGTACGCCGACCCCTGCACAGGCAGCCCACCCCAAAGGCTCCCTCCTTGGAGGGAGCTGGCAGGCGCAGCCTGACTGAGGGTGCTTCCCACCCCTCACCCAACATTATCCCATGGAGGTATCAACATTGAACACATCCAAATTCGCCCTGTTTGTGGATCTGGAAAACTGCGGCGCAAAGGTGGCTACGCTCCAGAGCGTGCTGGAGAAGGTCAAGATGCGCGGCGACATTCTGCTGGGCAAGGTGTACGGCTACACCGACCGCTACAGCGACCTGAAGGAAGTGCTGCTTTCCAACACCTTTACCGTTGTGCCCAGCCTGCGCCACGGCATCAGCCAGAAGAACAACGCCGACATCCTGCTGG
Source organism: Clostridia bacterium (assembly GCA_017516765.1). Taxonomy (GTDB): domain Bacteria; phylum Bacillota; class Clostridia; order Christensenellales; family Aristaeellaceae; genus Limiplasma. Next base: position 13,831 of record JAFXBE010000081.1, on the reverse strand, counting down.
TGCTGGATGCGCTGGAGGTGGCTTTCACCAACCCCCTCATTGACAGCTTCTGCATCGTCAGCGGCGACAGTGACTACACCCCGCTGGTGGGTCGGCTCAAGAGCATGGGCAAGTTCGTGCTGGGCATCAGCCGCAGCGAGGCCGCCAGCAATATCTTCATCAACGCCTGCAACGAGTTCCAGTTCCTGGAGAACGTTGCGCCCCGCTCCAGCGGCAAGGCATCCGGCAAGAAAAAGCCCGCCGCCGATAAGGAGCCGCTGGATCTGCAGGAGCTCAACAAGCTGCTCTGCGGCATTCTGGAGGAGCAGACCGACAAGGACGAGCTTTACGCCAGCGAGCTCAAGGGCATCCTGCTGCGCCTGCGCCCCGATTTCAACGAGAAGGATTTCGGCTGCGCCACCTTCTTTAAGCTGCTGGATCAGCTGGTGAAAAAATACGGCAGCCTGCGCATCCGCAACGACAATTTCAACGTGATGGTGGGTCTTGCCCTTACCGGCAAGGAATCCGCCCCCTCGCTGACGAAAGATAACTGGGTGAGCATTCTTGCAGACCAGCTGCAGCGGTACAAGGACGACGGCTTCGACCGCATCAACCCCAGCATCCTCAAGGCCGATTTGCAGGCATCCTTCCCCGATTTTTCCGAAAAAGCCCTTGGCTTCAAGCGTTTCAGCGATCTTTTGAAAGCCCTTGAGAAGGAAAAGCTGGTCAAGGTGGAACTGGACGAGCAGAAGAGCATGCTCATTCAGGTGCTGGGCAAGGAGTGATAACGGGTTCCGCCCGCCCCGCCCAACAATCTTTTCCCGATCCGTTTCACAACCCTATCCCCATGTAATCCTCCCCTGCGACGCAAAGCGGCGCAGCAACGGGATTCTCAAGGGGCATTGCCCCTTGAGCAGAGGAAAAGCTGGTCAAGGTGGAACTGGACGAGCAGAAGAGTATGCTCATTCAGGTGCTGGGCAAGGAGTGATAACGGATTCCGCCCGCCCCGCCCAACCATTTTTTCCCGACCCGTTTAGCAACCCTATCCCCATGCAATCCTCCCCTGCGACGCAAAGCGGCGCAGCAACGGGATTCTCAAGGGGCATTGCCCCTTGAGCAGAGGGTGTGGGAGGCAGCGCCTCCCACCGTCTCCCCCCCAAAAAAACCACCACACAAGGAGGTCACCCCCATGAAAGGCTTTATCCGCACGGCTGCTGTATCCCTTCCCATGCATCTGGGCGATGTGAACGCCAACGAGACCGAGATTTCCATTGCCATTGAAGCGCTGCGCATGCAGGGCGTTCAGCTGGCGGTGTTCCCGGAGCTGTGCCTGTGCGGCGCGACCTTGGGCGACCTGCTTTTGCAGCCCATGGTGACCGATGCCTGCATGGCTGCCGCCAAGCGGCTGGCCGGGAAGGTGGGCGATATGACGGTGGTGGTGGGTCTGCCCGTACAGAACGGCGACCGGCTGGAAAACTGCGCTGCGGTTTTGCAGGGCGGCAGGATCGCAGGGCTTGTATCCAAGAGCTGCCCCGGCGGCGCACTGGGGGACGACCGTTGGTTCACCCCCGGCAGCGAACCCCAGCAGGATCCCCTTGCCCCGGCAAGCCGCAGGCTGTTCAGGCTGGGCGAGTGCACCTTTGCCGTGGTCTTCGGCAGCGATCTGGCATCCCCGCTGGGCATCGCCAATGCCGCCGCCCTGTCCGGCGCGGAGGTGATCCTCTGCCCCGATGCGGTCAATGCGCTGGCGGGTGGGCATCAGGCACGGGTGCAGCAGCTTTGCAGCTTTACCGCCGCCGCCCACACCGGCTGCGTATACGCCTGTGCAGGCTTTGGCGAAAGCACCGCCGATCTGGTGTTTGACGGCTGGTGCGGCGTTGCCGAGAACGGCAAGCTGCTGGCAGAGGGCAAGCGTTTCGGCATGACCGACAGCCATGTGATCGCAGATATCGATGTTGAGCGGCTGCGCTTCAAGCGGCAGCGGGATGCGGGCTTCCGCAATGCCCGGGGCGGCATGGCTGCCCGCCGCTGTCCGGTACCGGTCACCGCCCTTGCCGATCCCACCCCCTTCCGCCTGCCTTTGATGCGCCCCATCGATCCCGTGCCCTTCCTGCCCGAGGGCAAGGATGCGGATCAGCGGATGCTGGAGATCATCAACATCCAGACCACCGCACTGATGACCCGGCTCAAGGCCATCTGGTGCAAGGATATCACCATCGGCATCAGCGGCGGGCTGGACAGCACCATGGCGGTGTTGATCGCCGCCCGCGCCTTTGACGGGCTTTCCCTGCCCCGCACGGGCATCCACGCCATCACCATGCCGGGCATGGGCACGGGCAAGCGCACCAAGAGCAACGCCGACCGACTGATGGAGGCTCTCGGCGTGCATGCGCTGGAGATCGACATCAAGCCTGCGGTGCTGCAGCATTTCAAGGACATCGGTCAGCCGGAGGATCTGCACGATACCACCTATGAGAACTGTCAGGCGCGGGAGCGCACCCAGATTTTGATGGATTACGCCAACAAGGTGAACGGCATCGTGCTGGGCACCGGCGACATGAGCGAGGAAGCCCTTGGCTTCTGCACCTACAACGGCGACCACATGAGCATGTACAACCCCAACTGCACCATTCCCAAGACCCTGATGCGGGGGCTGGTGAAGTACATGAGCGAGAACTGCTTCGGCGGTGCGGTAAAGCAGGTCTGTGCAGACATTCTGGATACCCCGGTCAGCCCGGAGCTGCTGCCCAACATCACCGGCGAGCTGACCCAGCGCACCGAGGATATTCTGGGCGATTATGCCCTCCACGATTTCTTCCTCTACCACCAGCAGAGCAGCGGCGCAAGCCCGGACAAGCTGCGCATGCTGGCTTTGCAGGCCTTTGACGGCGTGTACGGCGAGGATGTGGTGGACAAGCAGCTTTCCACCTTTGTAAAGAAGTTCTACACCCAGCAGTTCAAGCGCAACTGCGTGCCCGACGGCCCCAAGGTGGGTACGGTGGGTCTCAGCCCCCGGGGCGACTGGCAGATGCCCAGCGATATGGTCTATGCGCTGTGGAAGGGACAGTTGAAGTAACAATGCGGGGTGCAGGGGGATCATTTCCGCAACCTCAGTCGGCGTACAGCCCACTAACCGTGGTCTGTACTTGCTTCGGCCCGAGACTGCGGGTCGCTGACGCCTTTGGCGTTGTGCGCACTGCGCACGCACTTCCTTTCGTCGCCCATGCCGGGTGTGGGCAGAGCCCACAATCCCTACGCCGCAGCGTTTTTTGCAAGCACAGCGAGCGCCGAAGGCGCAGGATGTGCGACTTTGATCGAAAAGTATGGGTTTGTCAGCCATTCGAACCGCCGTGCCTGTGCGCGGCGGTTTTTTGCATGGGTACAGGGTCTTGGCTTCAGCCGTAGCCGCCGGTTCGCGCTGCCGCCCATGGTTCCCCATTGACGCACTTCCCCGCCCGTCCTATAATATCTCCATAGAATACCCGGTTTTTTCCGGGCTTGAAGGAGAAAGAAAACATGAAAAAGAAAACCCTGCCCGCCGCGCCCTTGGCGCCTACCCCGCCCATGGGCTGGAACTCCTGGAATACCTTCAGCTGGAACATCAACGCCGATCTGATCAAGACCTCTGCCGATGCCATGGTGGAGACCGGTCTGCGGGATGCGGGCTACCGGTACATCGTTATCGACGACTGCTGGAGCCTGCGGGATCGCGTCAAGGGCAAGCTGGTGCCCGACCCGGAAAAGTTCCCCGACGGCATGAAGGATGTGGCGGATTACGTCCACTCCAAGGGTCTCAAGTTCGGTATGTACTCCTGCGCCGGTACCCACACCTGTGCGGGCTACCCCGGCAGCTTCGAGCATGAGTACGAGGATGCCAGAACCTTTGCCTCCTGGGGCGTGGACTATCTGAAGTACGACTACTGCTACAAGCCCGGCGCAGCGGACGGTGCAAACCTGTACCGCCGCATGGGCATGGCGCTGCGCAACTGCGGGCGGGATATCGTTTTCTCTGCCTGCAACTGGGGCGCGGACGGCGTGCATGACTGGATCCGCCAGACGGGGGCGAACCTGTTCCGATCCACCGGCGATATTCAGGACAGCTGGCAGAGCATCGAGCGGCTGGTGCGCTCCCAGCTGGGCAAGGAATGCTACGGCGGCCCCTACTGCCACAACGATATGGATATGCTGGTGGTGGGCATGCACGGCAACAGCGACAACAGCTGGATCGCCGAGGTGGCGGGCGGCTGCACGGCGACCGAATACAAGACCCACTTCGCCCTTTGGGCGATCATGAACTCTCCCCTGATGATCGGCTGCGACATCCGAAAAATGAGCGATTCCACCAAAGAGATCCTCATGAACCCGGATGTGATCGCCATCAATCAGGATATCGAGTGCCGCGGCCCCTTCTGCATCCGCCAGTGGAACAACCCGGAGAAGGTGTTTGCCCTCATCAAGCCCCTTTACGGCGGCGATTACGCCATCGGCTTCTTCAATTTCGGCGACCGGAAGAGCGAGATGAGCCTGCAGTTCTACGACATCGGTCTGCCCTACAGCAGCGGCTACGGGCTGGAGCTGTACGATTGCTATGCCCACAAGACCATCGGCAAATTCAGCGAGCGGTACGCTGCCCAGATCGATTCCCACGACTGCCTCATGTTCCGCGCCAAGGTGGTCAAACGCTGATGAGCAATTACCAGACCTGCAAGGATTGTGCCCAACCCCTGCTGGATGATGATATCGCCATCTACCGCAAGCTGGTGTACCGGGCGGCGGAGGAATTTCTCTGCCGGGATTGTCTGGCGAAGCAATTCGGCTGCACCCGGGAGAAGATCGACCGGCTGATCGCCTACTACCGGGAAAGCGGGGAATGCACCCTGTTCCGGTAGGGATCGCCGCCCACAGGGAAAACCCGGGAGCTGCCTGTGCAAGCGGCTCCCGGTTTTGGTTTATCCTGCTGTGCGGTATCGAAAAACACCCCCAACGCCTATGGCGTTGGGGGTGTGCTGCATTTGACGGTCGTTATTCCTCTTCCTCGCCCTCTTCTTTGCCGGGCTCGTGGTATACCGTTACCTGATTGCCGCCGTTGCGTTTGCTCACGTACATGGCCTGATCGGCATGGTCGAAGAAATTCATGGGCTTTTCGTGCCCGGGCGGGGTGCCCAGATGCACGCCCACGCTGACGGTGACCACCGGTGCGGTGGGGCTGTATTCGTGGGTGATCTGCATATCATACACCTTCTGGCGCAGGCTCTCGGCAACGGCGATGGTGCGCTTGGCGGATGCGCCGTAGAGCAGCAGCACAAATTCCTCGCCGCCGAAACGGTAGGTGTTGATCTCTTCGCCCCCGAACTCACCGATGGCGCTGCCGATCAGGTTCAGGCACCGGTCGCCCTCCAGATGACCGTAATAGTCGTTGAAGAGCTTGAATTTGTCAATGTCGATCATGATTACGCCGATGCGGCGGTTGTTCTGCTGGCTGTTTTTGAACAGTTCGTAGTAATCGTTCTGGAAGCTGCGGTGGTTGAGCAGCCCGGTCAGCTGGTCGGTCAGGCTGGTCATCTGCAGGGTCTTGGTAAGGGCGTGGTTCTTCTGGTCGGCAAACGCCTGCTCGGCGCGGGTGCGCCCGATGTACCAGCCCAGCACCGTGGAAACGGCGAAGACGATGGTCACCGCAAGGGTCTCGTCGTAGAAGCCCGCCTGACCCACCTGTTTGTACACGATCACCAGATAGGCGATGCCGAAGGCGATATTCAGCACGGCAAAAAGCACGGGGGGCAGCACAAAGGCCACCGGCACCAATGCCATTACGATAAAGAACAGCACCCTGGGCAGATCGAAATCCATTACCTGATTGATCAGCGTAATGCCGTAGAGCAGGCAGATGAACAGCACCGTTACCGTGTTGGAAAGCAGCGGCGCGGAGTAGCGGAAGGTCATCATTTTGCTGGTGTAGAGGAAGATGAGCAGAATGATCATCATCACCAGATGGAATACGTTGGAGGGGGAGCCGGGGGCGGTGCGCATCAGGAAAAACAGCACATACGCCGATACCAGCGAAAGCAGCAGCGACAGGCGGGAGATCATCTCCTGGTTGAGCATGCAGTTGTCATCCTCGAAGGTGGCAAAAAACGTCTGTTTGTAGCTGCAGGTGTGATTGATGTCCAAAAAAGCCCAGTTGTAAAACAATCTGCGCAGAGCTTTCACGGGTCAATCACCTCGGCAATCACTATTGGACTAACGACGATACATCCGCATAATTATAGCAAAGGTCAGGCGGAATAGCAAGTGTAAAAATATTCCAGCACAAAGCGCGGAACAGATGCGGCGTATGGTTACACCGCATCTGTATTTTACAGCATCAATATGTAATTGTCAAATGTGTGGAACGGAAAGGATCATCCGGCTGCGCGGCGTGCTGGGAGGGGATATCCAAGTATTGCCTTGCAAGGGCTGCGCCAACGCCCAGACCGTCGCAGTCCATCTGTCGAAGCGTTGTTACAAGTTCTGAAGCATCCGTCAGGGGGATCTGTTTGGGGATGCGGATGATCGCCTCCTGTGGGGAGGACGATGTAACCCTTGCCTCCTGCCGCAGCAGCAGAAACAGCCGGGTCTGGGCGGCGGTGAGGGAGCCGGTGAGCCGTCCGCCGCCGGTGGTGATGCAGCCCACGTATTCCACAGGGTTGCCGCCCTGCCGGGGCATTGCGCCCGCCGTGAGGGCGGGGGGCAGATCGCTGCCGGGGGACGGCTCGCCGATGGCGATGCTCCCCGAGGCGTGGAACACGCTCTGTGCCTTCTCTCCCTCCTGCCCGCCGGAGGATTTGTCCTTCCCGGAGCTGTCCCCGGCTGCGTTTTGGTTGACGGCGCACAGCCCCAGCACCGGGTCGCCCCGATCGCTGCCCAGCATGGACAGCACATCGGTCAGGGTTTCCTGCGGGGCGAGCCGTTCCTGCCGCAGCCTTGCCAGCAGCTGATCCAGATAGGTGCTCAGCCGCACCCCCAGATCGGGCTGCTGGGCGGTCATGGTTTCCAGTGCGCTGCCCATGGCGACCGTTACCGCTGCATCGGGGCGCAGGGTGCGCAGGGCGGCCACAGGTTCCAGCAGCGTGCGCAGGGGCTGCTCCGCCGCCAGAGCGTAGCCCAGCATGCACAGGCGCAGCTGCCCGAAATGCAGCGGGTAGGGCATCGATGCTCCAAGGATCTCCAGCGCCTGGTCGAAGTCGGCACCGGCGGCGGAGAATACCGCATACCCCTGCGCCGGATCCATGCTGCTCACCTGTACCCCCAGCTGCAGCCGCCCGTCCGGCAGCCGGTCCAGGCTCATGCAGATGGGGAAGATCTGTTTTTCGCCGGAGGATGCGCTGCAGCTGCACAGCAGGAGGCACATAAGGACGCAGGCTGCCGCCTGCAGGGGGTGTTTCATGGTGATCTTCCTTTCGGTTTTTTCGCTGCGCGGGCTGGGGTATAGGATATCCGCAGGGCCGCTGCGAGGGACTGGGTGGGGCTGCGCGCCCCACACCTGCGGAAAGAGCCTCCCCTGTGCAAGGGGCGAGGTCGGGAAGCGCGTGCGCAGTGCGCACAACGCCGAAGGCGTTAGCGACCCGCAGTCGACAACCGAAGCAAGTACAGACCACGGTTAGTGGGCTGTACGCCGACTGAGGGTGCGGGCCGTAGGCTGTCGCCGTCAGGCGACTGAGGGTGCTTGGAGTAGTGGCGGTATGCCGGTTCGGGTTGTTCACCGCCCGGGGCAGAAGACTACCGTCCCCATCGTCTTGCAAATTCCCCTACCATCAGTCAGGCTGCGCCTGACAGCTTCCTCCCCCGCTGGGGGAAGAAGCCTTGGGGCGGGTGGCTGCATTGGTGACAGCCAGCCCCACGAGGCTCCTTCCCGGAGGGTGCCGGAACGCGATCATCATCAGACACGACCTGTCTTATAAGGAGGTTCCTACCATGCAAACCGCACTCATCACCGGGGGCAGCCGGGGGATTGGGGCTGCCATTGTCCGTGGGCTTGCCGGGAAGGGCTGGCGGGTGGCGTTCTGCTACCGCAGCAGCGATGCCGCCGCACAGCAGCTGGCACTGGAGACCGGGGCTTTGCCCATCCGCTGCGATGTCTGCCACAGCGGGCAGGTGCGGGAGATGGTGGAAGCTGCGATGCGGCAGCTTGGGCACATCGACCTGCTGGTGAACAATGCCGGGGTCGCATGGCAGGGGCTGCTTACCGACATGACCGATACCGATTGGCACACCGTGCTGGATACCAGCCTGTCCGCCGCTTTCTACGCCTGCCGGGAGGTGATCCCCGGTATGGTGAGCCGCAAAAGCGGGCGCATCATCAACATCTCCAGCATCTGGGGGCGGGTGGGAGCCAGCTGCGAGGCAGCCTATTCCGCCGCCAAAGCCGGGCTGATCGGGTTGACCAAAGCCCTCGCCAAAGAGCTGGGCCCCAGCGGCATCACCGTCAACTGCCTGTGCCCCGGCGTGATCCGCACGGATATGCTTTCCTGCTATACCGAAGAGGATCTGGCCGCCCTTGCGGAGGAAACGCCCCTGTGCCGTCTGGGCACCCCGGAGGACGTTGCCAACGCCGTATGCTGGCTGGCAGCGGACGGGGCAGGTTTTGTCACCGGACAGGTGCTCGGGGTGGACGGCGGGTTCGGGGAGTGAGGAACAGAATAGCAGAACCCCGGAGCTGTTTGATGCTCCGGGGATTTTTGATGGGGCTGGCAAGGAAATGGGTATGCAGCCCTTGCTCCAAGCACCCTCAGAAGGAGCCTTGTGGGTTGGCTGTTACCATGGCAGAAAGCCAACAGCAAAGGCTTCTTCCCCCTACGGGGAGGAAGCTGGCACGTAGTGCCTGATGGTGGGGGATTTGCAAGGCGTTGGGGATGGTGGTCTTTTGCCCGGGCATCGTCCAGCTCGAACCGGCACACCGCCCCTACTCCAAACACCCTCAGTCGCCTTACGGCGACAGCTCCCTCCTAACGGAAGGAGCCTTCTCAATAGCCCACCCCCCACCCCCGCAGCCAAGCCCCACGAACCGGGGGCGCCCCCGCAGAGCCGTAGGCTCGAGGAGGCGACCAAGCAAGCGGCGCGGGCAGGGAAGGGACCCTGCCCATAAGCGCCGCGGAACTGCTGTCCCCTATGAGCGCGGGCGACCCGCCGAAGGGCGGGTCGAACGTGCAGCCGAACATTCGTGCAAAATGTGCCTTGAATTATTCAGCTTTTATGGTATACTATGCGGAGTGCATTTTGCGCCTGCGATCCACGCAGGCCATGCAAAATCGCCATTTTCTTCCCCTTCACACCCCGCCGAAGGCGTTTTTCCGAACCTTCGCCCTGCCACGAAAGGACTGAACCCAATTGGATCACATCCGCCGCAACGAGCGCATGGCTGCGCTTACCAAGCTGCTCACCTCCGCACCCAACCGCATCTTTACCCTGTCCCATTTCTGCGAGTTGTTCAATGCGGCAAAATCCACCCTGAGCGAGGATATCGACCTGCTCAAGGGCGTTTTTACCCGCTTTGAGCTGGGGCAGCTGGAAACGGTCACCGGTGCGGCGGGCGGCGTGCGCTATCGCCGCGCCATCAGCCGGGAAAAGGCGCTGGGCTTTGTGAGCGACCTGTGCAGCCAGCTGGCCACCACCTCCCGGGTGCTGCCCGGCGGCTTCCTCTACCTGAGTGACATCCTGAGCCAGCACGAGCTGGTATCCACCATGGGCACCATCATCGCCCAGCAGTACTACGACCAGCAGCCCGATTTCGTGCTGACCATGGAGACCAAGGGCATCCCCGTTGCACTGATGACCGCCGAAGCCATGGGGCTGCCGCTGGTGATTGCCCGGCGATCCAGCAAGGTGTACGAAGGCCCTGCGGTGAACATCAACTATGTATCCGGCTCCGGCGGGCACATCGAGACCATGAGCCTGAACCGCCGCGCCGTGACCGAGGGCACCCGTGCGCTGATCGTGGACGATTTCCTCAAGGCGGGCGGCACCGCCAAGGGCATGATCGACCTGATGGCCGAGTTCCACGTGGATGTGATCGGCACCGCATTCGTGATGAGCACCGCCACCCCCCAGAAGAAGCAGATCGACAACGACCGCTCCCTGATGGTGATGGACGTGGATCCCGCCGACCCCTCCAACCTGAGCGTACGCCCCGCCGACTGGCTGAAGGGCTGATCGGGGCTGACAAAAACCTGCATAGTATATTTGATGAAAGAGCCGCACCGGAAACGGTGCGGCTCTTTGTATGCATTTGCATCTCTTTTTCTTCATGCCCGTCATCCTCCTTCATTGCGGCTGATCTGTTCCAACCGACGATGGCTATTCTACGGGAGGATGGTTTCCGATTTATCTGCGATATGTTTCTGAAATATGAATCTTTCCGGGGCATGAAAAAATCCCCCTCCGTGCGTATTGCACAGAGAGGGATGGGGGCTATTCCCCCGCCAGTATGGTTTCTGCCCACGCCTCCGCCCTGCTGCCCGTTACCAGCAGCACAAGCCTGCCTTCCGTCTGCACCGCTGCCTGCTGCAGACATGCATACGCATCGGGCAGATAGTTCCGGGTCTCCCGAAGCCGTTGCTCCAGATAGATCTCCAGCCGTTCCTTCACCGCGGGAACATGGTTTTCCTCCGTGCAGCGCAGGGCGATCACTTCTTCGGCAGACAGACCGTCGGCAGAGACCAGATACACCCAGTCACCGATCATGGTTTCATCAAGCCCGGTAAGCCCGACAAGGTCGGTCAGTTCCACCGGCACAAGCCCCGTATAGCCCGCCAGCGCCTCCCCCACCGTTTCCTGCAGGGGGCGCGCTGGGCTGTCCGGCTGTGCAGCCGGGGCGGCGCATGCGCCGAGCAGCAGCGGGATGATCGCAAGCAGCAGCACAAGACCGCTTTTTCTCAGCCGAGTCATTGCAGAGCCTCCTTTTCGGGGCTCCAAAGCCCCTGTTCGTATTGCTGCCGGGCATAATCCCGCAGGGTATCCAGCCAGACCCGCAGCCCTGCGGGCGACAGGTGGTAGAGCCCGTCGGAACAGTATTCCTCCTTCAGATACCCCTCCCCGTCCTTCAGCGGGGTGGCGATGTCGATATAGAACGCGCCCTTTCGCCGGCACATCTCCTCCAGCGCAAGATTGTATTCGTCCCATTGGGTGCGCCGGTCGCCGGAGCCGCTGAACCGGCGCGTGACCGGCGTGAGCGAGAAGAAATACAGCCGGGTATCGGGGGTCGCCAGCAGATCCACGATACGCTCGCAGTAGCCGATATGCTTGGGAATATCCTCTCCCGCATAATCGTTGACCCCCAGCAGGATGAACACCCGCCCGGGCTTTATTTCCGCAACCGCCTCCCGCAGCGGCACCTCCCGCCCGCGCCAGAGGATGTTGGTATGCCGCTCCAGCAGATTTCTGCGGCTGGCTGTGTAGAGCATGTAGCTCTGCGCTGTCAGGAAGACGGGTTCGGGTACGGAGATCCCTTTGGCTGCCTGCTCTTTGAGATAGATCTTCAAATGCCGGGTGATGGAATCCCCCACAAACACCTGTTGGTCAAAAAACGAATCGTAAACCGCTTCATCCGTCGCCTGCGCCGCTGCGGGGCAGGCAAAAAGGCATGCCAGCAGCAGAAGCAGCGCCAAAGCCCGCTGTTTCACGAAAGGATCACCCCGTATTACGATGATTGGTTGGTTTTTTCACAGTCCCGATCCGGCGCAGGGGTTACCTTTCTGACCGCCTGCCACTGCTGCCGGATGCGCTCCCGTTCCCCGATCTGTTCCAGCGTGCGCAGGAACGCAAGGTGGAACGCCCGGGGAACCTGAGCACGACCGCAGGCAAACCATCGGTACACGCGCCTGAATATTCCGTCCATTACCGGATCTGTACTGCCTCCTGCATCGAGATGATGCCGTCCTTCTTCGGCGCCAGCCACAATTCCTCCGGCATCCGCTCCGCAGGGATGGCGGGATACAGGAATTCCGCATCCTCATCCCCGACGCCGTTGCAGCCGTGATGCTCCGGGAACAGCTCGTTGCCCTCGCCATCCACCAGCGTAAGGGAGGTAATATAGGCATAGTGTACATCTGCTGCGGTGTACGGCCAGAGCACGTTGCCCTGTTCGTCGCAAAGCCCTTCCCCGTTCGCCGCCTTGTAAGCCTCCAGCGCCCGGGGGTCGCCCTCCAGCGCAAGGGTGATGTAGGTCATCAGGGGCGAAAAGGCGGCTTCGGCAACGGTTACCCTGCCTTCATCGACAACGGTCTCCGTGCCGGGGTGCAAGGTGGTGATCTGCCTGCGCACATCGCCCGCATCAAAGGAAAAGACGACCACGCCCTGCTGCGGCTGCCTGAGCATACCGTCTGCATCGTATTTTTCCGGATGCTCTGCCAACGAATACTGCTCCAGCGGCTGCTTTTCGCCAATGGGCAGGGCGATGGTCACCCTGCCGTCCAGAGCGATCTCCAGATGATCCAGCCGCCAGTATTCCGTGATCAGGATCTCGCCGGGGTTCTCCGTGCCCTCTGTCACCGAGCCGGAATTGGCTGCCATATCCACACACTGCCCGTCGATCCAGAAATGATCGATCCACCAGCCCACCCGTCGGCTGTTCAGCTGCTCCATCGCCTCCGGGGGCAGCCCGTCTTCGGCGGATGCCCAGGCCTGCGTTTCGCCGGGCAGACGGTAGCTGTACTGCAAAAGCAGCGTGCGCCCGTCGTAACCGGCCTCCAGAATGCTGATCTTCACATCATTGATAGTTTCCCTGTGCATGATCTTCTGAAGCTGCACGCCGCTTTCCGGTCTGCCGAAGAGAAAGCCGAGGGAATCGAAAATGCCCCAATGCGCCGCCGCCCATGCTGCGGAGCAAAGCAGAACCAATACTGCAAGCGCAAGCGCAAACACCCGCTTGTTGAAACCTGTTCCGCCGTTCCGGGGTTCCGTGCCGCGGGCGTTTTCCTCCTGCCGGACGATCTGCCCCAGCACACGGTCCATATGGTCGGAAAAGCCCGCGGGGGGTTCGGGAACGACCGAAGCCAGATACCGGCTGAAATCTTCTTTCTTCATTGCTTTATTCCTCCCAATCCGCCTCAAGGAGCTTTCTGAGCTGCTTTCTGGCCGCATGCAGCCGCGTTTTGACCGTGCCGGCAGGGCTGCCGAGGGTTTCGGCGATCTCGTTGACCGAATACCCATCCAGATAAAACAGCGTAACCGCCATACGCTGTTCCGGCTTCAGGCTGAGCACAGCCGTATGGACCGCTGCGGCAGCCGGATCGCTCCCGGCGACGGCAGTCTGTTCCTCCAGCGGGAAAAAGCTGACTCTCTTGCGTTTGCGCAGCACATTCCTGCACTGATTCACAAGGATCCGTGCAAGCCACGGCTGAAAACGGTCAGGATTGCGCAGGGTATCTCTTTTTTCCCACGCCTTCATCAAGGCGTCCTGCACCACATCCTCCACATCCTGGTTGTTGCCCAGATAGCTCCAGGCGATCCGGTACAGCAGCTTTTCCAGCTGCTTCGCCTTTGCCTGAAAGGTGACGGCATTCACGGCATCACTTCCCTCCCCTTTTCCGCATCGCCCGAAGGCATGCGGGATCTGCTTCCGATTATCAGACGCACGAGATGTGCTTTTGGTTTGCCGGAGAAAAAATTTTTTCGGTATCCTGCCCGGAGAAGCTGCATCAACTGAAAAAACGCCATGTTCTCGAACGAAAACATGGCGTCAGACTGTCAAAGAAGTCCCAGAGGTATCGGAGGGCCGCAGCCCTCCGATTGTCAATCCGAAACCAGCGGCGTGTACGGTGGTTTCGGAACCCTTGCGTAGCAAGGGGTTCCTATCGCCGTTTGCCGCCCGGGGAGCCGT
>JAFXBE010000080.1 GCA_017516765.1 Clostridia bacterium | reverse complement strand
ACCGGTTTCTACACCTCGAAGGCCAAGTCCGAAGCGCACCTCACCGCCGGCGCCAAGAAAGTCGTTATCTCCGCTCCGGCCGGCAACGACCTCAAGACGATCGTTTACAGCGTCAACGAAAACACCCTGACCGCTGAAGACAAGATCATCTCCGCCGCTTCCTGCACCACCAACTGCCTCGCCCCGATGGCCAAGGCCCTCAACGATTACGCTCCGATCCAGAGCGGTATCATGACCACCGTGCACGCTTACACCGGCGACCAGATGATCCTGGACGGCCCCCATCGCAAGGGCGATCTCCGTCGTGCCCGTGCCGGCGCCCAGAACATCGTTCCCAACAGCACCGGCGCTGCCAAGGCTATCGGCCTGGTTATCCCCGAGCTGAACGGCAAGCTGATCGGTTCTGCCCAGCGCGTGCCCGTTTGCACCGGTTCCACCACCCTGCTGGTTGCCGTTGTTAAGGGCAAGGATGTGACCAAGGAGTCCATCAACGCTGCCATGAAGGCTGCCGCTTCCGCTTCCTACGGCTACACCGAAGAGCAGATCGTTTCTTCCGACATCATCGGCATGAAGTACGGCTCTCTGTTCGATGCCACCCAGACCATGGTCGCCAAGATCGACGAAGACACCTATCAGGTGCAGGTCGTGTCCTGGTACGACAACGAGAACTCCTACACCAGCCAGATGGTCCGCACCATCAAGTACTTCGCCGAGCTGAACTAATTTCCGCTTAACGAATTGCTGGTAAAATGTGAATAACATTTACCCCCTCGCCCGCAAGGGCGAGGGGGTTTTGGTTTCTGCACAGTCTTGCTGGGAACAAAAGTCCCTCCCGCAGGGATGCAGGAGGGAAAGGGAAGCGCACTGGCGCTTATTTAATTGCCGCTATGTGTTTCCTTATAGTCCTGTATGGCAGCGCGCATCTTTGCAAACAGATCGCTGCCCCAGCCGTTCTCATCAAGGATCACTTCCAGAGAAGCAATGCAATCCTCTACCTCGGGCAGATCGTCCCGGTCATAGTCATGGCAGCCGAATACCGTCGTCATCAGCTCAAGCCGCTGCTCTGCCGAAAGGAGCTCCAGTTCTTTGGTAAAGACTGCTTCGAAATCCGGCAGTTCATCTTCTTCGATCCCCTGAACATCGCTGAAAGAAGGCTTGGCAGGCGTGCTGCTACCCTTGAGGCTTGCGGCTTCCAGTTTGCTTCTTGCCGCTTCCACCCTTTTCCCTCCAAAATGGTAGGAATGGTCAAGCATCATGTCCTGCGCGGAATAGTCGAAGGCCTCGATATAGTCCGCCGCAAAGCACAGGAATTGGGCGATTTCATCAGAATCGTAAAGCTCTGCCAGCACAAAGCGCAAAGGATTTTTCTGCTGCCATTCCCGCAGCCACCGGCACAGGAAGGCGTGCTGCTGCTCCTGATCAGCTCCACATTCTTTTTCGAGCATCGCATTGAATTGTTCTTCGGTTTCGATGCCGCCCTTGTACAGTACGATATAGGGAATGCTGTCAAAATCGGCCACAGGTATTCTCCCTTCTGCTGCAGACGTAATCGGTTTTTTGGTCTTCATCATTACCGCCTGCAAGATGTAATGATGGAAAAGAGCAACTTTGAGAGCACCTTCTCTTTTGCCGGTGAACCCATACGATTTGTTCTGGTGAGCAATTGATATGTCAATCAGTATATCACGGTCGCACACCAAGTCAATAGTAAAATTGCGGCGTGCAGGCAGGAAGGAAGCCGTACACAAAATACTGTGATCCACAGAAATATGCCAAGAAAAGATGCTTTGCGGTATTGCATGCCAAGGCAAACAATGGTATACTTATCATCGGTGTCTTTTGAAAATGTTGACAGCAGCAAGCGCTCTGCCAGGGAGGAAATTACCATGGAATACACTGTTGAAAAGCTTTCCGGTAACAAAGTAAAGTTTACCTTCACCGCCCCTGCCGCCGACTTTGAAGAAGCGGTGCAGAAGGCCTATCTGAAGATCCGCGGCCAGATCGTCGTGCCCGGTTTCCGCAAGGGCAAGGCTCCCCGCCGTCTTATCGAGAGCATGTACGGCGCAGCCGTTTTCTACGATGATGCGCTGGAAGCCATCTTCCC
This sequence comes from Clostridia bacterium, assembly GCA_017516765.1. GTDB lineage: Bacteria > Bacillota > Clostridia > Christensenellales > Aristaeellaceae > Limiplasma. Next base: position 10,595 of record JAFXBE010000080.1, on the reverse strand, counting down.
CGAAGCCTACACCAAGGCTGTTTCCGAGAGCGGCATCAATCCCGTAAGCCGCCCCGAGGTGGATGTTGAAACCATCGAAAAGGGCAAGGACGTTGTCTTCACCGCCGAAGTGTATGTTATGCCCGAAGTGAAGCTGGGCGACTACAAGGGTCTGGAAGTTTCCAAGCACATCCACCCCGTGACCGACGAGCAGATCGACGCCCGTCTGGAGCAGGAGCGCAAGCGCGTTGCCCGCAGCATCGAGGTGACCGACCGCGCTCTGGAGAACGGCGACAACGCCGAGCTGGACTACTCCGGCAGCGTTGACGGCGTAAAGTTCGAAGGCGGCACCGCCGAGCATCAGCATCTGGTGATCGGTTCCGGCAGCTTCATTCCCGGCTTTGAAGAGCAGATGATCGGCATGCAGATCGGCGAAGAGCGCGACCTGACCGTAAAGTTCCCCGAGAAGTACCACAGCGAGGAGCTGGCCGGCAAGGATGCCGTCTTCCACGTAAAGCTGCACGCCATCACCAAGGAAGAGCTGCCCGAGCTGGATGACGATTTCGCTGCCGAAGTAAGCGATTTCGAAACCCTGGCCGATTACCGCGCCGACATCGCCAAGAAGATCCAGGAGACTGCTTCCGCCCATGCCGAGGAAGCCGCCAAGCAGCAGCTGGTGGACAAGGCCGTTGCCAACGCCGAGGTGGATATCCCCGCCCCCATGGTAGAGGACAAGCTGGACGATATGATGCAGCAGATGGGCTGGCGTATGCAGCAGCAGGGCTTCAGCATGGAGCAGTACCTGAGCATGCTGGGCCAGACCCCCGCTCAGATGCGCGATATGTACCGCAGCGAAGCCGAGCTGACCGTGAAGACCGAGCTGGTGCTGGACGAGATCGTGAAGGCTGAAGGCATCGAAGCCACCGAAGAAGACGTGGACGAGCTGCTGGCCGGCTACGCCGAGCCCATGGGTCAGACCGTGGAAGAGATCAAGAAGTCCTTTGGCGAAGGCCAGATGGAGTTCTTCAAGCATCGCGCTGCCGTTACCAAGGCGCTGGATATGCTGTGGGAGAATGCCAAGGTGACCGAAGAGCTCCACGATCCCAAGGCCGACGAAGCTCAGGAGACCGAAGCCGAATAATCGTTTTGCACAGCAAAACAACGAATAAAACGCGCACCGCTCGCATATGCTCTTAGGGTATATCCAGCGGTGCGCCCTTTCACTTTTCTACCCACGTTTGCAAAAGGAGGGAATCCTAATGGGTCTGATCCCCATGGTCGTTGAACAAACCAACCGCGGTGAACGTTCCTTCGATATTTATTCCCGTCTTCTGAAGGACCGCATCGTGTTCCTCAGCGGCGAGATCGATGACGATACCGCCAACCTGGTCGTAGCGCAGATGCTGTTTCTGGAGATGGAAAACCCCGATGCGGACATCTCTCTGTACATCAACAGCCCCGGTGGCAGCGTAACTGCCGGTATGGCCATCTACGATACCATGAACTACATCAAATGCAACGTGCGCACAGTGGTCATCGGCATGGCAGCCAGCATGGGCGCTTTCCTGCTGATGGCCGGCGAAAAGGGCAAGCGTCTTGCGCTGCCCAACAGCGAGATCATGATCCATCAGCCCCTTGGCGGCGCGCAGGGACAGGCGACAGATGTTGCCATCCGTGCCGAATGGCTGCTGAAGACCAAGGAAAAGATGACCCGCATGATGGCCGAGATGAGCGGTCAGGATATCGAAAAGGTCAAGCGTGATGTAGAGCGCGACTACTTTATGAGCGCCGAAGAAGCCCTTGCATACGGCATTATCGACGAGATCTACCAGCCGCGCAACTCCAAGTAACACATAAAGCGAGGTAAAACCATGGCGGGAGACGATTTTAACCCCCGTATGCCCAAGCCCAAGCGGTGCAGCTTCTGCGGCAAAAGCAGCGAGCAGGTCATGCGCATGGTGGCGGGCCCCAATGTACAGATCTGCAACGAATGCATCATGCTGTGTCAGGAGATCATCAGCGACGACCTGATGCCCAAGCACCAGTCCCGCACCAAGGGCGAGGAGATCCCCCGTCCGCGGGAGATCAAAGAGGTGCTGGATCAGTACGTGATCGGTCAGGACAAGGCAAAGCGCGCGCTGGCTGTGGCGGTTTACAACCACTACAAGCGCATCGATGCCGCCCCTGCCGCCGGAACAGATACCGAGGTGGAGCTGCAAAAGAGCAACATCCTGCTGGTTGGCCCCACCGGCTGCGGTAAGACTTTTCTGGCCCAGACCCTTGCCAAGCTGCTGAAGGTGCCCTTCGCCATCGCCGATGCCACCAGCCTGACCGAGGCCGGTTATGTGGGCGAGGACGTGGAGAACATTCTGCTTCGACTGATCCAGGCTGCCGATTACGACATCGAATCCGCCCAGCGCGGCATCATCTATATCGACGAGATCGACAAGATCGCCCGCAAGAGCGAGAATCCCTCCATCACCCGCGATGTAAGCGGCGAGGGCGTACAGCAGACCCTGCTGAAGATCCTGGAAGGCACGGTTGCCAGCGTTCCCCCGCAGGGCGGGCGCAAGCATCCCCATCAGGAGTTTATCCAGATTGATACCACCAATATCCTCTTCATCTGCGGCGGTGCATTCGACGGCATCGCGCCCATCATCGAAAGCCGTGTGGGCAAGAAGAGCCTTGGCTTCGGCAGCGAGCTGCACGGCAAGGACGACCGCAGCCTGAACGAGACCCTGCACCAGCTGCGCCCCGAGGATCTGATCAAGTTCGGTCTGATCCCCGAATTTGTGGGTCGTCTGCCCATCACCGTAACACTGGATGCACTGGACGAGGAACAGCTGGTACGCATCCTGACCGAGCCCAAAAACGCTCTGGTCAAGCAGTACGGCTACCTGATGAATCTGGACGGCATCGACCTGACCTTCGAACCCGAAGCCCTCACGCTGATCGCCAAGCAGTCCATCGAGCGCAAGAGCGGTGCACGCGGTCTGCGCGCCATCGTGGAGAACATCCTCATGGACACCATGTTCGACCTGCCTTCCCGCAACGATGTGAAGGGCGTGGTGATCACCAAAAAGGCGGTTCTGGGAGAGGAAGCCCCCAGACTGGTGTTGGAGGGCGAGGAAAAGGCTGCCGAGGCAGTTGCTGCCCCCAAGCCCAAGAAGCCCCGGAAAAAGGCTGTAAAGGCCAGCGAATCCGCTTCGTAAAACCGACCCGGACGAGCGCAACCCCTGCAAGGGCTGCGCTCGTTTCTTTTCATACTCCCTACGCCAATGATCGGCAAGCAATCAGCATGTGCTTTCCCATTTCAAAAGAACAAACGCACCGCCGACCCGCAGCGGTGCGTTTGTTCTTTTCTTGTAAGGCTCCCCTATTCCCACCCTTGCACCGCAAAGCTGTGCAAACCCGGGATTCCCAAGGGGCATTGCCCCTTGAGCAGGGATCCAAAGGGCGGCGCCCCTTGGCACGCCTCCCCCATTACTTCTTCTGCCCGTAATAGGCATTGGGGCCGTGCTTGCGCATAAAGTGCTTATCCTGCACATGCTGGGGCGCAGACTCCACCTGTGCATTGATCTGGCGGGTATACATAGCCATCTTGGAGACCTCTTCCAGCACCACGGCATGGTAGACCGCCTGAGCGGCGTTCTTGCCCCAGGTGAAGGGGCCGTGGTTGCGGCAGATGACGGCGGGCACATGAACGGGGTTCAGGCCTCGCTCGGTAAAGGTTTCAATGATCACCTTGCCGGTGTTGCGCTCGTAGTCCTCATCCACCTCGGCAGGGGTCAGGCTGCGGGCGCAGGGAATGGGGCCGTAGAAATAATCGGCATGAGTGGTGCCGTAGCAGGGAATATCGCTGCCCGCCTGTGCCCATGCCACCGCATGGGGGCTGTGGGTATGCACGATGCCGCCCAGCTGGGGGAAGGCCTTGTACAGCTCCAGATGGGTCTTGGTATCGGATGAGGGATTCAGGTCGCCCTCCACCACATTCCCTTCCAGATCCAGCACCACCAGATCTTCGGGCTTCAGGTCTTCGTATTCAACGCCGGAGGGCTTGATGACCACCAGCCCCTTTTCCCGGTCGATGCCGGATACATTGCCCCAGGTATAGGTGACCAGACCCCGGCGGGGCAGTTCCATATTGGCTTCGTATACTTCCTTCTTCAGTTGCTCCAGCATGGTTTATCTTGCTCCTTTTCTGTGCGGATCTCAGCGCATGGCCTTAACGGCAGCCTTCTCGGCTTCCAGACCGGCGACAAACAGCTTGGTGTACGCGGCAAAGCCCTCGGCATCGGCTGCTTCTGGATCTGCCTTGGTGCCCTTGTTTTCGCCGAATACCTTCTCGCTCAGATAGGCTTCCAGGGTTTCGCCCTCAGCACGGTTCACGCGGTAGGCAGCCAGCAGCGCCATGCCCCAGGGGCCGCCCTCACCGGCGGTCTCCATCACGGAAACAGGGGTGCCCAGCGCGGCAGCCATCAGCTTCTGACCCACACCGGGGGTCTTGAAGAAGCCGCCGTGACCCAGCAGAGAGTCGATCTGCACCTTTTCGGCAGTCAGGATATCCATGCCCAGCTTCAGCGAGGTGATGGCGCCAAAGACCAGAGAGCGGGCAAAGTTGGCAAAGGTCAGCTTGGCATCGGGCATGCGCACCAGCATGGGACGACCCTCGTCCAGACCGGTGACCGGTTCGCCGGAGAAGTAGTTGTAGTTGACCACGCCGCCGCAATCCTTTTCGCCTTCCATGGCAGCGTTGAACAGGGATACATACACATCGCCCATATCCACGGGCTTACCGGCGGCAGCGGCAAAACCGTGCAGCATGCCCGCCCAGGCGTTGATATCGCTGGTACAGTTGTTGCAGTGCACCATGGCAACAGGCTTGCCGGTGGGGGTGGTGACCATATCGATCTCGGGATAGACCTTACTCAGGCTCTTTTCCAGAACGATCATGGCAAAAACAGAGGTACCGGCGGATACGTTGCCGGTGCGCACCGCCACGCTGTTGGTGGCGACCATGCCGGTGCCTGCATCACCTTCGGGTGGGCAGACCAGTGCGCCGGGCAGCAGCGTTCCGGTGGGGTCCAGCAGCTTTGCGCCTTCGGCGGTCAGGGAACCGGCATCCTCGCCGGCATTGAGCACAGTGGGCAGGATATCTGCCAGCTTCCACGCAATGCCCTTGGCAGCCAGACGCTGATCGTAAGCAGCCATCATGCGGCTGTCGAACTTGCCGGTTTCGTCGCTGATGGGGAACATACCGGAGGCTTCGCCAACGCCCATCACCTTGCAGCCGGTCAGCTGCCAGTGAAGGTAGCCCGCCAGAGTGGTCAGATGGTCGATGTCAGCCACATGGGCTTCGCCGTTCAGGATCGCCTGATCCAGATGGGCAATGCTCCAGCGCTGAGGAATGTTGAAGCCGAACAGTTCGGTCAGCTGGACGGCAGCCTGCTCGGTCATGGTGTTGCGCCAGGTGCGGAACTCTGCCAGCTGCTTGCCGTTCTTATCGAAGGGCAGGTAACCGTGCATCATGGCGGAAACGCCGATACCGGCCAGCTTGGTAAGGACTACGCCGTACTTTTCCTTTACATCGGCTGCCAGTTTGGCAAAGGCATCCTGCACGCCTGCCCATACATCCTCCAGATGATAGGTCCAGACGCCGTTTTCCAGCCGGTTTTCCCAGCCATGGTCGCCCATGGCGATGGGGCTGTGATCCTCGCCGATCAGAACAGCCTTGATGCGGGTGGAGCCCAGCTCCATGCCCAGTACTGCTTTTCCTTCGCCGATAAAGGCTGCCAGTTGCTGCTTATCCATCGTGTTGATCTCCTTTCGGTTCTATGCTTACGGTTGGTTTGTTCTGTTCGTGAAACGCCGCCGGAAAAGCGGCCGCCGGCTGCCGGAGGATTCTGCCCCACAGCAGGCGCATTCTACAGTAAATCGTACCATACAATGCATTTGATTGCAATCCCCAAGCCAAAAGCAAAACCCCGGGCGAATTGCTTCGTCCGGGGTGAATGGTCAAACGTTGGCTTACTCTACGGAGTAGGGCATCAAGGCGATGGCACGGGCGCGCTTGATGGCTTCGGAGAGCTGGCGCTGATGCTTGGCGCAGTTGCCGCTCATACGGCGGGGCATGATCTTGCCGCGCTCGTTAACAAAACGGCGCAGACGGTTCACGTCCTTATAATCGATGTATTCGATCTTGTCCACGCAGAAGCTGCAAACCTTACGACGGGGCTTGCGGCCGCGGGGACGAGCCGGTCTTCTTTCGCCACGATCTTCAGACATGGTCTGTACCTCCTTCGGCTAAATTCTGGTAAACGGTTCTTGACCGTTATGATTAAAAGGGAAGGTCCTCGTCGTCCACTTCCTGGAAGCCTGCATCCATGGCGGGAGCAGCCTTGGGAGCGGCGGCAGGAGCGGCGGTGTAGCCCGCATCGTCCTGACGGGAAGAGAGGAACTCAACTTCATCTGCCATAACATCCAGGCTGGCGCGGGTGGTACCGTCGTTGCCCTGATAGGTGCTGACGGACACACGGCCGACCACGCATACCTTACGGCCCTTGGCCAGGTAGCGCTGGCAGTTTTCGCCCTGCTGATTCCACACCGATACACGGAAGAAATCGGCCTCGGGCTGATTGCTGTTCTGAGAAGAACGGCGACGGTTTACCGCAACGGTAAAGGAGCAGACAGTACTGCCGCTTGCCGTGGTGCGGGATTCGGGGTCGCGGGTCAGGTTGCCGATGATGGTCAACTTATTCATTGCTCAACACCGTTCCTTTCCTTACTCGGCGGGGGTTTCGACGACTTCCTCGGCGGGAGCCTCGGTTACCTCGGCCTCGGCCACGGGAGCCGCGGGAGCGACACGCACGGGACGGGGCTTAACGCTGTGCTTCTTCTCTTCCAGCTTGATGGTCAGATAGCGCAGGATGTTCTCGTTGATCTCCAGGTTGCGCTCGATCTCACGGGGAAGATCGCTGGGAGCCTTCATCGTAACCAGAACGTAGTAGCCTTCGGTCTTGTCGTCGATGGCATAAGCCAGGCGACGCTTGCCCCAGAAAGCCTCGTCTACCTTCTCGATTTCACCGCCGTTGAGCTTGATCAGTTCAGAGAACTTCTCGATCAGTTCCTTACGGGCGCTCTCTTCTACTGCGGTGTCGATGATGTAGGTCAGTTCGTACCTATTCATTACCTTTCACCTCCTCTTGGACTTATGGCGCCGATGCGCTTGACCGGCGCAAGGATGTGCCAATTAGGTATTATAGCAAACAATTCAAAAAATGCAAGTGTTTCTTTGCAATTTTCCCGATTTTTTACGACAGATCTTTCCGATGGTTGCACCGGGTTTTTCTTGACACCCAAACAACCCTACGCCTATAATCAAATACAGGATATGCACTCTGCCAAAAAACAAAATGAGGTGATGTTATCATGAAGCGTTTTTCTGTCTTTCTGACCGTTCTGCTGCTGGTTCTCTGCTTTGTGATTCCCTGCGGTGCGCTCAGCATCTCCGAAAAGTCTGTGATCGTGGACAAGGAAGGTCTTGTGGTGCTGTCGCCGGAGGAATATCTGGGGATCGATCCCTGTGACCGGATCTATCAGCAGGACAACTGGTATACTTACAATTATGATGACCGGGGCTACAAATGGTACGACCATGGCACAGACAATCCTGTTGACTGGTACAGAATGAAAGAATATGTTGATGCCCTGATTCAGTCAGGCGATTATGAGCTTCTTTTGCACAAGAAGCCTGACGACGATGAAGAATACTGGTATCTTGGCTACACAGGCTCCGGTACCGTAGACCGTACCTTCAGCATGCGCACTTCCATTTCCGAGCAGGCAGCGATTGTCATTCTGATGTCCATCGGCGACATCAATGTATATTACAGTCTGGACATTGCCACCAACGACCTGGAAGATACCCAGACTCGGCTGGACACCTACATTTACGACATGAATCCCGACCTGCTGCCCAAGCCCACAGGCAGCGACGGCGGCGGCAGCAACGGACACTGGGAAACCGTGGAGGTGGAGGTGGACTGCCCCAGCTGCACCTTCGGCAACTGCCCTGTCTGCGGCGGCGACGGCAAGTACGAACGGTACGGCGAAGTGGTTTTCTGTGACCGGGATTGCAGCAGCTGCGACGGCGAGGGCAAGATCAAACAGAGAAAGCAGGTCTATGTAACCGACTGATCCCCTGCTCCACGTCCCCTCGGGATCCCATGGCTCCTGCCGGGCAGATGCCCGGCAGGAACTTTTTGTTCAACACTTTTCCCCAGCCCTTGCCACGCCCCGAAACATTGACAATTGCACCTGCAATTGCTATACTCAAACAAGACAAAATGATCGGTCGGCAGCGATCTTTCCGGTTCCAGCCATAACCGGAGCCATCCTCCGCCGACCTGTCAAAAACAGCCTTACCGCCCTGTCAACGCCGGGGCGAAGCAATACTTTCCGGAAAGGACGTGTCTCCAACAATGGATAAGACTCTCGTAATCATGGCAGCAGGCATGGGTTCCCGCTACGGCGGCGACAAGCAGATCGACGGCATGGGCCCCAACAACGAAGTGCTGATGCTCTATTCCATCTATGATGCCATCAATGCCGGCTTCAATAAAGTCGTTTTCATCATCAAGCATTCCTTTGAGGAGCGTTTCCGCAAGTTGGTGGGCGATGTGGTGAAGGATAAGGTGGAAGTTGCCTACGCCTTCCAGGAGCTGAACGATCTGCCCGCCGGGCTGACCGTACCCGCCGAGCGCGTAAAGCCTTTGGGCACCGTGCAGGCCATCCTGGCTGCCAAGGACGTGGTACATGAGCCCTTTGCCGTGATCAACGCCGACGACTACTACGGCGTGCCCGCCTTCAAGACCATGGCCGACCATCTGGAGAAGCTGGCGCCCGAAAACCAGGGCTGCATGGTGGGCTACTACCTGAAGAACACCGTCAGCGAGCACGGGCACGTGACCCGCGGCGTGTGCGGCGTGGATGCCAACGGTCAGCTGGAATCCGTTACCGAGACTTACAAGATCCAGCCTTTCCCGGACGGTACCATCCGCGATACCGAAAAGGATCCCGCCGGTGTGATCCTCGACCCCGAGTGCCTTGTAAGCATGAACTTCTTCGGCTTTACCCCCTGGCTGTTCACCAAAGCCGAAGAGAAGTTTATCGAGTTTATGAAGGGTCTTGCTCCTGACGAGCTGAAGGCTGAGTATGTGCTGCCCGTGCTGGTGGATCAGCTGATGAAGGAAGGCCAGCTGAAGGTGGATATGCTCTCCACCGACGCGGTCTGGTTCGGCGTTACCTATCAGGAGGATAAGCCCTATGTGCAGGCCGAGCTGAAGAAGATGCACGAGAACGGTACCTATCCCGAAAAGCTGTTCTGATTTTTTTCAAAGCGAGGTAAGCAAGATATGAAGATCCTTCTTTCCGGCGGTGCCGGTTTTATCGGCTCCCACACCTATGTAGAGCTTATCAACGCAGGCCACGAGGCGGTGATCGTGGACAATCTGTACAACGCCAGCGAAAAGGTACTGGAGCGTCTTGAGACGATCACCGGCAAGCCGGTTACCTTCTGCAATGCGGATGTTAGCGACAAGGAAGCCATGCGGGCGATCTTTGCCGCCCACAGCTTTGATGCCGTTATCCATTTTGCCGGTTACAAGGCTGTTGGCGAAAGCGTACGCAAGCCCATTGAATACTACCGCAACAATCTGGATACCACCCTCACCCTGTGCGAATGCATGAGGGAAGCCGGTGTACGCTGCATCGTATTCTCCTCTTCCGCTACCGTGTACGGCCCCATCGAGACCAGCCCACTGGTGGAAAGCATGCATCCTCTGGATTGCACCAACCCCTATGCCTGGAGCAAATCCATCAATGAGCGCATCCTGCTGGATGTATGTACGGCTATGCCGGACTGGTCCTGCGCCCTGCTGCGCTACTTCAACCCCATCGGCGCGCACGAAAGCGGTTTGATCGGCGAAGACCCGGTGGGCGTTCCCAACAACCTGATGCCGTACATCACCCAGGTGGCCTCCGGCAAGCGGGAGCGGCTGAATGTGTTCGGCAACGACTACAACACCCCCGACGGCACCGGTGTGCGTGACTATATCCACGTGGTGGATCTGGCCCGCGGTCATGTTGCCGCCTGTGAGTATCTGCTGAGCCACAAGGGCGCAGAGATCATCAATCTGGGAACGGGCATCGGCTACAGCGTGCTGGACATCGTAAATGCCTTCCAGCGGGTAAACGACGTGCCGGTTCCCTATGCCATCGTAGAGCGCCGCGCCGGTGATATGGACAGCTACTATGCCGACCCCACCAAGGCCAAGACGCTGCTGGGCTGGCAGGCTGAAAAGACACTGGATGATATGTGCCGCGACAGCTGGCGCTGGCAGAGCAAAAACCCCAACGGCTACAGGGATTGACCCAATATTATGTTCAAAGAGCGGCAGAGGCTTCGGTCTCTGCCGCTTCAGCTCGTCAAAAAACACGCCTGCGGCGGCTTTTTTGACGACTTTTGCACCGTTTGCCTAGGAGCCTACGGCTCCCCGGGCGGCAAACGGCGATAGGAACCCCTTGCTACGCAAGGGTTCCGAAACCACCGGAAGGGT
>JAFXBE010000047.1 GCA_017516765.1 Clostridia bacterium | reverse complement strand
GCAGGGTCGAGAATATCCACGCGGTTGGTGGCGGCCATGACGATGACGCCCTCATTCACAGAGAAGCCGTCCATCTCCACCAAAAGCTGGTTCAGGGTCTGCTCCCGCTCGTCGTTGCCGCCCAGTGCGCCGCCCTCCCGCTTTTTACCAATGGCATCGATCTCGTCGATAAAGACGATGCAGGGGGCTTTTTCCTTTGCCTGCTTGAACAGATCCCGCACCTTGGCTGCGCCCATGCCGGCGAACATTTCCACGAATTCAGAGCCGGACATGGAAAAGAAGGGCACATCGGCTTCGCCCGCCACGGCCTTTGCCAGCATGGTCTTGCCCGTACCGGGAGGGCCTACCAGCAGCACGCCCTTGGGCATGGAGGCGCCGATCGCCTTGTATTTTTCCGGGTTGTGCAGATAATCCACGATCTCGGCAAGGCTCTCTTCCGCTTCGTCCACGCCTTCGATATCGTCAAACTTGATGCCCTGGGTGGATTTGACATATACCTTGGCGTTGGACTTGCCCATGTTGAACATCATGGCATTGCCGCCGCCCGCCTTGTTCATCAGCTTGCGGGAAAGGAACTGCCCCAGCAGGATAAACAGTACCATGGGCAGCACCCAGGAAAGCAGCAGGCTCAAAAGCAGGTTGGGCTCTTCGTAGATCTCGCTGCCGAAGGTGGCGCCCGAGGCATGCAGCCGGTTTACCAGCTCCGGGTCGTTCATGGGGCCGGTTTTGTAGACCTTGGTCTGCTCCTTGTCGGTAAACAGGATCTGGGTATCCTGGATCTGTACGCCGCCGATCTCTTTGTTTTCGGTCATGCGCAGGAAAGTGCTGTAATCCACCTCGACGATCTGCTGCTTTGCGATCCACGGCACCAGCAGGGTGTTGATCGCCAGCAGCGCAGCAAGGGCGATCAGGTAATAAAACATCAATGGTTTTTTGGGTTTTTGTACTTCGTTCATTGGAGGCTCCTTCCGTTTTGGTCGCTGGGCAGTGTACAGTCTGCCCATCCTTCCTGCTTCTATCATACCGGGCAAACATCAACCCAGCAGAAAGAGAAAGTAAAGTGGTGTTGAGATTGCAGGTGAGAGGGTTTTTCGGTATAATGGTGGGCAGAAAAGCGGTGGAGACCGCAGCGAAAACAAGAGGTGAAAGCCCATGGTCAGGGAATTGATGCACGATCCGTTTTTTCTGGGGGTCAAATCGGAGCCTGCCGGAAAGGAAGACCTTCCCACTGCACAGGATCTGCTGGATACCCTGCTGGCGCACCGGGATACCTGCGTGGGCATGGCTGCCAACATGATCGGTGTGCGCAAACGGATCATTGCCTTTCAGAACGGGAGCAGCTATACCCTTATGCTCAACCCGGAGATCGTCAGCGGTACGGGGGAGTACGAGACCGAGGAAGGCTGTCTTTCTCTGCTGGGCGGCCCCCGGAAATGCAAGCGGTTCCGGAGCGTGCAGGTAAAGTGGCAGACTACGTCCTTCAAGCTCCAGACGGCTGTTTTTACCGGTTGGACGGCGCAGATCATCCAGCATGAGGTGGATCACTGCAACGGCATTTTGATTTGATTCCGGGGCGATACATGCCCCTGCCGGAGGGAAAAAGTATGATGGATCCGATCCTTGCCAAAGCCAAGCATGCCGCCCTGTGCATGCAGCGCAACAACTGGGAGCAGGGCGTTCTGGCGCAGGCGTTTCTGGAGGCGGGGGATACCGATACCGCCGATCAGCTGGCTGTTGAAGCCGTTTACCGCCAGCAGGAGGATGGCCGCTGTGCCCAGATCGGCGGCTCCAATGCCTCCACCGACCCCTGCGCCGTGGGCGAAGCGTTGATCGCTGCCGCCGCCCGGACGGGCGACCCGTGGCTGCAGGCTGCCAAAGACAAGCTGTTGTATTGGGCGCTGGAGCTTGCGCCCCGCAGCCCGGAGGGCATTGTTTATCATTTTGACGACAGCAAGCTGATCTGGGTGGATTCCTGCTACATGCTGCCGCCTTTTTTGGCTGCGGCAGGCTGTTTTGACGAGGCGCTGCGCCAGCTGGACGGCTACTGGCAGATCCTGCTGGATCCGGCAAAGGGGCTTCTGAGCCACCAGTGGGACGATGCCGCCGAGACCTATCCCCGCAAGGATGTATGGGGCGTGGGCAACGGCTGGGCAGTCGCGGGAATGATCCGTGTGCGCGCCATGCTCCCGGCGGGATACGAGGCACAGAAGCGGCTGCTGGAAGACCGCATCCGCACGCTGCTGACCAACGCCTTCCGCCACCAGCGGGCAGACGGCGCTTTCCATGATGTGCTGGACGACCCGACCAGCTTCCGGGAGATCAACTGCGGGCAGATGTTTGCCTACACGGTCTACCGGGGCATCCGGGAGGGCTGGCTGGAGGAAATCTTCCTGCCCATGGCAGAGAAGGGGCGGGAAGCCGCCCTTGCTGCCGTGGACCGCTTTGGTCTGGTGCAGGATGTATGCGGTCTGCCGTTCTTCGACAAGCCCGGCGTAGCCGCTGAGGGACAGGCGTTCTTTATTCTGATGGAGACCGCCCGGGAAGAGCTGTATGCAACGAAAGCGCCTCAGGGTGAATAAATGTCTTCGGAACAGGTGGAAAAAGCCTTGCGGCAGACAACATACCATGCTATAGTTACACAATGCGCCCGCTGCACGGCGGGCGCATTCGGAATGTTTATACGGCATTTGTACAGGGAAAGGAACAGGTTATGCGTAAGGTGAATTGGAGCCGGTATTTCGGCGATAAGGCGTTTTATAAGACCCTGATGACCATCGCCGTGCCGATGATTTTGCAGAACGGTCTGACCAATTTGGTCTCGCTGCTGGATAACATCATGGTGGGCGCAGTGGGCACCGAGCAGATGAGCGGTGTATCCATCGTGAACCAGCTGCTGTTTGTGTTCAATCTGTGCATCTTCGGCGGTCTCAGCGGTGCGGGCATCTATACTGCCCAGTTTTATGGCAAGAACGATCAGAAGGGCGTACAGTACACCTTCCGCTTCAAGCTGATGCTGGCGGTGGTGCTGCTGGTGGCAGGCGTGGCGGTTTTCGTCTGCTTCGGCGATAAGCTGATCAGCCTGTACCTGCACGAGGGCGGCGACACCGGCGATATTGCAGCCACCGCCCGCTATGGCGCGGATTATCTCCGGGTGATGCTCTGGGGCTTGCTTCCCTTTGCGGTGCAGCAGGCCTATGCCAGCAATCTGCGCGAGACCGGCGAGACCATGCTGCCCATGAAGGCGGGCATCGTTGCCATCTTTGTGAACCTTGTTCTCAACTATGTGTTCATCTTCGGGCACTTCGGCGCGCCTGCCATGGGTGCGGCGGGTGCAGCATTGGCAACAGTTATCGCCCGGTATGTGGAATGCGCCATCGTAATTGTCTGGACACATACCCATAAAGAAAAAACACCTTTTATCGTGGGCGCGTACAAAAGCCCCTATGTGCCCAGAGAGCTGGTGGGCAGCATCTTCCGTAAGGGCATGCCCCTGCTGGTGAACGAGTTTCTCTGGTCTGCCGGTATGGCCATGCTTACCCAGGCTTATTCCACCCGTGGTCTGGCGGTGGTGGCGGCTCTCAATATCTGCACCACCATTGCCAACCTGTTCAATGTGGTGTGGCTGGCCATGGGTACCACCATCAGCATCATCGTGGGGCAGCATCTGGGTGCAGGCGATTTTGAGAAGGCAGAGCAAAGCTGCTGGCGTATCCTTACCTTTTCGGTGCTCAGTGCCGTGGGCATGGGCGTTCTGATGGCGGCCTGCTCGACCCTGTTCCCTGCCATGTACAACACCACCCCGGAGGTGCGGGGCATCGCCACCGGGCTGCTGGTGGTGGTGGCGGCATCCGGTCCGCTGCATGCCTTCTGCCATGCCAGCTACTTTACCATCCGTTCCGGCGGCAAAACATGGATCACCTTCCTGTTCGACAGCGTGTATCTGTGGGTCATCAGCATCCCGGTGGCCAATCTGCTCTCCAAGGGTACGGCGTGGCATATTATTCTGGTGTATGCCATCTGCCAGTTTATCGATGTGATCAAGTGCATCATCGGCTACATCCTGCTCAAGCGCAAGGTGTGGATCAACCGGATCGTGTAAGCGTAAAACCAACGCCCGGGAAGCGGCAAATGCTTCCCGGGCGTTCGATTTATCTGGCTTTCAGCTTTTTGTAGATCCACACCGCCGCTGCCGCCTCCAAAAGACACACTGCGGCGCAGATGATGAAACCGGTTCGCTGCGCTGCTTTGGCTTCCTGCCAGACGGCATCGGTCACGACAGTGTAGCGGATGTTTTCCGCATCTTCAAAGTCTACCCAATAGCTCACTACAGTCCTGTTCTTCCACAGGAAATAGCCCAGCACCTTGCCTTGGGGCGTACCGTCGTCGATGCGTACGACTTCCGGCAGGTATTCGGGTTCTTCGGACATGAAAAGGATTTTGCCTTCTTCGTCGTATTCCACCATTTCCACGGCGGTCTGCATCGCGTCGTTATGGGTTGCGGCAGTGGTTTCCGTTTCCATAAAGGCTTTGAAAGAATCAAAATCAGAAAAGGTTTCACCCCGTGCTTCCGCGATACGGTTCGAGTCCAGAAGGGCTGCGCTGCAGGCAATGGTCACAAGCATCACCAAAGCGCAGATGACCGCAATGATTCCTTTCAGCCGCCAGTTGTGTACGGCAACGGGGCTGCGGCCGGCGTTCTTTCTGAGTCGCCAGCCTTCCCAGACAAAATAGCCGATCACGCAGAGAAAAGCAGCCACAAGCAGGTATTTGAACGCTTCCAAAGCCCAGCTGCCCGCGCCCAGCCCCCAGAGGGCGTCGATGTTCAGGGTGATCAGCGGCAGGGTGATGATCAGCAGCAGAGCGATCCACGCGAACACCCAGCCACACAGGGCTTTTGCGTTTTTCTTGAACAGATGCACATCCTCCCCGTCCTCCTCATCGGCGTCCGATACGGCAAAGAGGGCGCTGTTCAGGAAGATCGTCTGGCAAACACCGGCAGCCAGATAGAAGATGACGGCCACAAAGAAACCCAGCGTAGACCGCAGAAAGGCAAAGTTGCAGATCATTGCCCCGAGCAGTCCAAGGAAGGCGACGGCTGCCGACACCAGCGTTCTGGAACGGTATTTGGCAAGTGCGGTCTTCAAAAGCCGCCGGCGCTGTTTATCAGCCTTGGGGGTAAGGGGCTCTTCTGCGCCGGGCTCTGTGCGCATGGCTTCCGGCTTGCGTTCGCCCCGGAGCAGCTCATCGCAGGTAATGCCGAACACCTCGGCGATCACCGGGATGAGGGAAAGGTCGGGCGCGCCCTCGTCCCGTTCCCAGCGGCTGACGGACTTATCCGATACATTCAGCTTCTCTGCCAGATCCTTCTGGGTCATCCCGTTGGCCTTGCGAAGGGCGGCGATGAAGCTGCCCATGGTTTTTGCTTCCATATCAAAATGCTCCTTTTGCTTGTGTTGATGGGGATGCATCCATCGGCATTCTACATTTGAGAGAGTGAGAAAGCCACCCAAAGGGGTGGGAATCACTCTCGTATTTCGAGAATTTAGGCATTTTTCCCTGCCTTTGGCACCAAAATCCATCTGCCCGGCGCTGCCGTACTGTGCTATAATGGTTGCAAACGATCCGATCATACAGGAGGATGAAGCAATGAAGCTGTTACTCATCGGCGGCAGCGGGCAGCTGAGCGGTCGCCTTGCCCAGATGGCGCTGGAGCAGGGGCATCAGGTGTGGACGGTCACCCGGGGTATCCGACCTCTGCCGGAGGGCGTACACAGCCTGATCGCCGACCGGGAGGATCCTGCCCAGATGCGGGCGGCGCTGGAGGGCGCGAATACCGGCTGGGATGCCATGCTGGATACCGTCTGCCGCACCCCGCACCATGCACAGGTGGATCTGGAGGTGGTCACGCCCTTTGTGCGCCGCATGGTGATCGTATCCACCGATTCGGTATACTCCCCCTACCATAAGAATGTGCCGCAGGACGAGCATGCCGATGTGTATATGGCAGACGGCGGCTACGGCCACAACAAGCGCATGATGGAGCAGGTGTTCGAAGCCTCCGATCCATCTGTCCTGTGGACGATCTTCCGCCCCGGACATATCCTCGGTCCCGGATTCTGGCTGGGCTGCTATCCGGAGAATTCCCGCCAGCCCGATCTGCTCCGCCGCATCCGTTCGGGCGAACCCATGCGGCTGGTGGGCGGCGGTGAGTTCCTGATCCATCCCATTTTTGTGGATGATATGGCGCAGGCCATGCTGGATTGTATCTCCAATCCGGCTGCCCGGCGGGAGATCTTCTGCATCGGCGGGCCGGATGCGGTGCCCAACCACCGCTATTACGAGCTGATAGGGCAGATCATTGACTGCCCGGTGCAGATCGAGAACATCCCGCTGGAAGGCTATCTGGAGAAGCACCCGGAGTACAGCGGGCATCTGTGCCACCGGAGCTATACCCTTGCCAAAATGGAGGCGGCAGGCATCCCCCTGCCCAAAACCACGCTGGAGGATGCCCTGCGCAGGCATATTCTTTGGCTGGACAGTCTGGAGGAAGAGCAATGAAGACCATCTATCTGGCAGGCGGCTGCTATTGGGGCGTAGAAAAGTACATGCAGAATATTCCCGGCGTTGCACAGACCGAGGTGGGCTTTGCCAACGGCGATACGGAGAACCCCACCTATCAGCAGGTGCGCTACGAAAACACCGGACATGCCGAGACGGTACGCGTGGTGTATGATGAGGCGGTTCTGCCTCTTGAAAAACTGCTGCGGCTGTTTTTCCGCATCATTGATCCCGTCAGCGTGGATCGGCAGGGCGAGGATGTGGGGCATCAGTACCGCACCGGTGTGTATTATGAAAACGAAGCCGATGCACGCGTGGTTGCCGCAGAGCTTGCAAAGCTGGAAGCGCAGGTGGGGCAGCCCCTTGCGGTGGAGGCGTGCCCGCTTTGCCATTTCTACCTGGCGGAGGAATACCACCAGAAGTATCTGGACAAGAACCCCGGCGGCTACTGCCATGTGCCGTGGGCGGCGATCAATGGGGTAAAGGATATACGGCTGGAGGATGTGTGATGGGAAAACCGCTTTCTGAAATGACATTGGAAGAACTGTGGCAACTGTTTCCCATCATCCTTGAGGCACCGAAACCGTGCTGGCGGCAATGGTATAAGGAAGAGGCAGAAGCATTGGAGCCACTTCTGCCGCCCGGTACCCGCATCAGCCACATTGGCAGCACGGCAATCAATGGGATCTGGGCAAAGCCGATTGTTGATATTCTTGTTGAAATCCCGGCGGATACGAGTCTGGCAGCCGTGGGGAGTGTTCTTCCCCGGATCGGCTATCGGTGCATGAATCAGAGTGATAATCGCCATTCTTATAATAAAGGCTATACAGAATCAGGTTTTGCCGAACGGGTGTTTCATCTGCACCTGCGGTTGGCGGGCGATTGTGACGAACTGTACTTCAGGGATTATCTGAATGAACATTCGTCAGCCGCTCGCGAGTATGAGCGGTTGAAACTCGATTTGTGGAAGCAGTACGAGCATGATCGGGATGGCTATACCGCTGCAAAAGCATCGTTTGTTTCCCGCTATACAAAAGCGGCGAAGCAACTGTATGGTTCCCGCTGGGATATGGATGCGTTGGAAACCGAATGATCGTGTTAACAAAGCCGTTGCAACACCTTGGTTGCAACGGCTTTGTTATGGAGTTTTCAGTTTTGCTTCCCAAATCCAAAATGCATAAAGTCTGCCGCCCCTTCACCCTCGTAGGTGAAATACAGGGGCTTTTTACCGCTTTCAATGCTCAGCGGGGCAGAGAACCGCTGCCAGCCCTTCGATGGCTGCACCGGAATACGGGCGACCACGTTGCCGTCCCGCTCATCCCGCACCACGAATGCACCGTTGGCAGTGCCCCGTACCTCCACAAAGATCTCTTTGGCATCCGTAAAGGAAAAATACCGGAACCCTGCAGTAGCCCCGTCTACCATGTTGTTGATGTACTGGTTGGGGGTATCCATCCGGTCTTCGCCCTCCTGGGTAAAGGCGGGATGGTTTTCATCCTGCTGGTCGGGTTGGCTTTCGCAGGTGCCGTTTTTGGAATACAGGTGGCAGGCGATACGGGCTTCGTAGATGCCCTCGTCCTTCAGGGGCCCGCCGTTGAGCCCGCAGCTGGTGATCTCTGCCTGATGGAAACGCTCCCCGTCAAAGAAGATCTCCTCGGCGCAGGCCTGGCGGGAGAAGAAATGCCGGTTGGTCTGGCGGTGGTAGAACACATACCACTTGCCCCCTGCTTTGATCACGCTGCCGTGGGTGTTACCGCGGTAGTTGAGGGCCTGAGTATTCCCGTTTACCCCGATATCCGCATTGGAGACCAGCACGCCGCCGTAGCGGTATTCGCCCAGAGGCGTATCCGCCACCGCCCAGCACAGCTCGTGCATCCATGTGGAGGAATAGATGAAGTAATACTTCCCGTTGATCTTCCGCACAGAGCTGGCTTCGAAAAAGGGGTGGGCCTCGTACTCCGTACCGTCTGCATCATTGATGATGGGCAGGTTGTGATAGGGGCCGTGCTTTACGGTGATCATATCCTGCTCCAGCTCCATCTTCAGGCTGTCCTTGTCCACGCCGGGGGTCTTGTAGCGGGGACTGTTGCCGGAAAACAGATAGATGTGCTTGTCGTCGTCGATAAAGATGCCGGGGTCAAACTGCCGGATCTCATCCGGGCGGGATCCAAGGATATCCCCGTTGGGATAGCGCACAAAGTCCAGAAACTCGTACTTGCCTGCGGGGGTATCGCACACTGCTACGCCGATCTCTTTGAGGAAATCCAGACAGTAGTAGAGATAATACTTGCCGTCGTTGCCCCGGCATACGTCGGGCGCCCACAGGGCATGGGCACCGTCCGGGTTGCGGGGATCCTGGGTCTTTTGGAAGATAACGCCCTCGTACCGCCAGTCGGAGAGATCATCCTCCGGGGCGGACCAGCACACATAATCGTTCTGGCAGTACACATCGCCGTTGAAACGGTCGTGGCTGCCATAAACATACAGCCTGCCGTCGAAAACCCGTGGTTCGCCGTCGGGGATGTATTCCCAGCTGGGCAGGTAGGGGTTGAAAACCTGTTGCTTCATGCCATACACCTCTTTTTGGATCGCTTGCAATCTTTCTTTGATCATAGCAGTTTTCTCCAGCGGTGACAAGGGAAAATCAAGCGCAGAACCATGCACATTATGCATTGCTGGCAAGCGGGATTTCGGGTATAATGGTCTAAACAGGCTGCACAGGCAGCAAACAAAAAAGAATCATTCGGCACAGGGGTGGGGGAGAGGCCTCCCCCTGTGCACAGGAGGAAACCGTATGCGTTATTTTGAACAGGACGGCAACAGCCTTGTCTGGCGCAACAAAGGAGAAACACTGGTGATCACCCCGTGGGGAGAGGACAGTCTGCGCGTCCGCTCCACGCTGATGGGCGAGGTGCAGGATCTGCGTTTTGCTTTGCTGGATCCCCCGGCGGCGGAGGCGGAGATCACGATTGAGGATGAACACGCTTCCATCCGCTGTGGCAAGCTGACGGCGGAGGTGGGCATGGACGGATGGCACAAATATGCCCAGATCACCTTCAAAAACCAGCGGGGCGAGGTGCTGCTGCGGGAAACCCCGGCTGCCAACGCCCTGCAGCTGCGCTGCCGTAAATTCGAGCCCTATCTGGGCGGCGATTTTGCCCTGACCGCCACCTTTGAGGGGCAGGATGGGGAGCATATCTACGGCATGGGGCAGTATCAGGAAGAAACGCTGGATTGGAAGGGCTCCACGCTGGAGCTTGCCCACCGCAATTCTCAGGCCAGCGTGCCTTTCTATCTCTCCAGCCGGGGCTACGGCTTCCTGTGGCATAATCCGGCCATCGGCTCCGTATCCTTCGGCAAGAACCGTACCACATGGCATGCGGAAAGCACCAAACAGCTGGATTACTGGGTAACCGCCGGCGATACCCCCAAGGAAATCTCCCGCGCCTACGGCAAAGCCACCGGCTTTGTACCGCAGATGCCTGAGTACGGTCTGGGCTTCTGGCAGTGCAAGCTGCGCTACTGGAATCAGGAGCAGCTTCTGGAGGTGGCACGGGAGTACAAGCGGCGGGGGCTCAAGATCGATGTGATCGTATGCGATTTCTTCCACTGGCCCCGGATGGGCGATTACCGGTTCGACCCGGAGTTCTTCCCCGATCCTGCCGCCATGGTGAAGGAACTGAATGAAATGGGCATCGAGCTGATGGTGAGCGTATGGCCGCAGGTGGCGTTCACCAGCGAAAACTACGGCGAGATGTATCAGCAGGGCCTGCTGGTACGGGCGGAGTACGGCGAGCAGATCGGCATGCGCTTTGTGGAGGACAGCATGTTCTTCGATGCCACCAACCCCCGCGCCCGGGAGTATGTGTGGACGAAATGCCGCAAGAACTATTTCGACCACGGTATCCGCATTTTCTGGCTGGATGAGGCCGAGCCGGAGTACGGCACGTACGATTTCAAGAACTACCGTTACCATATCGGCTCCAATCAGCAGGTGGGCAATGTGTACCCTCAGCTGTACGCCAAGACCTTTTACGATGGTCTGGTATCCTCTGGGGTGGAAAACCCGGTCAATCTGCTGCGTTGCGCATGGGCGGGCAGTCAGAGGTACGGTGCGCTGGTCTGGAGCGGCGATATTATGAGCCGTTGGGAGGATTTCCGCTACCAGATCTGTGCCGGGCTCAGCATGGGCTATGCGGGCATCCCCTGGTGGACGACGGATATCGGCGGTTTCCACGGTGGCTGGCCGGATCACGAGGACTACCGGGAGCTGTTCATCCGCTGGTTCCAGTGGGGCTGCTACTGCCCGGTGATGCGCCTCCACGGCGACCGTCAGCCCCACCATCCCGTGCGCCGCAAGGATGGTACCGAGGTGCTGGATTCCGGCTACAACAACGAAGTGTGGAGCTACGGCGATACCGCCTATCCCATCCTGACCCATTACATGCAGCGCCGTGAGCAGATGCGCCCCTATCTGCGCAAGCTGATGCAGGAAGCCCACGAAAGCGGCACCCCCATCATGCGCGCCATGCAGTACGAATTCCCGCAGGATGAACATTGCGCCGAACTGAAGGATCAGTACATGTTCGGCAGCGATTATCTGGTTGCGCCCGTGCTGGAGATGGGCGCAAGAAGCCGCCGGGTGTATTTCCCCGAAGGCAGCTGGCGCAATGTGGATACCGGCGAGGTGCTTACCGCCGGGCCAGAGGGACTTTTCGCCGGAGTGGATGCCCCGCTGGAGCGGATGCCCGTATTCGAAAAGATGAAAGAATAAAGCCGCATCAATAAAACACCCGACCGGAATCACCTCCGGTCGGGCTTTTGCTTGTATGCGTGATTCGTAGGGGGAATATGGCTTCTCTATCCCATATCCACTGCGCCCGTAAACGGGCGCAGAACCGGGATCCCCAAGGGGCATTGCCCCTTTGGCCGATTTCCAAAGGGCAGAGCCCTTTGGCGCATCTTCCCGATCCATTACTTCTTCGCCTTCTCCAGCAGCCGGTCGATCAGGAAGCTCTCCAGTGCAGGTACGGGCCAGCTTACGGGCACGGAAGTATGGGTGAAGGTCATCTGGGCAGGAGCCTCTTCGGTCAGGCGGGGCCAGAGGGGCAGGGGCTTGCCCTGACTGTCTGTACCGTTGGGGTCGCCCGTACGGATGAAGTTGACCCAGTAATCGCACATCTGGCGTGCCAGATCGTAGTGCATGCCGGTAAAGGGACGCCAGCACTTGGCAAGGGTCTCGAAGAAGAACCACAGATCCACGGAATGGAAGGTGCCGGGGTTGTCCCAGCCGGGAATGGTGGTATCGAAATTGTAGGCGTACAGGGGCTGATCAATGCCGCTGCGGCTGTTCTGGCGGCAGGCAGCACGGATGGCAAAGGCGATGGAATGGATAAAGCCTTCCTTGGCGATGGTTTCTTCGGTGGCAGGCTGGGTAAAGAAAGCAAGGAATTCCTCTTCTTTGCCGGGGAAGCACTCGGCCGCCAGCGCAGCCAGCTCTTCAAGGGTCTTGGCAGCAGGCTGGTTGGTAAACTCGTCGTTGGTCTGCCCCAACAGAACGGGGCAGATGACCCGCTCGGGGTGGGTGTACCACTGGCTGCTGGGATAGGTGCTGAAGTGACCGTCCACTGCTTCGCCCCACATACCCCAGGGCTGCTCAAGGGATTTGTCCTCGATATACCGGGCAGGCAGGGCACGGGCTTCTTCAAGGGTCTTAACGCCCAGCAGATCGAAGAACTTTTTGCCCTGCTCCTCGGCTGCTTCCAGTGTGATGGGGAAGAGGCCGAACTTGCCGTTGTAGGGCTGGGCAAAGGTGCCGCTTTCCACGATGGCACGTTGGAACAGTCCCTTGTTCTGGGGGCTGGTCATCTGGGCGCAAACGCTCATGCCGCCGGCAGACTGACCGCCGATGGTAATGTTCTCCGGGTCGCCGCCAAAGGCTGCAATGTTGCGCTTTACCCAGCGGGTGGCGCACTGCTGGTCAAGGAAGCCGAAATTGGCGCAGGCTTCGGGCGCTTCTTTGGTGATCTCCGGATGGCACAGGAAACCAAAAGCGTTCAGACGATAGCCTACGGTAACCACCACAATGCCGCGGCGGGCAAGGCGTTCTCCGTCGAATTCCATTTCGGTGGTGTTGCCCACCTGCAAGCCGCCGCCAAAGTACCAGACATACACGGGCATATTCTTGCGCCCGTCGGCCGGTGCCCATACATTCAGGTACAGGCAGTCTTCGCTCATGGGCAGCTCGGCATCCACCGCCCATTCACGGGCGTAGATGTCCTTGGCAGGGTCGCCTGCACAATTGGCCTGCATGGCAATGGGGCCAAACTCGGCGGCAAACAGCTCGCCTTCCCAATCGGGGCAGGGCTGGGGTGCGCGCCAGCGGTTCTTGCCGATGGGCTTGTCGGCAAAGGGAATGCCCTTGTAGCTGGTAATACGGGGGTCGGCTGCAGGCAGACCGCGCACCCAGCCGTTTTCGACTTTTACTCTGCGGATCATATGGTTTTCTCCTTTACACAAACGAAATATTGAGAAATAAGAAGAACACCGCCCGACGGGGGACGGCGTTCCGGGATTTGAAAGGGGTATTTGCAGAATCGGGCACAAGCCCTGCCTGCAGTCCTTGAAAAATCAGCCCTTAACGCCGCCCAGTACCATACCGGTAACGAAGTAGCGCTGCAGGAAGGGGTAGACAACCAGGATGGGCAGTGCAGAAACCACGGTGATGGCGCAACGGATGGTGATGGGCGTGGTCTTGGAGGCTGCCTGGCTTGCCAGAGCGTCAACAGAGGCGTTGGCGGCATTGGCGGTATTCATGGAGGTTGCCAGCTTCATCTTCAGCAGGTACTGCAGGGTGTGCAGGTACTTCTTGCCGCCGTTGTACAGCTGGGTGTCGAACCACTGGTTCCAGCTGCCTACGGCAACGAACAGAGCCACAGTGGCCAGCACGGGGGTGCACAGGGGGAAGATGATCTGCCAGAAGATGCGCATGTCGTTAGCGCCGTCGATACGGGCGGATTCTGCCAGAGCTTCGGGCAGGCCGTTGATGTAGGTACGGATAACGATCATGTTGAAGCAGCTGAACATGGTGGGAATGATGTAGACCCAGAAAGTCTTGCCCAGCTTCAGCGTGCGCTGGATCAGCAGATAGTTGGGGATCAGACCGGCGTTCACGTACATGGTCAGAACCACCACCAAGGTGATGAACTTACCAAAGATGTACTCCTTGCGGCTCAGAGCAAAAGCCAGCATGGAGGTGAACAGCAGGTTGGTCAGGGTGGTGATCACCGTACGGGCGACGGAGATACCGAAAGCGTTCCAGGTCAGGGGATCGTTCAGCAGGGTGCCGTAGGCTTCGGTGCTGAACTTGCGGGGCCACAGGCCGATGCCGCCGCGAACCGCGTCGATACCGTCGTTGAAAGAAATAGCCACCGTATTAATGACCGGGTACAGGGTAATAAACATGAGAATGCAAAGGATAATGCCGTTAATGATCGGGAATACCTTATCCTGTTGCATAGGCTTCTTAGCCTTTTTGTTGATCTGAACAGCAGTCACAGGATATCCCTCCCTTACAGCAAAGTGTCTTCATCCAGCTTCTTGGCCACAAAGTTGGCAGCGAACAGAAGGATGATGCCGACTACGCTCTTAAACATACCAGCCGCAATGGCACGACCGTATTTGTTGTTCTGGATACCGTACTCCAGAACGAATACGTCGATGGTCTGTGAGAAATCGTAAACCTGTTTGTTGCCCAGCAAGTACTGGATTTCGAAACCAGCCTCCATCAAGTGACCGATGTTCATGATGAGCAGCACCACGAACGTGGACTTGATACCGGGCAGCGTAACGTGAAGAATGCGCTGGAAACGGCCTGCACCGTCGATGGCGGCAGCTTCGTACAGCGTGGGGTCGATGGAAGTCATGGTGGAGATGTAGATGATGGAGTTCCAGCCGACTTCCTTCCAGATGTTGATGAGACCGACCAGGAACCAGAAGTACTTGCCCTCGCCCAGCCACCAGACCGGCTGATCGATCAGCTTGAGGGACAACAGCATCTGGTTGATGGGGCCATCGGAAACGAACATGTTCTGCGCCATGCCCACAACGATAACCATACTCAGGAAGTGGGGGAGATAGGTAACGGTCTGCACCGTGCGCTTGAAGGTGCGGTTGCGCACCTCGTTGAGCAGGATGGCCAGCAGAATGGAGGCAAGAGTGCCAAAGATAAGGTTGATCACGCTCATGGCAAGCGTGTTGCGGATACCGAGCCAGAAATATTTTTCGTTAAAGAGCCACTTAAAGTTGTCCAGACCGATCCAGTCCGCGCCCTTTTTGATGGTGGACAGGTCCAGGTTCTGGAAGGCGTAACGCCAGCCCCAAAGGGGATAGTAGTTGAAAAGCAGAACGTACAGAAGAACGGGAATGGACATGACCATCAGCCATTTCTGATCCCAGAGCGTTTTCCAAATGCTCTTTTTCTTCGCGGGCTGCATCGGTTCAATTTTGTAAGCCGCGCCGGTCATAGGAATACCCCTTTCCGAAAAAACCATGGGGAGAGGCAAGCTCTCCCCATGGCCTTAGAGAATTTGGATTACTTGGTGGCCAGTTCCACGAGCTTGGTAACTTCGGCCTGCATGAAGTTAGCGTAAATCTCGCAGTAGGGGGTGATTTCGGCAACGAAAGCATCCCAGTTGGCGTCGAAAGCAGCATCGTCAGCGCTCATGATGATCTTGGGCAGCTGCTGATCCTGGATCAGGTTGAACTTATCGTAGTCATCCTGGATGGGGGCCTTGTCGATCTGCCAAGCTTCGCCCCAGGGAGCCAGTTCGCAGGGAGCGTTGAAGAAGTCAGCCCACTTGCCGTAGCCGTAAGCGGCCAGGAAAGCCTTGTCGTAATCGCTCATGTTGAGCTGGAGGATCTCGGGCTGGTCGCCGGGAGCCCAGGTATTGCCGTCATCCTGGATACCCTGCTTCTTGGGAGCAGATTCCCAGATGGTGAGGGCCTGGTTGGCCATCTTCCAAGCGGCGTCGTTGCGGATGCTGTACTGCTCCTGAGTCATGAGCATACGGCCGTTCTCAACGTAGTAGTCTTCGCCTTCGATACCCCACTGCAGGATCTTCTGCCACTCGTCGCTCAGCAGAGCTTCGAACAGCTGAACCATGCGCTCGGGATATTCGCAGTTCACAGAGATACCGAAGCCGCGGTCCTTGTTGGGCACGCCGCCGTTCAGGTACTGCTCAGAGATGGTGCCGAAGCCATAAGCCTCGTCGTAAACCAGGGGCAGAGCCACGTAGGTGTTCTTGTGCATGCCGGCGGTCTCCAGGGCAGCGGTAGCGGTACCGAAGTCCCAGGTCTGGTCGAACATACCCAGCACGGTGCCGGCAGACAGCTTGGCGATGTACTGGTCATAGGTCATGGTGAAGGTGTCGGGATTGATGAAGCCCTTCTTGAAGAACTCGTTCAGCTTCTTGTAGTAAGCCTTGGAGTAATCCTTGTCGATGAAGGTCTCAACCTTGTGGATGCCGTTCTCGTCAGCAGTGCGGTTGATGTAGACTTCGCCTTCGTTGGGCTGGCCCATCAGGTGCTGAACGGGGTTGATCAGGCAGAAGTGACGCCAGTCTTCGCACAGGATGGCGAAGCCTTCGTACTTAGCGCCGTTTTCATCGGTGGGGTTAGCAGTGATGAAGCGCTCGATCAGGTCGAAGTACTGGTCCAGGGTCTTGATCTGGGGATAGTTGTCCCAAGCCAGAACCTGCTTCTGGATGAAGAAGGCGGGGCCGTTGCAAGCGTTAACAACCTGCTCGTGGTAGTTGATGCCGTAGTTGGGGATGATGAACAGTTCGCCGTTCTCATTTACCAGCTGGGGCAGCAGGTCCTTGATGTGGTTGTACAGGTTGGGGGTCTTTTCTTCGCTGATGTAGTCCAGCAGGTTGATCAGGGCGCCGGCGTTGATGAGCTTCTCAGCAGAGTTGCCGCCGTCGAACAGATCGGGATAGTCTTCACCGGCGATCTTGGTGCCCAGAGTTTCGTCCAGGTCGCCAGCCAGGAATTCGATCTCGAACTTGATGCCGAACTGATCTTCGATCATCTTGTAGATCTTGTTGTCTTCGGTGGGCTGATCACCGGGATCGCCGCGGAAAACGGTGACGGTGATGGGTTCCTGCTCGGCAACAGCAAAGCTGCACAGAGACAGGAGCATTACCATAGCCAGGATACCAGCAATAATCTTGCGCATTTGGTAGGTCCTCCTCTTTTATTTGGGATATTTGGGAAATCTCTTCCCGTTGTGTACAATTATAGACGGCGGAAAACCAACATACAAGGGTATTAGTGTCCAAGTTTCGGACAATAAAATCCTTTTTCTTTACTTTTACAAAGTTTTGTAATATAATTAATTAACCTAATTAACGAACTTCACGAGGCTCAAGAAACCATGTGTTTAAACGGTGTAAGGGGGTTAATCAAACTATGGATCCGGTATTTTATGAGCAGAGAAATGAGGACATTTTTATTGGAAGCATCTGTCCCACACCTTTTCCGTCCCATGTACACGATGTTACGGAAATCGTCTGTGTAACAGAAGGATACCTGTACATGACCATCTCCGGCAAGCAGGTAACGGTGCGTCCCGGCGATATTGCGGTTTCGTTCCCGGCATCGCCCCACAGCTACGATTACATCTCCAAAGATATCGACGGCGTTGCCATGATCTTCTCGCCCGATACCATCAACGAGTTCGCCCGCAGGTTCCGTACCATGACCACGGTCTCGCCCCTGCTGACGAACGAAGAAAAACCTGCCGAGATGGATGCCATCATCGCAAAGCTGGCTGAGGTTTCCCAACAGCCCGATCATCCCCTGCGGCTTGGCTACCTGCATCTCTTCCTTTCTTATCTGTTTACCGGCATCCAGCTGCAGCCGCTGGAAAAGCAGATCCAGAGCGGGCTTTCCTATCAGGTGCTCCACTACATCTCCGAGCACTTCACCGAGCCCCTCTCGCTGGAGACCACCGCCCGTGCGCTGGGCATCAGCCGTATCCACCTGTCCCACATCTTCTCCCAGCAGCTGAAGATCAACTTCCGGCAGTATATCAATACGCTGCGGATCGACCGGGCATGCGCTCTGCTGAGGGATCCTTCCTATACCATCTCCCAGATCGTGTATCTGTGCGGCTATGGCAATCCCCGCACTTTCCACAGAGCCTTCCAGGCCCAGTGCGGCGTGCCGCCCAAGCAGTACCGCGCCCGCTATGCCGGTCACGCTGCCCTTGAGGCGGATGACGACAGGGACGATATGGAAGAGCTCGAAGAGAACGGCGCTCTCTCCGCCGAAGAGGATGAGGAGTAAATCTTCTATGAAACAGCAGCTTGCTCTCTGATATGCGCAAAGGCATTGCAAAAGCCCCGCATCCGGCACAACTTCCGGATGCGGGGCTTGCGTTTATCTCTTTTTCATAAAGCGGCTCAGGCTGTTCAGCGGTTCATCGGTGGCGGAACGTGCAGGCTGCATCGGCTGGAGCCCATCGCCGAGGATCCGTACGCACGCGGCATCGTCGGGCCTGCGCTCCGGTTCGGCGCTGAGCAGCTCCTGCACCAGCCAGCGCATCTGGTCGGGCATATCTTTGGAAACCTCAGGGCTTTCTCCGGACAGTACCGCTTCGTACAGATAGCCGAAGCGGCTGCGGTCAAACCCCGGCAGCTCGCCCGTCCAGATCCTGTGAATGATCGCGCCCAAAGCGAAGCTGTCCACAGCGGCTGTCAGCGGCACATCCTGTCCGGTCATGCGCAGAAACGCTTCCGGCGACAGATAGACCGGATCGCCCTCCAACCCGCTGCCGGGGGATGGCGGATCGTTGAAGAGAAAACCACTGTCCAGGTCGATCAGCCGTACGGTATAGCCCCAATTGTCGGGGATCAGCAGGATGTGCTCGGGCTTCAGATCGGCATGCACGATCTGCTGCAGATGCAGCCTTTGCAGGCAAAGCGCCAGATGGTAGAGCACCTGCCGCTTTTCCGCTTCTGTCAGGTCGTTCCGGCTCTCGCCGTTCATCTCGGTCTGCACCACTTCGCTGACGGCATAGTACCGACCCTCGAAGCGGAAAAAATCCAGAACCGGCACCAGCGTTTCGCCGATCACACAGCTCATGGCGGAATAGAGCTGCTGTTTTCTGCGTTCAAACCGGTGGCACCTTTCCCGCTGCTTCTGCCGCAGCAGGCTGTCGCATACGGCAGGGTAGACAGGGGAGAGAAACTGTTTTACAAAGAAACGCTGTCCGCCCCGGGCGGCGATGCACCAGCGTGCGCTTCCGCTGCCGGCAGTCATGGGCGGCGTCAGGGGTCTATACTCGCCAATACGTTCTTTCATGAGCGATCCCCTCCGTTCGGTCGTAGCCGATCCGGTAACGCTGCCACAACGCGCGCACGGTGTCCTGTTCGTGGTTGCGGCGGCAGATCGGTTTGATGTACTCGTCCTTCAGTACCCGGTAGCGCGGGCGGAAGTATTGCTGCATATCCCGGAAGGAAGCAAAGCCATGGGGGCTCAACAGCAGGGTGGTATCGTCCTGCGGTTGCAGGCAGAGGGCTTTTTCCAGTTCCTTTTTCCAGCTTCCCATGCTGAAGGAATGCAGCAGCGTATCCAGCAGAAGCATTTCCAACTCCATGGGGCTGGACAGTGCATTGTATACGCCGTCGGTCGCACAGAGCAGCAGCCCCTTCTCGGGCAGCGCAAAGCCGCATCCGTTCAGCCGGGTGTCACGGTCTGCGCAGATGAAATTGGTCAGCGGGCGGTCCAGCAGCAGCCCTTCATAGGCATCCGGATTGCCCCGGGCATCGTCCCGGGTATACTGGTGCAGACCGTCGGCATCCAGTGTGTAGCCACGGCTGTCGCCTGCCCAGAAGAATGCGCCGCGCGCTTTGGCTGTGTCGGCACTCAGGGTGCATACCGTGGTGGGCAGGGTGCGCTGCATACTGCCTACGATCCGGCTGGCGCTGTCGTCCCGGCACAGATCCGCTGCCTGCCGGTGGAACTCGTTATCCAGCAGAAACTGCAGTTCCCTCAGCCAGAAACCGGCAGCTTCTTCAGCTTCGGGAATCTCTCCCGCACGCTGCCAGTTTTCGATCACCCTGACCGCAGTCCGGGAAGCGATGCTTGCGCCGGTGGAGCCGCAGGTGTACCGCCTGCTGCCCAGTCCGCCGCAGCCGTCTGCCGCACAGAGCAGCAGATATTCTTCTTTTTTGGATACAGCAAAGCTGTCCTCCCCCTGTCCGGGGGTGACAGCCTGTTGTATGATCAGAAAATCAGCCTGCAACCCAAACGCCTCCTGCGTATGATGAAAAAATCAGATGGTGTTGCACACTGCATCCAGCACCTGCCGGTATTCCACTTCCAGCAGCCCCTCGCTGACGGTCTGCACGTGGATCACCTGCCCCCATTCGGAGGAAATACGGCTCCATTCGGGAGCGTCGGGGGCGAAGATCAGCAGTCGCTTGGCGTTTTCGTCCATGCCGCCGCCCATCTGCTCATCCTCCCACCAGAGGCTCAGTTCCTTGAAGTTTTCGGCCATGCCTTCGGGATACCAGGGTGCATCCTTGCCGTGCCCAAGCTCGTGGGTGGGCGCATCGGACCAGACAACGATGATATGGCGTTTCTTAACGCCTTCGCGGGTCCAGTCGCTGCGGATGGCGTAACCCAGCGCCTCCAGACCGTCTTCGGGAATATCGCCGCCGCCCTTGGCTTCGATGCCCTCCACACATTCGTAGAACATCTGATCCTGCTGGGGCAGTACAAAGAAATCGCTGGAGAGCATGGCTTCTTCGCCGTCGTTGAGATAGTCGCGGAAGGCGATTACGCGCACGCGCAACTGATCGATGGTCTTGTGCTTCTTCTCCATTTCGGCGGCTACATCCTTATAGAGATTCAAAGCGTTTTGTTTGACGAAATCCAGCACATGGCGCATACTGCCTGTGGCATCGATGCAAAAAACCATGTCAACATGGTACGTGAGCTTGTATTCGGACATTTATGGAAACCTCCTTTTGTAAAGACAGGCTATCTGCCGATCATGTCTCTGTACATATTTCTTCATCCGCCGTGAGGATTCCTGCCGGATACAGCAGGAATCCGGCAGGGGAACGGCGAAATTTACAAAGTGTGTCATCTGAGCATTTTGGGAGTGAATCACCCGTGAAAGTACGAAAGCGGCTGGGGAATGTTCTTACCTGCCTTGGCGGCATAACACTGTTTATCGGTATTCTTGCCTATATTCTGCCAAGAATCGAGAACCGGCAGATGAAACTGGTGATCCAGTCCTTCCGCACGCCGACGGATCATTGGCTGCTGCAGTTGATGAACAACGGCATGACGGGAGCGATGGAAAACTGGCTGCCGGTGATCATCATCGGTGCGGCTGTGCTGCTGTTGGGAATTTTGCTGATCTGCAGCGTGCGCAGCGAACCGGCTCCGCAGCCTGCCCCAAAGGTGCGCGCGGTTCCTGCACCTGTAGCTGTTCCGGTTACTGCTAACCCGTTTGCCCATACCCAGCCGGTGCGGGAGGAAGAGGGGAACCCCTTTGCCCGTTACATTGCTGCGGATGCCGTGCCCAAGAGCACCCGTGCACCGGAGGTGGCGCAGCCCGAAGTGCAAGAAGAGCCTGCTCCCCAGACGGAAGCGGCGGCAGAAATGTTCTTTGCACGCCCAACCCAGCCGGAGGAACCAGCCGTGCAGCAGACCGAGGTCTTCTATGGTCTCATCGACGAGGACGAGCTTCCCGACGACGACGATGACTACGACGAGGATGACGATGACGAGGATGAGGACATTTTCGATCCTTGCGAGGAAGCGCCCCGGATGATCGCACAGCCGGTATACGATCCCGCACAGGCGTACTTCCTTCCGGAGATCGATCCGGAACCCGCTGAGGAGCGCATGGAAGAAACTGTGGAAGAAGCTGTGGAAGAACCTGTCGAGGCATCCGTGGCGGAAGCCGGCGAAGCGGTTTCTCCCGAGCCGACCGAAGAAACGGATACGCCCCTGCAGAACGATCCGCAGCCGGAGCCCGAGCCGGAGACCCTGCGCGAAAAGGCCGAAGAGGCCAAGCAGAATGCCAGACAGCAGGCCGCAGCAGGCGGTTTGCGCCCTGCAATCCGATCCACGTTCCGAAAAACAACACCTGCCGTCCAGCAGGCTGCAGTCGGTGAAAGCGCCGATGCACAGCCCGTTTCCCGCATCAAGAGCACCATGGGACACAAGCGGTGAAAAATGGTTGACAAACGTTGTTTTCGTGGTAACATAGGTTTGGTAACAATGTTTCAGAATGGAGGACTTTGCAATGGATGCTTCGATTCGTTCCACTTGCACCCAAGTACGCCGTGACATCATCAACATGACGGCGGACGCGGGCTGCGGTCATCCCGGCGGTTCCCTGTCCATCGTGGAAGCGCTGGTCGCCCTGTACTTCGACGTAATGAACATCGATCCCCAGAACCCCAAGGCTGAAAACCGCGACCGTTTTGTACTCTCCAAGGGTCATGCTGCCCCCGCTCTCTACGCCGTTCTCGGCGAGCGCGGCTTCTTCAGCACCGAAGAGTTCAAGCAGTTCCGTCAGTTGGACAGCATTCTGCAGGGTCACCCCGATATGAAGCGCTGCCCCGGCGTGGATGCCTCTACCGGTTCTCTGGGTCAGGGCATCTCCATTGCCACCGGCATGGCGCTGGGCGCCAAGGCTCAGGGCAAGAGCTTCAATGTATATACCATGATCGGCGACGGCGAGTCTCAGGAAGGTCTCGTCTGGGAAGCCTGCATGGCCGCCGCTCACTACAAGCTGGATAACCTGACCATCCTGTTCGACCACAACGGTCTGCAGATCGACGGCTCCAACGACGAAGTGATGAGTCTGGGCGATGTGTCCGCCAAGTTCGCCGCTTTCGGTCTGGACGTGGTGGAGGTTGCCGACGGCAACGATTACGATCAGGTGCTGGCTGCCCTCAAGCAGCCCCACAAGCCCGGCATGCCCAAGCTGATCCACCTGCACACCACCAAGGGTAAGGGCGTCAGCTTCATGGAGAACGATGCCGGCTGGCACGGCAAGGCTCCCAATGCCGAGCAGCGCGAAAAGGCCCTGAAAGAGCTGGAGGTGTAAGATCATGGAAAAGAAAGCAACCCGCGTCGCCTATGGCGAGTATATGGCCAAGCTGGGCGAAACCAACGATAAGCTGGTCGTGCTGGATGCCGACCTTGCCGGCGCTACCATGACCCAGTACTTCAAGAAGGCTCATCCCGACCGTTTCTTCGATTGCGGCATTGCCGAGGCCAACATGGTCGATCTGGCTGCCGGTATGTCCACCACCGGTCTGATCCCCTTCTGCAGCACCTTCGCCGTGTTCGCAAGCCGCTGCCTGGATCAGATCCGCAACACCGTCTGCTACCCCAAGATGAACGTGAAGTTCGCCTTCACCCATGCGGGTATCACCCTGGGCGAGGATGGCGGCAGCCATCAGGCGCTGGAAGATATCGCCATCATGCGCGCCCTGCCCAACATGACCGTGTTCGTACCCTGCGATGCCAACGAGACCGAGCGCTGCATTGATGCCGCTATGGCTATCAACGGTCCGGTGTACATCCGTCTGGCCCGTCTGCCCAGCCCCATCTTCGAGATGGATATGCCCTTTATCCCCGGCAAGGTGAACGTGCTGCGCGAGGGTAAGGACGAAGTGCTGCTGTGCAGCGGCGTTATGGTCAGCGAGTGCATGGCTGCCGCCGAGCTGCTGGCTGCTCAGGGCAAGGATGTCTGCGTGGTCAACTGCCACACCATCAAGCCCTTCGACGTGGAAGGCGTACAGGCTCTGGCAAAGGCTCACGGTCACATCTACACCGTGGAAGAGCACAATGTGATCGGCGGTCTGGGCGATGCCGCAGCCGCTGCCCTTGTAAACATGGACGGCGTAAAGCTGACCAAGCTGGGCATGCAGGATGTGTTCGGCGAGAGCGGCAAGCCTGCCGACCTGCTGCGTAAGTACAAGCTGGATGCTCAGGGTATCGCCGATACCGTTCTGGGCAAGTAAGCCAAGATTTTCAGACCCGCGGGATGCGAAAGCATCCTGCGGGTTTTTGCATGTGAAAAAACCCGGGTGCGCATATGCGCGCCCGGGGACAGGGGATCAATTGCCTGTTTCTTACTTCTTTAACGGCTCGTATGCCCGCAGATACAGCATGTTTTCGATGCAGAACACAGCCCGCCACCATGCGGCGCAGAGGGTGTACTCCTTGTAATCGTTCCACCACTGCCAGGTGATGGGCCAGGAGCCGTCCTCTGACTGCATCTCCCGGATAAAGCGGCATTCGTACCGGGCTGCATCGGCATTGTCGGCGTAGAACGCACTTTCCGGGGTGATGCGGAAGGCGGAAGGCTTGGTCACATACTCCACAGCCCATTTCTCGGTCTCCTGGGTAATGGAGGCATACACCTGCTCCCGCAGGGCAGCAGCAAAGGCAGAAAGATCGGTCGCATCGGGTGCATGCTGCTTCAGGGCATCGTACAGGGGCAGGAAGCAGCCCACCACATGCCGCTCGCCGTTGCCGTTCCCGGCAAGGAACCAGTTGACTGCTTCTTTTGCGATCTCAAGCCCCTTGGCCCACAGGGCAGAGGCGGGATCGGCATACCGCAGAATAAAGGCGGCCAGCCCGGCGGTGGGGTTGTAGCGGAAATCGTCCTTGCCGTCGTAGCCCCACCAGCAGGCATGGGGATAATCGTTGTTGGTGGGAATGGTGTTCAGCCACTGGTTATGTTCCCGGTCGAAGCTGTCGCCGCTGTTCAGATAGCGCAGCATGCCCTGAATGATGGGGTGGGCGGCATCGTCCATGCCGATCTCCTCCAGAATATCGGCAGCCGTCAGCGTGGTGATGGGGGAGGAAGCAGGGTT
Source organism: Clostridia bacterium (assembly GCA_017516765.1). Classification (GTDB taxonomy): domain Bacteria; phylum Bacillota; class Clostridia; order Christensenellales; family Aristaeellaceae; genus Limiplasma. The sequence continues at coordinate 5,370 of JAFXBE010000047.1, read as the reverse complement.
CAGATTATCTGCCTCCAGACCGTGCCCGAAACCGCCGTCTTCGTTCTGGTAGAAGCTGAGGGCATGCAGCACGTTTTCCCGGCTGCCCCCTTCAAAATGATACTGCCAGCGTGCCAGATCCACAGGGCGGGCATGGCGGTAGACATATTGACGGGCTTTTTCATAGGTATTCATGGCTTCGAAACCTCCTTTGGTTGGTATGCCGTATCAGTTTAGCAACGCTTTGCGAACCTGTCTTGTAAAAAAACGACAAGCTTCACTCGGGCAGACCGCCGCCCGGCCCGATGCCCGCAAACCGCAGGGCTTCGGCGGGGGTCATCAGGTGCCTGCGCCGAAAATCGTTCAGCAGATGTGCCTGATCGGTATAGCCGAAACGATCCACCGCATCCAGCACCGAAAACCGGGGCACCGATGCGATCTCCTGCCACAGCAGCTGGTACCGCACCAGCGATGCGAAGCTTTTGGGCGAGATGCCCATGTGCTGCTGGAACAGCCGCTCCATACGCCTTGGGGATATGGCAGCGTATTCCGTCACCTCGCCGATCCGTGCCCGACCTTCGCTTTGCAAAAGACAATGCACGGCATTGAGCAGATCTCCGTCGGGTCGGATGCCGTCCAATTGCCCAAGAAGCACGGCTTCGGCAACTGCGGTCTTTCCGGCAAGGCTGGGTTCGGCAAAAAGTCGGGGTTCAAGGGCGGCGACCAGCCCTCGGAACATCTCCCGGGGATCGAAGCAGCCGTTTTTGCTGCCGCGGAAGTCCCAATCGGCAAAGAGGGAAGCAGTCCATGCATAAAACCGGATGGCGAAGGTGGCGGTGAGGCATGGGCTGCCCTCTGCACCGCCTGTGCGGTAGGAATGCTCGTCCAGCGTGCAGAAGGCCGAGACATAGGTGTTGTTGGTATAGTCGATATCGAAGATGATGTCCATACAGGTATCCGGGATCACCAGCCCCTGCCGGGTTTCTGTTCCGGGAGCGGGATTGTCGGTAATCGGGTGCAGCGTGCCCCAGAAGCAGCGTATGTAAGGCTTCAGTGCGGCGCAGGGAGGCAGCTCCCAATAGGTTTCGTCCCTGCGGAAGGGTTCGCCGGTGATGGGATGAAAGCGTTTGACCAGCGAAAGCACGAACAACACCTCTTCTGCGGCAGGATAAAGAACGAATCTCAAACGTTGTCTGTATTGTAGCACAGGAAAGAACGGGCTGTAAACGGAGGATGGTTGTTATTTCGGGGTGGGTATGGTACGATTGATTCATCTACAGCGAAGAAAAGCGCAAACCGGGTCAAGCTTTTTCCCCGTAAAAACGTTATACTTGATCCCGAAGCAGACAGGAAGGGAAGAACACGATGAACGAATGGCTCAGGAACATCCAGCAGCTGGTGGCAGAGATCGATGCCATACTTAAGACCCACAGCGACGAGAGCCTGTCGCTGAAGGAGCTTGCCCACCGGTACGGCTATTCGGAATTCCATTTTTCGCGCCGGTTCAAAGAACTCTCCGGCATGGCTTTCCGGGACTATGTGCGTTACCGCAGGCTGGCTTTTGCCCTCAAACGTGTACGGGATACCCGGGACGGTTTGCTGGAGATCGCACTGGATCACGGCTTTTCTTCCCACGAAGCCTTTTCCCGGGCTTTCCGGGAGGCGTACGGCATCTCTCCCAGCGAGTACCGCAGAGATCCGGTGCCGCTGGCGCTGCGCACCATCCTCAAGCCCTTCGACTGCTATCTGATGGATCAGGGAGGTTTTGGTATGACCGGTACCGCAAACGAAGTAAAGACCTATTTTGTTACCATTCCCGCACACAAATTCCTGCACATCCGCAACTATGAAAGCATCGGTTACTGGGATTTCTGGCAGAAGCAGAGCCGGATCCCCGGGCAGGATTGCGAAACGATCTGCGGGCTGCTGGAAAGCATCCCCGGCAAGCTGGACGATCTGGGCGGCGAGGAAGCCGACAGCGGCAGCGGGCAGCTGATGGCGTATATCAACGAACCTGAAGGGCGGCTGTGCAGCTGGGGCATCCCGCTGGCAGAGGCTTACGGCGTACGCCTGCCTGCGGACTACAGCGGCGCCATCCCGCCCCAGATGCAGCTGATGGATGTACCGGAGGGGGAATACATCGTTTTTGAGCACGGCCCCTTTGATTTTGAAACCGAGAACGCAGCCGTGGAGGGCAAGATCGAAGCTGCCATGAAAGCCTTTGATTACGACGCAGCGGGCTGCACGCTGGATACGGCACAGGGCCGGGTGTTTTATTTCTATCACGATTGCACAAGATATTGGAAATATGTAAGACCGATCACCCGCGGGAGGTGACCGGACAAAACCGGCAGGCGGTCGTCCTGCCGGTTTTGTTGTGTGCAAAGAGCCATTGCATGCATTCTTTCGCTGTGTTATCATGCGAACAGAAGAAGGTGCCGCCTGCCGGAACTGTAAGACTGTTGTAAGAAAACCCTTTCGCTGCTGTAAGCATGCTTTGCTATACTCAGCCCGTAAGCAAAACAGCCGAAAGGATGAAAATGGCCATCGCCAGACGTGTGATGCAGCTGCACGGGGGAAGCCTGAGGGTGGAACAGCCCTTTGAAGGCTACTCCAAAGCCTTTGTGGCACGATTGTAAAGAGAAAGACCTGCTGGCTGCCCATGGCAGCCAGCAGGTCTTTTGCGCTGTTGACCGCTCTGGCGATATATGCTATCATCGCCCTAAAGAGGTGATTTTTCCGTGAGTCTTGGTTCTTTCAACAGGGCATTGGCTGCCCAAGACATGGCTCCGCACAGGGTCTGATCCGGACGGTATCTGTGCGGAGCGGTATCACCGCCAACGGTGAGCTACCGTCCGAACCGGGCTTTGTGCTGCTTGCTATATTCAATAAGTAAGGAGCATAAGCCATGAAGAATACAAAAAACAATACATCCTCCCTGAGCAGATTCCTGCTGCTGTGGGCATCCCAGAGCATCTCTGCCATGGGCACCGCCATGACCAACTATGCCTTGGTCGTTTGGATCTACGGGCAGAACGGTACCGCTTCCAGCGTATCGCTTTTGACCCTCTGTTCCTTTATGCCCACCATTCTGTTCCGCTTTCTGGCGGGTGTGGTGGCGGACAGGTGGAACAAAAAGCGCATCATGCTTGCGGCAGATTTGTTTGCAGCCTGCGGTACGGCAGGTATTTTGCTGCTGCATTCCTTTGGCTCCCTAACCATCCTCCGGCTGTGTGTGATCACCTTCGCCCTCAGTCTGATGAACGCTTTTCAGGTACCTGCCGCCTATGTAGCCACCAGCCTGTTGATCCCCAAGGACAAGTATGCCAGAGCAGGCGGCTTGCAGGCGGTTTCCGGTGCAGTGGAAGCCATTCTGGCACCTGCATTGGGCGCAGCGGTGATGGCTTGGGGCGGGCTGAATGCGGTTTTGTGCATAGACCTTTGCACCTTTGCCGTCGCCTTTGCAACACTGCTGTTTTTGCCCATTCCCAAACCGGAGCAGCCCCCGCAGGAGGAAAAGGAATCCCTTCTGCAAAACTGCCTTACAGGGCTTCGCTATCTGCGGAATCAGCGGCATCTATTGCGGCTGATCCTGTTTATTGCCGCTGTGAATCTGCTGGCCAAGCTGGGCCCGGATGGACAGATGGCAGCGTTTATCCTTGGACGGTCTGGAAACCGGCAGCCTGTGCTGGGTGCGGTACAGATGTGCGTTTCTCTTGGCGTGATGACCGGCGGTACGCTGGTGGCTGCCCTGAAGCCGGTCAAGGATAACGGCAGGATGGTAGTGGGCATGTGCTGCCTTATCTTTCTGAACGGGATCGGGCTGTCGCTGTGCCGTGGGGCGGTGGGCTGGTGCCTGTTTGCCTTCCTGCAGTACGGCTGCGCCGCTGTGATGAACGTGCACTGGAATACCCTGATGCGCACACAGGTGCCGGAGCATCTGCTGGGGCGTGTCTATTCCACCCGGGATACCCTACAGAACTGCACCATTCCCCTGGGGCTGTTTCTGGGCGGTTGGCTGGCAGACCGTGTGTTTGAACCGGCTGTTGCCGCGGGCGGGTCGTTGCATGCTGTACTGCTGCCTTTGTTTGGGTATGGGCAGGGCATGGGCATCGGGTTGATGTTCTTGCTGGTAAGCCTTGTGGGGCTTGCATTGAGTGTGGTCTGTCTGGCAAAGCGGATCTATCATTCCAAAGAATAACCGGATAAAGGTTCATTCCATTCGGCTGCTGCATCCTGCGGGTGCAGCAGCTTTTTGGTGGTTTTGACAATTGGTAATCCGGGATTGGGAGATGCAGGCAGGATTCGAAACGATGCTTGGATATAAAAATGTGATCATCAGCCATCCAAACCTAAATAAATGTGTGATGGCCTGCTGTGACGGTTCCGGTGTGGTGCAGACAAAGTGCTTACTGTCCCTCAATGCAGAACCGCCAGCACTTGTCATATGACAAGTGCTGGCGGGGCAGAAAACCAAATATGAAAACCGCCCCCGACCGGAAGCTTGTCCGGTTGGGGGCGGGGCATATCAGCGGTTAACCGCAGTTGTTATGCAATTACTTGTTGGCGATAGCAGCCTGCGCCGCTACAATCCTCGCTTGGGGAAATTTCCCCAGCAATCATAACCTTTGCAGACTTCTTTCTCTTGCCCTCGATCTGGCAGAAGAGGGGCTTGTCCGGTTCACCCTCGAACCGCAGGAACCACTCAAAGCCGTCGGGGGAAGCCACGATTCTCTCCACAAAGGCTTCGATGACGCTTTCGGGAACATCCTTCCCTTCGTCCACGTGAGTGTACTGCTCAAGGGCGTATTGCAGCACGGTCAGCTTCTCCCGGTAGTTGGTCACCGGCTTGGGCTTTGCCCGATGCTCCAGCTTGGAAAGTTCATCCTGAAGCTGCTTGATCTTGGCATCCACTTCGGAGGCTTTCCGGGTGAACATCTCCTTGCTCATCTCCCCTTCGGAGCGCATCTCGATGTACCCGTCCAGCTTCTTTTCCAGATGTGCCAGTTCCTGCTGCTTTGCTTCCATCAGTTCCTGGGTGTTGTCTTCCTCTTCCGGATCGTCAATGTGGGCTTCCAGCATGGAGTTGGCCAGCGCCAGCACCTTTGCCTTGTTGTTCAGGTAGTTGCGGAAGATCAGGTTGGCCATCATCTGCAGCCGCCATTCCGGGATCATGGGCGTGCGGCAGATGCCCTCCACCGAAAGCCCCTTGTTGAGTCGGGTCTGGTAGGAACCGCTGCGGAGGCTGCCATAGCACTGGAAGGAATGCTGCACCTGCCGGTCCTTCTTGTTCCAGAAGCGCATGTTGAAGTTGTGTCCGCAGGAACAAACCAACAGTTTGCCCCATACGGTTGTCCGGTTTTTCTTGCCTTTCTTCGCCGCCGTGTTGTT
>JAFXBE010000046.1 GCA_017516765.1 Clostridia bacterium | reverse complement strand
GAGATGGTTATGCCCGGCGACAACATCGACATGGAGATCACCCTGATCACCCCCATCGCCATCGAGCAGGGTCTGCGCTTCGCTATCCGTGAAGGCGGCCGTACCGTTGGTTCCGGCGTTGTTTCTTCCGTGATCGAATAAGCAGGGATAAGCCCCTGCACCCGATTCGCGTTTCGGGTGACCACCGCAGTGGACGCATGAAGCGTGAATATGGTTTATGAACAATCTACCTGCCGCCTGTCATTCATGGGCGGGCGGCAGGGTTTGCCCACACTTAAGTAGGAGGTGGCGAACGTGGCAAGCGTTGCCCGTAACAAAGTGATGCTGGCCTGCACCGAGTGCAAGCAGCGTAACTACAATTCCATGAAGAACAAGAAGAACACCCCCGATCGTATCGAGCTGAACAAGTACTGCCGTTTCTGCAAGAAGCATACGGCTCACCGCGAGACCAAGTAAGCGGCGGGCGGCACAGGCCGCCCCACCCTTACCGGATTTCGGAAGGATGTGTAAACCATGACTGAAAAGAAGGTCGAAAAGAACACCAAGCCCAATTTCTTCAAGAAGTTTGCGACCGGTTTTGTGAATTTCTTCAAGAAGATCGGTAATGCGTTCAAGAACATGTGGCACGAGCTGAAGAAGGTTACCTGGCCTTCCAAGGAAAAGCTGCTGCACTACACGGCTATCGTTCTTCTGTTCATGGTGTTCATGATCGTCGTTATCGGTTTGATCGACTTTGGCGCTACCCAGTTGGTCAATCTGATCATGAAGCTGTAAGGAGAACACCATGGCTGAGAACCAAGCTGAAAAGCAGACTCTCCGAGAGCCTTGCTGGTATGTTGTCCACACCTATTCCGGTTACGAGAACAAGGTGAAGGATAACATTGAAAAGTCCGTTGAGAACAATGGCATGCAGGACTTGATCTTCGAAGTGCGCGTCCCCGTTGAGGATGTGGTCGAGATCAAGAACAACAAGCGCGTCAAGACTCAGCGCAAGGTGTACCCGGGCTATGTGCTTGTGCACATGATCGAGACCAGCGAAAGCTGGTATCTGGTACGCAACACCCGCGGCGTAACCGGGTTTGTGGGTCCCGACTCCAAGCCTGTACCGCTTACGCCCGAAGAGGTGGAAATGATGCTCTCCACGCAGGAAAACAGTGTGGAATTCGGCATCGCAATCGGCGAGGAAGTACGCATCCTCAACGGCGCCTTTGAAAACTTCACCGGCACCGTGGAAGATGTGGATACCGTCCGTCAGAAGCTGACGGTAAAGATCAAAATGTTCCTCGGCCGCGAAACTCCCGTCGAGGTGGATCTGGTCGACGTCGAAAAGATCTGATCATCCGCTTTACGGCAGCATCCCCTTGCGGGATGCAGTGGGAGGAATGCAAGAGCATTCCGCCATGACCACAATCAAGGAGGTTTATACCAATGGCTAAAAAGGTTAAATCCATGATTAAGCTTCAGGTTCCCGCCGCCAAGGCTACTCCCGCGCCCCCCATCGGTCCTGCGCTGGGTCAGCACGGCGTGAACATCCCCGGTTTCTGTAAGGAGTTCAACGAGCGTACTCAGAAGGACGCGGGTATGATCATTCCCGTTGTTATCACTGTGTACACCGATAACACCTTCACCTTCATCACCAAGACTCCTCCCGTTCCTGTTCTCATCAAGAAGGAACTGAACCTGACCACCGCTTCCGGCCGCCCCAACCGCGACAAGGTTGGTATGCTGACCAAGGATCAGGTTCGCAAGATTGCTGAGATCAAGAAGCCCGACACCAATGCCACGGACATCGAGTCCATCATGAGCATGGTTGCCGGTACTGCCCGTTCCATGGGTATCACCGTCGAGGAATAACGATGATTGAGTGTGGGAGGACATTGTGCCGCTAGTACCACAGGAAGGACGTAACATGAAACACGGAAAGAAGTATGTCGACAGCGCAAAGCTGATCGATTCCATGATGGCTTATGATCCCGCTGATGCTTGCGACCTGGTTTGCAAGACCAGCAAGGCCAAGTTTGATGAGACTGTTGAAATCTCCGTTCGTCTGGGCGTTGACCCCCGCCATGCTGACCAGCAGGTCCGCGGCGCCGTGGTTCTGCCTCACGGCACCGGCCGCACCGTTCGCGTGCTGGTCGTGACCAAGGGCGACAAGCAGAAGGAAGCCGAAGCTGCCGGTGCCGACTTTGTTGGCGCTGAGGAAATGATCCAGAAGATCCAGACCGAAAACTGGTTTGGCTTCGACGTCATGATCGCCACCCCCGACATGATGGGTGTGGTCGGCCGCATCGGTCGTATCCTGGGCCCCAAGGGCCTGATGCCCAACCCCAAGAGCGGCACCGTTACCATGGACGTTGCCAAGGCTATCTCCGATATCAAGGCCGGTAAGGTCGAGTATCGTGTAGACAAGAGCGCTATCATCCACTGCCCCATGGGCAAGGCTTCCTTCGGCACCGAGAAGCTGGTGGAGAACCTGAACACTCTGATGGATGCCATCATCAAGGCCAAGCCCGCTGCTGCCAAGGGTACCTACGTGAAGAGCGTGTACCTGAGCTCCACCATGGGCCCCGCCGTAAAGGTGAATCCCCTGAAGTTCTAAGCGCTTCATGCAAAAAGCCGTTCCGCTTGCGGAACGGCTTTTTCATATGCATTTGATATGCTTTGCAAAGTATGTTATACTTTGCAAAGCAGGGGAGGTGCGCCCATGTTCCAACGGGATTATATTCTCAGAATGATCGAGATGATGGGCGATCTTGCCCGCCGGGTAGCCGAGCTGATGGAGCAGCTGGAATATCTGCACCTGCTGGACAAGGAGAGCCGCCTGAACTGCGGTATGCCCCTGCGCGCGCTGGAAGAGCTGAGCGAAGCCAGCCTGATGGAAATGCTTGCCCCGGAGCCTTTGCTCTATGCTAGCGAGATTTTGTACCTGCGGGGCAGGGAGCCGAACATTCAATGGGACGAGCGGGACAGAATTTTGCTCAAAAGCCTGCGCCTGCTTGCTTCTCTTACCGAAGAGAGCATATTGTGCGAGCTTCGGGCATCCCGGTTAAAGGAATGCAAAGCGGCGGTTCTTCCGCTGCTTACCACGGACGATCTTTTGCAATGCGCCCGTTTTTTCAGCGAAGCAGGTTGCTTTGACGAGATGGAGGATGCGTTGTTCCAAGGGCTGGAGCGTATCGCCGACCCTGCGCAGGCAATGGCGACAGCAGAAGAAGGGCGGCGGTTACTGCTTGCGGCGGCACAGGCTCCCCGGGAAACGCTGGCGTATTGCCGTATGACGGAACAGGAACTTTTGGAGGCTGCCGGGGAATTGCTCCGGCAGGCAGAGAATACAGGAGCGTAAAGAACGATGATACTGATCTCAGTGCAGGATGTGGAGAAGAGCTTCGGCATCCACAAGGTGCTCAGGGGCGTCACTTTCAGCCTGCAGACAGGCGAAAAGATGGGTCTGGTGGGCGTAAACGGCTGCGGTAAGTCCACCCTGATGCGCATCCTTACCGGCGAAATGGAAGCCGATGGGGGCATGGTGCATAAAAGCAAGGATCTGCGCATCGGCTATCTGGCGCAGGTGGATGATATCGCCCTGACCGATACGGTCTGGGGCGCGCTTTTGCGCGTTTTTGAGCCCATCATTGCCATGGAGCAGAAGCTCTCTCAGATGGAAGAGGAAATGGCACGGGAGACAGACCCCGACCGGGCTGTGAAGCTGTCGGTGGAGCACCAGAAGCTGCTGGAGCGGTTCAACGAGCAGGAAGGCTATGCCTATGAAGGGGAGATGCTCCGGGTACTGAACGGTCTGGGGCTTACCCCGGATATGTACCAGCGCACGGTGGGCACCCTCAGCGGCGGCGAACGCACCCGTCTGTCCCTTGCCAAGCTGCTTTTGCAGAAACCCGATCTGTTGCTGATGGACGAACCCACCAACCATCTGGATCTGGAGGCCATCGAGTGGCTGCAGGAATACCTGACGGCATTCAAAGGCTCTCTGCTGCTCATCAGCCACGACCGTTATTTCCTGGATCATGTATGCAACACCATGGGCGAGTTGCTGGGCGGTAAGATGATCAAGTTTACCGGCAACTACACCCAGTATATGCAAAAGCGCACCGCCGATTTTGAGACCCGCATGAAGGCGTACCAGCTCCAGCAGAAAGAGATCCAGCGGGAGATGGCCATTATTGAGCGTTACCGCAGCTTTAACCGGGAAAAAAGCATCAAGGCAGCCGAGAGCCGCCAGAAGCGTCTGGACCGCATTGAACGGCTGGATAAGCCCATTGAGGAGCAGCATGTTCGCTTCAGCTTTGATGTGCGGCGCAGAAGCGGCGAGGATGCCCTGGAGGCGGATCGTCTCTCCAAGCGTTTTGATGGGGAGCCTGTGTTCGAAAATGTCTCCTTCAAGCTGCGCACCGGCGACCGTGTTGCGTTGATTGGCCCCAACGGTGTGGGTAAGAGTACCCTGTTCAAGATCCTGATGAATCAGCTTACCCCCGATACGGGCGTGGTGCGCTACGGAACCAATATCGATGTGGGCTACTACGATCAGCATCAGCAGTCCCTCAACCCGGGTAACACGATTCTGGACGAAGTCTGGAACGATTTCCCCACCATGGATCAGTCCAAGGTACGTGGTGCGCTGGGGCTGTTCCTGTTCACCGGCGATGAGGTGTACGAGCAGATCGGCAAGCTGTCCGGCGGCGAGCGGGGCAGAGTGGCCCTGACCAAGCTGATGCTCAAGAAGGATAACCTGCTGCTGCTGGACGAGCCCACCAACCATCTGGATATGGACAGCCGCGAGGTGCTGGAGGATGCCCTCCGGGATTTCCCCGGCACCATCCTTGCCATCAGCCACGACCGTTATTTCATCAACCGCTTTGCCGACCGGGTCATGGTGATGGAGCAGGACGGCATCCGTGAATATTTGGGCAATTTCGACGATTACATGGAAAAGCGTAATCGTCCCCTGCCGCCGGTGGTATCCGGTGCGCAGGAACATACAAAGACTGAGCAGGCGAAGGAAAAGAAGAAGGACCGCAAGTATAACGCCATGCTCCGGGAATTGAAGGCGCAGGTAAAGAAAGCAGAGGAAGCCATCGAGCAGAACGAGCAGCGGATCGCTGAGCTGGAAGCCAAGCTGGCGGATCCTGCCACCTACGAGGACCAGAACCTGATGCGGCAGCTGACCGAGGAATATGCAGCCGAGCAGGAGAAGACCGCAGACCTGTATGATGCGCTGGAGGCGGCAGAGGAAGCTGTTGCCGAAGCGGAGCAGTAAACAACAAACGGCATCGGAGCAGAACATTGCTCCGATGCCGTTTTTCTTATTCTTCCACAAAAGTGAAGCGGGGGCCGGAATAGCCTTCCTTCTCCACATGCTCATCCCACATGGCGGCGGGGCGTACCCACCAGCCGCCCTCGCCGTACAGGGCTTGGTAGACCACCATTTCCTCCAGCGTTTCCGAATGGCGGGCAACGGTGATAAGCCGGTACAGATTTCCTTTGAAATGGCGGTATACGCCGGGCTTCAGCTGACTCATACGCGGCTGCGCTTCCAATCCAGATAGTCGTCGAACTTGCCCTCGTAGTCCAGGCAGCCCTCGTGACCGATGGGGAACTCGATGATGCGGTTGGCGATCTCATCGATAAACTGGTGGTCGTGGCTGGCGAAGAACAGGTTGCCGGGATAGGCCTGCAGACCGTTGGACAGGGCGGTGATGCTTTCCAGATCCAGATGGTCCGTGGGCTGATCCAGCAGCAGGGCGTTGGCCTTGGACATCATCAGACGGCTGAGCATGCAGCGCACCTTCTCGCCGCCGGAGAGCACCTTGGCGGGCTTGTACACTTCATCGCCGCTGAAGAGCATGCGACCCAGGAAGCCGCGGATATAGGTCTCGGTGGGGTCGGGGGCGAACTGGCGCATCCAGTCCACCAGATTGCCGTCGAACTCTTCAAAGAAGCGGGTGTTATCCTTGGGAAAATAGCTCTGGGTGATGGTAACGCCCCACTTGAAGCTGCCCTCGTCGGGGTTCATTTCGCCCACAAGAATGCGGAAAAGGGCGGTTGCGCCGGCTTCGTTGTCGCCGACAAAAGCGATCTTGTCGCCCTTCTTTACGGTAAAGGTGACGTTGTCCAGCACCTTTACGCCATCAATGGTCTTGGAGATGCCTTCCACGGTAAGGATGTCCTTACCGGCTTCGCGCTCGGGCTCGAAGCCGACGAAGGGGTACTTACGGCTGGAAGCGGGCATCTGCTCGATCTGCAGGCTATCCAGCACCTTCTTACGGCTGGTGGCCTGACGGCTCTTGGACTTGTTGGCGGCGAAACGACGAATGAATTCCTGCAGATCGCGGATCTTTTCTTCGCGCTTCTTGTTCTGGTTGCGGATCAGCTGCTGCATCAGGGTGGAGGATTCGTACCAGAAGTCGTAGTTGCCGGAATACATCTTGCAGGTCTCGTGGTCAACGTCCACGATGTTGGTGCACACGGCGTTCAGGAAGTGGCGGTCGTGGCTGACAACGATCACGATGGCGTTGCAGTCTACAAGGAAGTTTTCCAGCCACTCGGTGCTTTCCACATCCAGACCGTTGGTGGGCTCGTCCAGCAGGATGATGTTGGGCTGTCCGAACAGGGCCTGTGCCAGCAGCACCTTCACCTTCTGGCGGCCGTCCAGGCTCTCCATCTGGGCATAGTGCAGCTCGGTGGGGATGCCGATGCCGTTGAGCAGCTGGGCGGCCTCAGTCTCGGCGTCCCAGCCGTTCAGCTCGGCAAACTCGCCTTCCAGCTCGGCGGCGCGCTCGCCGTCCTCGTCGCTGAAGTCGGGCTTGGCATAGAGGGCATCCTTTTCCTTCATGATCTCGTACAGCCGCTTGTTGCCCATGATGACTGTATCCATCACGGAGAACTCGTCATACTTGAAGTGGTTCTGCTCCAGCACGCTCATGCGGTCTTCCTTGCGCATGGAAACGGTGCCGGTGGTGGGCTGCAGCTCACCGGAGATGATGCGCAGCAGGGTGGATTTACCCGCACCGTTGGCGCCGATGATGCCGTAGCAGTGGTCGGGCTGGAACAGCAGGTCAACGTGCTTGTAGAGCAGGTCGCCGGCAAACTGGAGGCTGATGTCGTTAAGCTGAAGCATGGAAGTTCTCCTTTTCGTTGTGTAGTGTGGGCAGGGCTCTGCCCCTGCACCCCGCCAAAGGGATGCATCCCTTTGGAATCCCGGTACTGTGCCCATTACATGGGCGCAGGGGTGGTTGCAGTGGGTTGGCTATTTCTGTGAGGAATGGTCAGCGTGGGTTATCAGTGTTCTGTATGTTTGACGCTATCACGCCGCATAGCGGCGTGATCTGAAGTGGTGCGGGGGAACTCAGTTCCCCTGCCGGGTTTCCAAAGGGCGGAGCCCTTTCGCGTTACCCCTTCTTCTGCTCGTTTTCCCAGATCTGATCATTGAGCTGGTTGATGTTGCCGCAGCCCATGGTCAGCACCAGATCGCCGGGTTGCCAGTGGGCGCGCAGGTAGGCTTCGGTATCTTTGAAGCTGGGGGTGTGGATGGCGTTGATGCCGTTCTTGCGCATGCCCTCCACCACCATTTCGGCCTTGATATCGCCGGGATCCTTTTCACGGGCGGCGTAGATGTCCGTTACAAGGGTGATGTCGGCAATGGCGGTGCATGTAAGGTAATCGTCAAACAGACGTTTTACCCGGCTGTAGGTGTGAGGCTGCATCACTGCCCAGAGGCGGTTGTGGGGCTGCTTGTGGGCCACCGACAGGGCGTTTTTCATCTCTGTCGGGTTGTGGCCGTAGTCGTGGTACAGCTTTACGCCGTCGATCACCGAGGTAAGCTCGAAGCGGCGGTGTGCGCCTGCAAAGTCGCTGATGGCGGCGCAGGCCTTGTGCATATCCGCGCCCTGCGTATGGGCGCAGGCGAGAGCGGCAAGGGCGTTGGCTACGTTGAATTCGCCGGGTACCTTCAGCGCAACATGCCCCAGAACCTCGCCGCCAAGGCAGAAGTCGAAGCTGCCCATGCCCAGCTCGTTGTAGGTAAGGTTTGCGGGGTGGTAGTCGCAGCTTTCTGCAAAGCCGAAGGTGTACCTGCGGCAGGTAAGGTTTTGAAACAGCTGCATAATGCGCTCATCCTCGCCGTTGCCGATGGCGATGCCGCCTTCCGGCAAAAGGGCAAGGAACTGCCCGAAGGTCTCCTGGATATGGTCGATATCCCGGTAGAAATCCAGATGATCCGCATCAATGTTCAGAACCACTGCCACGGTGGGGCGCATGTGAAGGAAGCTGGCGTTGAATTCGCAGGCCTCCGCAAGGAAGGTACCGCTGTTGCCCACACGGGTGCTGCCGCCGATAAAGTCCAGCGTGCCGCCGATGTGGATGCTGGGATCCAGATCCGCAGCCATCAGCGCCTGGGAGAGCATGGCGGTGGTGGAGGTCTTGCCGTGGGCGCCGCAAACGCCGATAGCGTTGGGGTAGCCCTCCATCAGCTGCCCCAGCAGGGTGGCGCGCTCGATGCAGGGAATGCCCAGCCGGGCAAGCTCCACACGTTCCGGGTTATCCGGCAGGATGGCCACGGTGTAGACGACCAGATCGGCTCCGTGTACGTTTTCGGGCTTGTGACCGATGGTCACCGGCACGCCGAATTCGTCCCGCAGCTTTTTGGTGGCATATGTCTCCAGATTATCCGAGCCGGTGAGCACATAGCCTTTTTGCAGCAGAAGCTGGGCCAGACCGCTCATGCTGCTGCCGCCGATGCCGATCATGTGCACATGCTTGCCCACATAATCCCGGATATGAGGCGTATTCATCATGATTTGCACTCCTTATTCAAGGGTCGCCCGCAGACGGGCAAAGCAAAGCCGACCGGAATGGGCGGCCTTCTTTCTATTATACGCTATGGGAATGGGTTTCATCAATAGCCGGGAGGGAAAATGCCGATTTTTCTTTGCTGCGGGAATGAAAAAACGGGCGGAGCATCTCCCGCTCTGCCCGGTATGCAGAGAGCCGTCTGCGAAGTGCAGGGGCTTATTCAGCTTTTTTGCCGTCTTTCAGCAGCGCCAGCCCGATCAGCATCACAATGGGGAAAACCAGCGCAGCCAGCAGACCGGCTTTCAGGTCACCGCCGGCGGCATTGGCGACCATGCCCACCGTGGTGGGGCCGGAGGAGCAGCCCAGATCGCCCGCCAGTGCCAGCAGGGCATACATGGCGGTACCGCCCATGGGCAGCTTGATCGCTGCCACGCTGAAGGTGCCCGGCCAGAAAATGCCCACCGAGAAGCCGCACACGGCGCAGCCCACCAGACCCAGCACCGGCAGGTCTGCCAATGCAGCCAGCAGGTAGCAGCCGATGCACAGCACCGCACTGCAGGCCATGGTGATGCGCAGCGGGAACTTCTCGCTGAAGTTGCCATAGATGGCGCGGGCAGAGCCCATAAATACCGCAAACAGGCAGGGGCCCATCAGATCGCCCACGGTCTTGGAAACGCCCAGACCTTTTTCCGCAAAGGCGGAGGCCCACTGGCTCATGCCCTGCTCGGAGGCGCCCGCGCAGACCATGAGCACAATCAGCAGCCAGAACACCTTCTGCTTCAGCAGTTTGCCAAGGGCAAGGGGTTCATGCCCGCCGGTAACGGATTCGATGGGCACCCGGCGGAAATAGAAGATGTTGAGGAAAGGCACCAATGCCCAGATGCAGGAAAGGATGGGCCACTTGTCCACGCCGATAAAGTGGAAAAAGGCGGTGGAGATGAGCACCACACCCACATGCCCCCAGCAGTAGAAGGAGTGCAGCAGGCTCATGGCGGCTTCCTTGTTGTCGGAGGGTGAAGCCTCTACGATGGGGCTTACGCATACCTCCAGAATACCGCCGCCGATGGCGTACATCACCACGGCGCAAAGCAGCCCCACATAGGGGTCGGGCAGCACATTGGGCAGCACCGCCATGGAGACGAGCCCCAGCGCGGCACAGGCATGGGCAATGGTCATGGATACCCGGTAGCCGATCTTGTCGATCACCTTGGCGCAGACCAGATCAACGCCCAGCTGCACAAGGAAGTTGATGGTCACCAGCAGGGTGATACGATCCAGCGAGAGATCGTATGCGCCGGAGAAGGTCAGAAACAGCAGGGGAGCAAAGTTGTTGCCAATGGCCTGCACGATATAGGCGATGTAGCTGGCATAGATGGTATGCCGGTGGCTGAGCAGCTTGCGGGGAGCGTTCTGTGTCATAATGGGTCACCTCGTTGGTATTTTGGGTGGGGCTTTCGTTGGGAAGTGGCTGTTGGATCAGGGGCAGTCCGCCGTAGTGCGGAGCAGATTGCCAAGCGCATCCGGCAGGGGGCTTTCTGCCTCCAGCCAGCAGTTTTTCAGGGGGTGCCACAGCCGCAGCCGGGTGGAATGCAGGGCAAACCGTCCCGGCAGGGCATCCAGTTCGGTACCGTAGAGAAAATCGCCGCAGATGGGGCAGCCCAAGTGGGATAAATGCACCCGGATCTGGTGGGTGCGCCCGGTATCCAGCCGCAGACGGACGAGAGAACGCCCGTTTTCGATGCTTTCCACCCGGTAGAAGGTGCGGGCCTCCTTGCCCTGCGGGTGCACCATGCGGCGTATGCTGGCGGCATCCTCCTTGGCGATGGGCAGGTCGATGCAGCCTTCCGGCTCGGGCAGCGTTCCTTCCGCCACCGCCAGATAGGTACGCAGGAACCGGTCGGTGTGCAGCAGCTGCTGCAACAGGTGCTGGGCGTGGGCTTCCTTGGCAACCACCATCAGCCCGCTGGTGCCCTTGTCCAGACGGTTCACCGGGCGGTACACAAAGCCCTCCGGGCAGCCCAGATAGGCGTAGACCACGTTTTCCAGCGTTGCGCCGCTCTGCTTCTGGGAGGAGGCGGAGGGCAGGGGAGCGGGTTTATCCACGATCAGCAGGTGCTCGTCTTCGTAATGCACAGTAAGGGGGATATCGCTGGCTTCGGGCTGGGGCACATCCCGCTCGGGGGCGTAGAGCCATAGCTTCTGCCCTGCACGGAGCCGGGCATCCGCATGCACGGGTTCTCCGTTCAGCCGCATTTCGCCCTGAAACTTGCAGCGTTTGAACTGGCGGGAACTGAGTCCCATCAGCCCGGTAGCGGCTTTGCGGATGGCCGCGCCCTCCAGCTCCGGCGGCACGGTCAGCTCGTATACAGGCATGGCGCAGCTCCTTTCCTGAATGCATTGCAGGCATTATATGGGTTTTAGCGGGGAAAGTCAATGGGTTTTCGGGGTGTATTGCAAACCGCTTCAACCTTTGATAAGATAACAGAAAACAAGCCTTGGAGGAATGTACGAATGGCGGTTGTGATGAATCTTCTGGCCAAGCCCGGCGCGCTGCGCACCTTGGAGGAGGCCCGTGCCATCCTGCGGGATGTAACGCCCCTGAAGAAAAACTGCGGCAGGCTGTGCGATGCCGCCTGCTGCCAGAGTGACGACAGCGGCGAGAACGGCATGCTGCTGTTCCCTTTTGAAGAATGCTTTTACGAAAAGCCCATCGAAGGCTTCCCCTTTCATCTTGCCGACGATGATACCCTCTTCAAGGGCGGCAAACGGCTGGTGTGCGAGGGGGTCTGCCCTCGGGAGCACCGTCCGCTGGCGTGCCGCCTGTTTCCTCTGCGCATCCGTGTAATGGTGGGGGAGGATGGCGAGCCTTATGCAAAGCCGGAGATCGATCCCCGGGGCTGGTGCTGCTGCCCCATTCTGGAGCAGGGCGGCATGCGGGCCATGAGCAGCGAGTTTATCGAGGCGGTGCGTCTGTGCGGCGAATGCCTGATGAAGAACACCCACATGCTGGAGGCACTGTACAACGAGCAGCGGCTCATCAACGAGCTTACCAGCCTGTAAGGAGGCAACGGTATGGATACCTTGATCATCGGCTGCGGCGCGGCAGGTGCGGCGGCAGCCATTGCGGCAGCGGAGCGGGGCGACCGGGTAACGGTGCTCGACCGCAATCGCAAGCCCCTCAAGAAGCTGGGCGTTACCGGAAACGGGCGGGGCAATCTGATGAATAACAGCGATCAGCGCTATTACGGCGATACTGGCTTTGCCTGTCAGGTGCTGGAGAAGGTAACGCCGGCGAGCGTTGCCTATTTTCTGGAAAGCTGCGGCATCACCCTTGCCGAAGAAGAGGAAGGGCGGGTCTACCCCGCAGCCAATCTTGCTTCTGTGGCGGTGGACGGGCTTTTGCACCGGATGGCGCAGCTGGGGGTGGAGATCCTTTCCTGCGCCTGTGCAGAGCAGATCGTCCCACAGGAGAAGGGCTTTTCGGTAACGGTAACGGTTACAGAATACGCCCCCGATCAGATCAAGGCCAGCGGCAAGGTAAAGAAGGGC
Source organism: Clostridia bacterium (assembly GCA_017516765.1). Lineage (GTDB taxonomy): Bacteria > Bacillota > Clostridia > Christensenellales > Aristaeellaceae > Limiplasma. Next base: position 8,156 of record JAFXBE010000046.1, on the reverse strand, counting down.
GAGGTAATAAGCCAAAGCACCCGGGTGCTGCATGCCGACAGGGTCATCGTGGCGGCAGGCGGCGCAGCTGCTCCCGCCCACGGCACCGATGGCAGCGCCTACAGTCTGCTCACCGGGCTGGGGCATACCCTGCGCCCGGTCAAGCCCGCCCTGTGCGCCTTGCTGTCGGATGCCAAGGTGCTGAAGGGGCTTTCCGGCAAGCGGCTGCGCGGTACCCTGCAGCTGGTGGCAGCGGATGGGCGTACCCTGCATACCAGCACCGGTGAGGTGCTCTTTGCCGATGACGGCATCAGCGGCATTGCTGCCATGCAGCTGGCCCGCTTCTGGGAGCCGGGCTGCACCTTGCATATGGATCTGAGCCGTTCTCTCACCGGCAGCGGCGAGACCCAGATTACCGGCTGGCTGGATTCCCGCGTGGCAAGGGTTGGCGGCATGGAGCTTCCGCCTCTTGGCGAGCTGCTGGTGGGCTGCGCACACCCGGCGGTGCAGGCTGCGCTGCTGCGGGCAGCCGGTCTGCGGGCAGAGGAAACGGCAAGCCCCGACAGGCTGCGGCGGCTTGGGCAGACCATCGTCGATCTGACCTTGCCCGTTACCGGTACCCGGGATTTTGATCAGGCGCAGGTGACCGCAGGCGGCATTCTGTGCAGCGAATTTGACCCTGCCACCATGGAAAGCAGGCTGATCCCCGGACTGTATGCAGCGGGCGAAATGCTGGATGTGGACGGGGACTGCGGTGGCTACAATCTGATGTTTGCCTTTGCAAGCGGTCTGCTGGCAGGTCGGCATCGGCAAGGAGAAAAGTGATGGCAAGAAGCGAGACCGTTACCCTGACCAATATGTGCATGGTGGTGGACGGTACCCGGGTGCTGGTGCAGAACCGTGTGGATCCCGACTGGTCGGGCTATACCTTTCCCGGCGGGCATGTGGAGAAAGGGGAATCCTTCACCGATGCGGTCATCCGGGAAGTGCGGGAGGAGACCGGGCTGACCATACAGGCCCCGAAGCTCTGCGGCATCAAGGACTGGCCGGAGGACGACGGCTCCCGCTACATGGTGCTGCTTTACCGGGCAGACCGGTTCACGGGGACGCTGGCTTCCTCCGGCGAAGGGGAGGTAAGCTGGGTGGAGCTGGCAGAGCTGCATACCCTGCCCCTTGCCGACAGCATGGCAAACATGCTCCGGGTATTTCTGGAGGAGGATCTCAGCGAGCAGTACTACCTGCGCAAGCCCGACGGGCAGTGGGTGGAGATGCTGAAATAAGCATGGCATGCCTCAGGAGGCAAAGATGGATATCGGAGCATATCTGGACTATATCAACCAGCCCTGGGGACGGCTGTTTTACCGGCTGGTTTGGCACAGGCTTCCCTTCAGCGGGAAACGGATTTTGGATTTTGGCAGCGGTCTCGGCATTACCGCTGACCATCTGGCTCAGAACAATGCTGTAACCGCCGTGGAGCCGGATGCGGAAATGCTGGCGCACAGACTGCATCAGCATTCCTACCGGCAGCTGCAGGGCGGCATGGAGCAGCTGCAGCCTATGCCGGACGGCAGCTTCGACGTGATCCTTTGCCATAATGTGCTGGAGTATATCGAGGATCGTTCTGTCCTGCTGGATGAATTCTTCCGGCTGCTGAAGCCCGGCGGCATCCTGTCGGTCATCAAGCACGGCAAAAAGGGCAAGATCATGCATAAGGCAGTGTTTGACAACAATATCGACGAAGCCTTGCATCTGCTGGGCGGAGGCGTGCCCCTGTCGCAGCATTTTGGTGCGATCAACGAATATGAGGTGGAAGCGCTGCAGCATATTCTGGCAGACCGGTTTGTTCCGGAAAGGCTCTGCGGCATCCGTACCTTTTACGGCATCCAGCCCAATGCCTTCAAGAGCGATCCCCAATGGGAAGAGCGCATGTTCCGGCTGGAGTGCGCCGTGGAGGAGGATCCATCCTTTGCGGATATCGCGTTTTTTCAGCATCTGCTGTTCCGGAAAATGTAGTAGCAGCCGCTGCAACACCTCAGAACGGAAAAGGCCGTTCACCCATGACCCTTTCAGTCGGCGTGAACGGCTTTTTTGCTATGTGTTTTTATTCCCCTGCCCAGAAATACTTTTCCATCTCCACCCGTCCGTCCGGGGTAAAGGTGACCCCTTCCATCTCCAAAAGCAGGCGGTGGGTCTCTTTGCCCATGGGGGTAAAGGCATCGCTGAGAACACCGTCCTTGGTCACCACCCGCTGGCAGGGCAGGGATTCCGGGGCGGCCTTCAGGGCGTAGCCCACCACCCGGGACAGCCGGGGGTTGCCCACCAGTTTTGCGATCTGCCCGTAGGTGCAGACCCGCCCGAAGGGAATGCGGGCGATCTGTTCATAGATCAGGGAAAAGGTGTTCATGGAAATTGCTCCTTTCAGCAGGACGAAGAACGGTTTGGCAGCAGGCTTATGCTTCCCGGACAGCCAGATCCGCATTCGCCAGATGGGCAGTCGGCTCACCGGTGCAGCACAGGGCAAGCCGGTGCAGGGGACGGGTGCACAGCACATAGAACAGCTTGGCATAGAAACGCTGGTCGGGATAGGTTTCTGCATCCGCATCGGCGATGAGCATGCAGTCGAACTCCAACCCCTTCACCACGCCGGCATCCATCACCTGAATACCGCCCTCGAAGGAAGGGTCGCCTTCGGTGACCAGCCGGGCATCGGTCAGCCCGGCATCCAGCAGTGCCTTGTGCAGCGCTTTGGCGGCTTTGGGATCTTTGGCGGCAACGCCGATGCCACGATAGCCCTCGTTTTGCCAGCCGCGCAGGATATCCAGTACAGCCTTTGTACGGCTTTTTTGGTTTTGGCAGCGCACCAGCAGGGGCTTGTCCCCGTGGCGCAGCACGGGTTGGGTGTGTCCCACCCCGTCCACCGGGTGACGGGCGATCACCGAAAGCGCGGCATCGGTGATCTCTGCCGTGCTGCGGTAAGCGGTGCTGAGGGCAACAGTCTCCACAGGCTTTTTGAAGATGCCCGCAGACAGATCGCTCCATTGCCGGATGCCGCCGTCCCCGCAGATGCCCTGGCACAGGTCGCCCACCAGCGTAAAGGCATCGTGCCCGAAGATTTCCCGCAGGATCTTTACCTGCAGAGGCGGCACGTCCTGCGCTTCGTCGATGACCACATGGCGTACATCCGGGGTGTTCAGCCCGTACAGCCCCCGGGCCAGCACCAGCAGGGCGGGCAGATCCTCCCGGGCGGCACGCTTCTTCTCCAGCAGCGGGAGGGTGGTCTCTGCGGCTGAGGCACAGGCGGCATCGCTTTGTGCAAGCCGCTGCCAGAACAGGCGGTACACCTCCAAAAGCTCCATGGTGCCGAACAGCTTTTCCACCTGTTTGGGGAAGGTTTTGCCCAGCTGCTCCAGCTCGTCGATTCGCTGATCCCTGCTGTTCAGCAGCAGGGTAGCCTTCTGTCTGCGCTCCGGGCTGTCCGGCATGGCGTGCAGAAGCTGATCCAGCTTCTTTTCCGCAGCCTCGGTAATGGCGGCATGCAGCTTCTCCACCACCGTCTTTACCCGGTTGCGGATCACCTTGATCAGCTCGCCGATGCGGGCAGCCAGCGGGAAATGCCGGAAATCGGTCATGCAGTAGCGGCGCACTTCGGCGGCGGTCATCAGTACGGTATTGCCCAGCCGGATGTCCTCTGTGGGCAGACAGGCTTCCTCCCAATAGGCAAGGAAATCCTGCAGCCGGTCGTACAGCGCAAGAGACCCCTTGCGCAGCAGGGTATCGTCCAACTGATCCCGCTGGGGCTTGGTCATGCCAAGGCGCAGGCGCAGTTGGGGAACATCCTGCAAACGGGGCATATGCTTGCCCAGCAGCTGTTTGCACAGCCCCTCAAAGGTCACCTGCCGCACATCATCCACACCCAGATCGGGCAATACTTTGCTGATGTAGCTGAGAAACAGCGGGTTGGGTGCGATGATCAGCAGCTGCTGGGGCTGCAGGGTCTTTTGCAGCCGGTACAGGATCCAAGCGATCCGATGCAGGGCGATGGTGGTCTTGCCGCTGCCCGCCACGCCCTGCACGCACAGGGGCTGCATGGGCTCGGCGCGGATGACGGCGTTCTGCTCCGCCTGTATGGTGGTGACCACTTCCCGCAGGCGGGAGGAGGTCAGCTGGCTGAGGGCATCGGTCAGGAATTTTTCCTGCCCTGCCAGACCGGTATCCTGCAGACCGGTCAGGATGCCGTCCTCTACGGTGAGCATGCGCTTCAGGCTCAGTTCGCCGTATACGCTGCCGTCCGGGCATTCATAGCTGACTCTGCCCACCTGCCCGGAATAGTACAGGTTGGCTACCGGGCTGCGCCAGTCCGCTACCCAGACCTTGTATTCCGGGGTCTGGATCACGCCCCAGCGTCCCACATAGACCTTGCTCAGCTCGCCTACTTTCAGCCAGTCGTTCTTGCGCCCCGGGTCGGGGGTAAAGTCCAGCCGGGCAAAGTAGGGCTGCCGCTGGCTGAGCCGCAGCTGGTGCAGGGAGCGCAACTGGTTTTTGACCAGAAACTGCTGCACAACCGCATCGCTGGAGCCATCGTCCAGCACGTGGATCAGCCGGTCGTTGCCGTCGACGATGCCCAGCTTATCCTCCAGCTTCTGCTTTTCCTCTGCCACCACCTGAAGGGTGTCTGCCAGATGCTTTTCTTCCTCCTGCCAGTGAGGGTGTTTTTGAATTTGTTCCATGGTTCGTTTTCACCTCCGTCTTTGATAGGATGCAGCGCCCTTTGTTTCATGCGGCGTTGAGAGGACCGCCCAGCGGAAAAAAGGGATGCAAAAAGCCACCGATGCCTGTATAGACGGATGGTGAGTATATGGATCCGTCTGTAGCAAAACATGCGGTGGCGCAGAGGTTTCAGGGAGGGATTTTTCGGGTGCAGCGTTTGCCGGGGTAGCATCAACGTAATGCCGGGGCAAGGCTGCAACGGGTCACTATTTGATTTCCCTCGTTGCGCCCGTATCACGGGCGCAATATGCGGGGTGCAGGGGCCTTCATGGCCCTTGCCGGGTTTCCAAAGGGCAGCGCCCCGCCATACCCGTTCTTATTCGTCGGCAGTGGTGCCGATAACAGCCTTGATGCGGCGCACGCCGGCGGAGGAACTTTCTTCCTTCTGGATCTTGAAGCTCTTCAGGTCGCCGGTATTCTCGGCATGGGGGCCGCCGCAGATCTCCTTGGAGAACTCGCCCATGGTGTAGACCTTGACCAGCTCGCCGTACTTGCTCTCGAACAGACCGATGGCGCCTTCGGCCTTGGCTTCGGGCACGGTCATCTCGCGGCAGGTGATGGGCGCCTTGGCAGCGATGGCTTCGTTGACCAGACGCTCTACCTCGGCGATCTCTTCCTTGGTCATCTTGCGGCCGAAGGAGAAGTCGAAGCGGAGACGCTCGGCAGTGATGTTGGAGCCCTTCTGAGCCACTTCGTCGCCCAGAACCTTGCGCAGGGCGGTGTGCATCAGGTGGGTGGCGGTATGCAGACGGGCGGTCTGGGCGCTGTGGTCGGCAAGACCGCCCTTGAAGCGCTGCTCGGCGCCCGCCTGAGAGGTGGCCTGGTGCTGCTTGAAGCGCTCGGCGAAATCGGCCTGATCCACCTTGAGACCCTTTTCGGTAGCCAGCTCGATGGTCATCTCGATGGGGAAGCCGTAGGTGTCGTACAGCTTGAATGCGCTGCGGCCGTCCATGGTGGTCAGGCTTTCCAGACGGGTGTTGATGGCAGCCACGAGAGCGGCTTCGTCACCGGCCTTGGCAGCCTCGATGATGGGCAGCATATCGGGGGAGGGGCGCAGCTTCTTGGTCTGGGCATACTCCTGTGCCAGAGCCACCTTATCGTCGGCAGCCAGAACGGCATTCAGGGTGGCGCGGGTGTTCTGGATATTGTTGTAGATCTTTTCGAATTCCTTCTCGCCCTGGCGCAGGGTCTTGGCGAAGCGGGTCTCTTCCAGAGAAAGCTGCTCCAGAACGAATTTTTCGTTGCGCTCCAGCTCGGGGTATACATCCTTGTACTGAGCGATGATCACCTTGGCGATCTCGCCGGTAAAGCCGTCGGGCATACCGATGCTCATGCCGTAGCGCACAGCGCGGCGGATGAGGCGGCGCAGAACGTAGCCCTGGTCCATGTTGGAGGGGCTCACGCCGCGGTCGTCGCCCATGATGAAGGTGGAGGTACGCATATGGTCGCCGATGATGCGGAAGGCCTTGGTGGTCTCCTCGTCCTGACCGTAGGTCTTGCCGGACAGCTCGGCGATCTTGCCCAGAATGTTCTCGAACAGCTCGGTCTCGTAAACGGACTTCTTGCCGTTGAGCACGCAGATGGTGCGCTCCAGACCCATGCCGGTATCCACGTTCTTCTGGCTCAGGGGAACAAAGGTGCCGTCGGCCTGCTTGTTATACTGCATGAACACGTCGTTCCAGATCTCCAGATAACGGCCGCAGGAGCAGGCGGGGGAGCAATCGGGGCCGCAGGGCTCCTTATCGGTGATGATGAACATCTCCGTATCGGGGCCGCAGGGGCCGGTCAGACCGGCGGGACCCCACCAGTTGTTTTCTTTGGGCAGGAAGAAGATATGGTCGTCGGCTACGCCGCAATCGCGCCACAGCTGGGCGCTTTCTTCGTCGCGGGGGCAGTCCTCATCACCTGCGAAGACAGAGAAAGCCAGCTTTTCCTTGGGCAGACCAAGGTATTTTTCGCTGGTGAGGAACTCCCAGCTCCAGGGGATCATTTCCTGCTTGAAATAGTCGCCCAGAGACCAGTTGCCCAGCATTTCGAAGAACGTGAGGTGGCTGAAGTCGCCCACGTCGTCGATATCGCCGGTGCGGACGCACTTCTGCACGTCGGTCAGGCGGGTACCGGCGGGATGCTTCTGACCCATCAGGTAGGGTACCAGAGGATGCATACCGGCGGTGGTGAACAGCACGGTGGGGTCGTTTTCGGGGATCAGGCTGGCGCTGGAGATGACCGCGTGACCATGATCCTTGAAGAACTGCTGGAACATGGCGCGGAGCTCAGCGGCTTTGTAGGTCTTCATAACAGGGTCTCTCCTTTGCAATAAACTGCAATGCTTATGTTGATCAACCGCAATCTGCGGAGAACTCACAAATCTGCGGACATACACCATTTCATTATAGTTGAAATACCGGCGTAGTGTCAATGTACGGCAAACCTTTTTTTCTCGGGCAGTCATCTGTATGTGGTATATGGCAGAAAATGTATAAATCAAAGCATTTTCCTGGTTTTGTACAGAAACACGGGCAGGGGGGGCTCTGCATTGACAGAAATGCGAAAAAACACTAAAATAAACTGAATAATTGCCTTTTTGCAAGATGGGAGCGGATGCCCGCTCCGCAGAGACAGTGTTGATCCGGCAGCAGCATCTACCGGTATGCTGCTACCGTGCCCCGGCGCTATGGATGGAGCATCATCCTGCCGGGAAAGAATAAGTGTTGAAATTCAGTGCCAGGAGGCTTGTTATGAATTGTCCCAAGTGCGGATACGCCGTTGAACCCGGATATTTGTACTGCCCGCAATGCCACGAGGCCGTGGACAGCACCGTCCCCCGGTCGCAGCCGCAGAAACCGCAGCCGGTACAGTCCCAGCGTTACGGATACGATTTTGCGCCCCGGCAAACCTGGCAGCAGACGGCTACTGCCATGCAAGCGGGTCTGATCAATGATTTTGCCCCTCAAACGGCGCAGGCTTCGCAGGTACAGCCCACGCCTTCCCGGCCTTCGGGCTCTATGCGCCCGCTGACGGGTTTTGGTACCGGTAAGACGGGGCAACAGACCGCCGCCGCCCAGCCCGGCGGGTATACTTTGCAGGATTACTCCCAACCGGGCTACGGTCAGCAGGGATATGGCCAGCAAGGATATACCCAGCAGACTGCCGCCCAGCCCGGCGGGTATGCCTCGCAGGACTACAATCAGCAGAGCTACGGACAGCAGGGATATAGCCAGCAGGGCTATACCCAGCAGACCGCCGCCTCCCAGCCCGGCGGGTATGCTTCGCAGGACTACAATCAGCAGAGCTACGGACAGCAGGGCTATACCCAGCAGACTGCCGCCCAGCCCGGCGGGTATGCTTCGCAGGACTACAATCAGCAGAGCTACGGACAGCAGGGATATAGCCAGCAGGGCTATACCCAG
>JAFXBE010000045.1 GCA_017516765.1 Clostridia bacterium | reverse complement strand
CTTTTCGCTCGCCGACTTTGGTGGGCAGCTCGCTGCCCACCAAAGTCGTTCCAACAACCGTCCGTCTCGTCCTCTCAACTGGCTTTCTCCTCGTGAGTTCCTTGCTTCTTTCACTGTACAAGATGTTTGACAAACCTACAAAAAGCAAATTTAGCAACAAACGAAAGTGGCTTGGCACTTGAATTTGAGACTGTGTAAGCGTTTTCAAAACAAAGACAGCTGTTCTGTGCGCAGGATGGGCTGTCGGCGGGGCAGAGAAATACATTCCACCGTTGGGGACAGTTGCCCGAGGAAAGCGGAAGGTTCGCCGCCGCAGGTAATGACCAGCTCCTCTTTTGCACGGGTGAGACCAACGAAGAACAAGCGTCTTTCTTCTTCTATATTGCATTCTTCCCCATCGCGCTCAAGGGGCAGTTCCCCTTCGTTAACGCCCGCAACGAATACCACCGGGAATTCCAGACCCTTGGAGGCGTGCAGGGTCATCAGCGATACGGCGCCGGAACGTTTCTCCTGCCCGCTGCGGCGGCGCAGGTCGGCTTCTTCGCCGGTGGTCAGGGTATCCAGAAAGGCATCCATCCGCTTATGGAAAACCGCTGCATTGAGCAGCTGTTCCACTGCCCTGCCCTTGCGCACCGTCTGCGATGCCAGCTGCTCCAGCATTTTTGCGGGCTGCCCGGAGGCGGCATGAGGCACATGGGTTTCGACGGCTTCGACGAAAGCGTTCAATACATCAAAAGGCGCAAGGGTGGTTCTCAGCAATGCGGCATCCGGCGTACCGGCAGCCGTCAGCGAAACCTGTGCGGAAGCCTGTGCCTGCGAGATCAGCGGTTCGGGGATCTTCCACAGAACGATCAGCGCATCCCTGAGTGCGGAAAGATTCTCCGGTTCCCTCAGCCAGCGGAAGAAGCCCAAGAGCCCCTGTACAGATTTGTCTTCCCAGAAATGTCCGCCGCCAAACACAGTGCAGGGAATATCCTGCCTGCGCAGTGCGGCTTCGATCTGCTCCAGCTGTCGATGGGTGCGGGCCAGCACGGCGATCTCCGAAAACGCCCGGGGTTCCTCCCGGTCATATCGTCCGCTGTGGGCGGTAAGCATATCCGTACCGCCCACCATGGCGGTGATCTCCGAAGCGATCCACGCGCCCTCCGAAAAGGTATCACCCGCCTGTGCCAACCTCACAGGCACACCACTGCCCCGCTGTGCCGAAAGGCTGCGGGGTATGCCGGGGTTACAGGAGATCAGCGAAAGGGCGCAATCCAGCACAGGTTCGGCAGAGCGGTAGTTTTCCTGAAGAGAAATGACCTGTGCATCCGGCTGCTCCTTCAGCAATCGGTCAAAGCAATCGGCATCCGCACCGCGGAAGCCGTAGATGGACTGATCCGGATCACCGATCACAAACAGCGTACCTGTTTGTCCGCACCAATGGCGCACCAGCCGGTGCTGAACAGCGTTGATATCCTGAAACTCATCCACCAGCAGGTGCCGGAAACAGGGCATGGCGGAGGTATCCGTCTCCAGGGCTTCCAGCAGCACATCGTCCAGATCACGCAGCCCTGCGTCCTCCAGCCGCTGCCCGTAGCTTTGGGCAATACCCGGCGACAGTCGGGTGGGTCTGCCGTTCTTCTGTGCGCTCAATGCATCCAGAGCGGCAGCTGGTGACATTTTTTCGCCAAATGCGTGCAGGGTCTCCCCCATCAGCAACAGACGGGTACTCCTGTCGGCAATGGATCTCTTGGGAAGGTAGGATAACGCAACCGAATGGAACGTGCCCACCGTGATGCCTTTGAGGGCTTTTTTCCCAACGGCGTTTTCCAGACGTTCCTTCAGCTCCCGGGCTGCCTGACGGGTAAAGGTGACCGCGGTGATCTCTTTGGGGGAAACGCCTTTTTCCTGCAAAAGATACAGGATACGGGCGATCAGGGTTTTGGTCTTGCCGGTACCGGGGCCTGCGATCACAGCAGTGGTACGGGCTTGGCTGTGTACAGCGGCAGACTGCTGTTCGTTCAGCTCCGCTTGCCGGGGTGCGGGTTCGTCCGGCAGGATTGCGGGAGCGGCGGGGGCAGACGGCGCGAGCTGCGGCGCAGCCTTTTTTCCGCTTCTGGGCGCAGTACGCAGCCCCAGCGCATCCAGCAGGGAGGTCTGTCCGCCCGCCTCCTGCACTTCGCCATCTTCATAGACCCGGATGGTGCCGTATTCGCCATCGTACCCGCCAAGGCAATGCACTTTGCCCTGCCGCAAACGGCGGATGGCCTCTGCCACGACCGGCCCGGCAACCGTTTCGATGGTTTCCGTCGGCACGGTGCGCAGGATGCTAAGCTCCGGGCCAAGGCGGGCAAGCATTTCCATATAGACTTTTTCGGTTCTCTTGCTGGCTGCGCCCACACCCAGACACTCACCCAGCAGCTCGGGCAGGGGGATCAGGCTTTCATAAGGTTTCCGGAGAACCGGCTCATGGCGGTCCGCCAATTGACGAACCCTGCTGAGCACGCCCACGGTGATCCGCTTGCCGCAGACCGGGCATTTGCCGCCGTAAGCAGCCGTCTCTTCCGGTTCCAGACGGCAATGGCATGCACGGTGCCCATCCAGATGATACTTGCCCTCTTCCGGGAAAAACTCGATGGTGCCCGCCAGCCCTTCACCTGTCTCGATGGCACGTTTCAACAGTCGGTAGTCGGACTCCCCCTCCAGCAGTGTGGCTTCCCGCCCCAGCTTGGCGGGCGAATGGGCATCGGAGGAGGACACCAGCTGATAACCGTCCAGCATGCTCAGGCAGCGGTTCATGGCAGGGTCGGAGCTGAGCCCGGTCTCCATGGCATGGACGTGCCGGGCAAGATCGCCGTAGCATTCCTCCACGGTATCGAAGCCGGAGAAGGCTCCAAACAGGGAAAAATGCGGTGTCCAGATATGGGCGGGAATGTAGATGGCATCGGGGCAGCTTTCCAGCACAATCTCCAGCAGGTCTCGGCTGTCAAGCCCCAGAATGGGTCTGCCGTCGGAATGAATGTTGCCCACGGCCTCCAGCCTGCGTGCCAGAACATCTGCTTCGTCAAGTCCCGGCAGAAGGATCACATGATGCACCTTCCGGGTTTTGCCGTCTCTTTTGTAAATGGTGCTGATCTCGCCCGAAACCACGAATCTTGGCTGCAGCGTATCTTTCGTTGTACACGGCAGGCGCAATTCTTCCTTTAAGGTATACAGACCGCCTTCAGCCGGTTCCAGCATCTCCCGAAGCTCCTGCCGCCATGCGGCATGGGTCAGGTCGCCGGTGCCGATCAGTCCGATCCCTTTGTGCCTGCCCCACAGCTCCAGATGCCGGGGCTCAAGATCCCGGCTGGTGGCACGGGAAAAGCGGGAATGAATATGAAGATCTGCCGTATACACGGTTCTTATCCCCCTTGTTACAGCCATTGGATATAGGCAGTTTTGTCATTTGCGTTATAGCCCGCCCGTTGATAGAAACGATGTGTGCTTTCTTCTTTGGAGCCGGTCAGGAGCATGATCTTATAGCATCCGGCAGCCCGGGCGATCTCCCGGGCTTGTTCCAGACAGGCGTGAGCCAGACCCCTGCCGCGGTATGCCTGATCGGTGATTACATTTTCGATCAGCGCATAGGGACGCTGACCATGAGTCAGATTGGGAATGATTACACATATGCAAGAGGAAACGATGTGTCCGTCCTCAACCGCAACGATAACGTGATGGTCGGGATCCTGAAAAATATGCTGCCAAAGGGTGCGCAGCTTCTCCGTATCCTCCGGGAATGGGTTGTCGTGCAGCTGTGTATAAAGGGCAAGCAGTCCCTCCAGCTCGTTGGCTTCGATCTCACGAACCACAGTGATTCACCTCCTGTTTTTCGTTCGTTTCAAACATCCTTGTTGCATAACAGTATAGCACGTTTTCCCCCTGCAGACAAAGCAGCCGGATCAGGTTTGAGAAAAAGGCGATCAATCTGCCGCAAAACATGGTGAAAAACGGGAAAAACCGCTTGACAGCGCACATCGGCTGTGTTATTATTCCTTAGTGGCCGCTCAAGCCGGGTTTTGAAGTGCGCAGAAATGTGCCACCCACGATGCTTGGCGAGTATAGATTCAGGAGGTGCTTAGCCATGTACGCAGTTATCGTAACTGGTGGCAAGCAGTATCGCGTGTCCGAAGGGGACATCATCTACGTTGAAAAACTCGACCTGGAAGCCGACAGCAAGGTCAGCTTCGATGTGCTGATGCTGGGCAACGGCGACAGCGTTGAAGTGGGTACTCCCACCCTCGCAGGCGCTAAGGTCGAAGGCAAGGTTCTTGGCAACGTCAAGGGCGAAAAGATCATGATCTACAAGTACAAGAGCAAGAAGAACTATCACCGTCGTGCCGGTCATCGCCAGACCTACACCAAGGTGGAGATCACCGCTATCGGCTGATGACAACCGTCTCTGTCAGGTATGAAGACAGCGCGGTAAGCAGCATTTCGGTAAAGGATCATGCAGGCTATGCCGACTATGGTCACGACATCGTATGCGCCGCTGCCAGCGTGCTGATTACCACTTGCGCAAATGCACTCGAAAGCGTGGCAGGGGTATCCCCCATCACCCATGTGGACGAGCGTACAGCCGAGATCCGGGTCACCCTGCCCGAAGGGCTTGCTCCCCAGCAGGCACACGATGCACAGGTCATTCTTCTGACTGCATTGCAGGGTTTCCGGGACATTGCGCAGCAATACCCCAAGAATCTGCAAATTATTTGATGGGAGGAACATCATCATGTTGAAGCTGAATCTTCAATTTTTCGCCCATAAAAAAGGTGTGGGCTCCACCCGTAACGGTCGCGACAGTGAAAGCAAGCGCCTTGGACCCAAGCGTGCCGATGGTCAGTTCTCTCTGGCCGGCAACATTCTGGTCCGTCAGCGCGGCACCCATATCCATCCCGGTCTGAACGTGGGCATCGGCAGCGATGACACCCTGTTCGCCCTGGTGGACGGCATTGTTCGCTTCGAGCGCAAGGGCCGCGACAAGAAGCAGGTCAGCGTCTACCCTGTGGAGGCTGCTCAGTAATTGCCACCCGAACACGAGCGTAGGTCTTCATGGCTTACGCTCGTTTCTTTTTATCTCCTATTTCCGTTATCAGAAAAGAGATGAACGTACCATGATCGGTACACTGATCAATTGTGCTGCCATTATTCTGGGTTCTGCCATCGGGCTTCTCTTCCGCAAGGGGATGAAGAAAAAGATCTCCGATACGGTCATGCAGGGCGTGGGGCTGTGTGTGATCCTGATCGGTCTTTCCGGCGCACTGGAAACCCAGAACACCCTGCTGGTGATCATTTCCATGGTGATCGGCGGCGTGGTGGGCGCATGGATCGACATCGACGATAAAATGAACCGCCTTGGCGCGTTTGCCCAGCGTAAGCTGACCCGGGAGGGCGATGAGGGCAATACCTTCGCCAAAGGCTTTGTAACCGCCAGCCTCATCTTCTGCGTGGGCGCAATGGCTGTTGTGGGTGCGCTGGACAGCGGCATCCGGGGCGACCATTCCACGCTGATCGCCAAATCCATGCTGGACGGTGTTACCTCGCTGCTGCTGGCCAGTACGCTGGGCATCGGTGTAATGCTCTCGGCAGTACCGATCCTGCTGTATCAGGGCAGCATTGCCCTGCTGGGCACAGTGATCGCCCCCTTCCTCAGTACCGAGGTGATTACCGAAATGAGTGCTGTGGGCGGGCTGCTGATCACCGGCATCGGCATCAATATGACGCTGGAAAAGGACATCAAGGTAGCCAATCTGCTGCCTGCCATCCTCATTCCCTTCCTCTACTACCCCATCTGCCATCTGTTTGGAGGTTAAGACCATGGCATCCATCATCCGTGATGCGGCGTTGGCCGCAAAGGGCGCTCAGAAGATCGAATGGGCACGCCGCCACATGGCTGTGCTCAACAGCATTGCCGAAGAGTTTGAAAAGACCCAGCCCTTCAAGGGCATGAAGGCCGCCGTATCCGTGCATCTGGAAGCAAAGACCGCCTATCTGGCGCAGGTGCTGATGCGGGGCGGCGCGCAGGTGTTCGCCACCGGTTCCAACCCCCTCTCCACCCAGGATGATGTGGCTGCCGCACTGGCCGCCAGCGGCGTTACCGTTTACGCCACCCACGGCTGCAGCGAGGAAGAGTACCACGACTATCTGTGCCGCGCCCTGTCCGAAAAGCCCGACGTGATCGTGGACGACGGCGGCGATATGGTGCACATCCTGCACGAGGAGCACCCCGAGTGGGCAGAGAACCTGCTGGGCGGCTGCGAGGAGACCACCACCGGCGTGATCCGTCTGCGGCAGCGGGCCAATGCAGGTACCCTCAACTTCCCCATGTTCAATATCAACGATGCGGATTGCAAGCATCTTTTCGACAATCGCTACGGCACCGGTCAGAGCGTGTTTGACGGCATTATGCGCACCACCAACCTGAACATCGCCGGCTGCACCGTGGTGGTGGGCGGCTACGGCTGGTGCGGCAAAGGTGTTGCCATGCGCGCCAAGGGACTGGGCGCAAAGGTGATCGTTACCGAAGTGGATCCGGTATGCGCCATCGAAGCCGTGATGGATGGCTTCAGCGTAATGCCCATGGCCAAGGCTGCCCCTCTTGGCGACCTGTTTATTACCGTTACCGGCTGCAAGGACATCGTAACCCCCGAGCATATGCTCACCATGAAGGAAGGCGCCATCATGTGCAACGCCGGTCACTTCGATGTGGAGGTGGATGTTGCCGGGCTGCGCAAGCTGGCGGTGGAAAGCGGCGAGATCCGCCACAACATCGAGGGCTTCAGGCTGCCCAACGGCAAGACTGTTTATCTGCTGGCAGAAGGCCGTCTGGTCAATCTGGCGGCAGGCGACGGACACCCGGTGGAGATCATGGATATGAGCTTTGCGCTACAGGCTCTCTGCGCCTGCCGAATGGCGCAGACCGGCAAGGAGCTGAAGCCCGACCTGTATTCCGTGCCCAGGGACATCGATCAGGATGTTGCGCTGCGCAAGCTGACTGCGCTGGGCGTCGAGATCGATACGCTTACCGAGGAGCAGGAGCGTTACCTGCACGGCTGATGCCGTATGTACAGCCGTTTGGTTAATCCCGGTTCCCCCGGCGGAGCATTTGCCTGTTGACAACCCTCCCAAGCCGTGATATGATCATGGCAAATAAGGTGCAACCCACCATGAAGGGAGGAGTCTTCCGTGACGAACCGATGTGCCATGCGGATGTACATGATGTGCGCGTGTGAAGACTCGCGTTATTTGTGTTGCGCCGCTTGATGAACGAAAGCATTTGAGCCCGCTTTGCAAATACGCGAAGCGGGCTTTTCATTTTTACCGACAGAAAGGTGTGGTAACGGTGAGTACGGAAAACACCTGCCCCCAGATCCAGATCAAGGGTCTGTGCAAGGTATACCAGATTCCCGGCGGCGAGGTACATGCGCTGCAGAACATCAACCTGACCATCGAAAAGGGCGATATTTACGGCATCATCGGCATGAGCGGCGCAGGTAAGAGCACCCTGATCCGCTGCCTGAACCGGCTGGATACCCCCACCGACGGGCAGGTGCTGATCGACGGGCAGAACGTGCTGGCCATGAGCAAGAAGGATCTGCTGCAGACCCGTCGCCGCATGGCAATGATCTTTCAGCAGTTCAACCTGCAGATGCAGAAGACCGTTGCCCGGAACGTACGCTATCCGCTGGAGATCGCCGGTGTGCCCAAGAAGGAAGCCGATGCCCGTGTGATGGAGCTTCTGCGCATCGTAGGTCTGGAGGAAAAGGCCAAGGCTTACCCTGCCCAGCTGAGCGGCGGACAGAAGCAGCGCGTTGCCATTGCCCGTGCGCTGGCAGGCGACCCGGAAATGCTGCTTTGCGACGAAGCCACCAGCGCCCTCGACCCCATGACCACCCAGAGCATTCTGGCGCTGCTGCAGAAGATCAATCAGGAAATGGGCATCACCGTGGTGCTGATCACCCACGAAATGGCAGTTATCCGTCAGATCTGCAACAAGGTGGCCATTCTGGACGGCGGCAAGCTGGCAGAGGAAGGCAGTGTGGATGATGTATTCATGCACACCAAATCTGCTGCCGGGCGCAGGCTGTTCGGCATCCTGCCCGACCAGGAGGAAGTACCGCCCCAGCCTGCCATCCGTATCGTATTTGACGGCAGCACCGCAGGCCAGCCCATCATCAGCAAGCTGGTGAAGGATCTGGGCATGGAGGTAAACATCCTCTCTGCCGACGTGCGTCAGCTGAACGGCAAATCTTTCGGGCAGATGATGATCGCCCGCCCCGAGGATCCCACCGATGTGAAGCGTGTAATGGAATACCTGCGTGATGCAGGTATGACTGTTGAGGAGGTGCATGTATAATGACTTGGGAAAAGCTGCTGCCCATGCTTTGGGAAGGCACCGTCGACACCCTGTACATGACCTTCTGGTCCAGCCTGATCGCCTATGTGATCGGTCTGCCGCTGGGCGTTTTGCTGGTGGTTACCCGTAAGGACGGCATTATGCCCTGCCCCACCTTCAACGCCGTGCTGGGGGTTGTGATCAACTTCCTCCGCTCCATCCCCTTCATTATCATGCTGGCAGTACTGTTCCCTGTTACCCGTGCGGTGATCGGCACAGCCATCGGTACCAAATCCATCGTGTTCCCACTCATCATCAGCGCATTCCCCTACATTGCCCGTATGGTGGAAAGCTCGCTGGATGAGGTGGACCGCGGCATTATCGAGGCAGCCCAGTCCATGGGCTCCACCAACTGGCAGATCATCTACAAGGTGCTTCTGCCCGAGGCGGTACCCTCTCTGGTAAACGGCGCAGCCATCTGCGTTACCACCATTCTGGGTTACACCGCCATGGCCAGCGCAGCGGGCGGCGGCGGTTTGGGCTCCCTTGCCATCGTAAAGGGTCTGAACGTACGCAAGTTCGACATTATGTACTCTGCCAGCCTTCTGCTGGTGGCACTGGTACAGATCATTACCGTCTTCGGCGGCCGCATTACACGCCGCCTGGACCATAAACACCGCTAATAACGAAAGGAGACACCAACCATGAAGAAGATCCTTGCCCTGGTACTGGCTCTGGTTCTTTCCCTGTCCCTGACCTCTGCTTTCGCAGCCGAGAAGATCTCTGTGATCGCCACTGAGAATCCCCACGCCGAAGTGATGGAGCTGATCAAGGACGATCTGGCTGCTCTGGGCTACGAGCTGGAGCTGACCGTGGTTTCCGACTATGTGGTCGAGAACCCCGCCACCTCTGCCGGTGACGTGATGGCCAACTTCTTCCAGCATGTGCCCTACCTTGCCGGCTACAATGCCGAAGTGTCCGAAGAAGAGCAGCTGGTGGCTGTGATCTACACCCACTTCGAGCCCATGGCCATCTATGCCGGCACCAAGACCTCTCTGGATGAGATCGCCAACGGCGACACCATCGCCGTACCCAACGATCCCGTCAACGAGAACCGCGCCCTGCTGCTGCTGCAGAATGCCGGTCTGATCAAGCTGCCCGAAGGCACCACTCTGGAGAGCACCTGCACTCCCATGGATATCGTTGAGAACCCCTACAACCTGGAGATCATGGAGCTGAATGCCGAGCTGATCCCCGGCGCCCGCGCCGATGTTGCCTACGCCGTGATCAACGGCAACAACGCCACCCTCGTTGAGCTGATCCCCAATGTGGACGGCCTGTACGTGGAAGCCGCCGACAGCGAAGCTGCCAAGGCTTATGTGAACATCGTTGTTGTAAAGCCCGAGAACGCCGAGGCCGAGTGGGTCAAGGCTCTGGAGCAGGTAATGTACACCCAGGAAGTTTACGACCTGATTGTGAACGCCGGCTTCGCCCCCACCTTCACCCCCGCCGATGCTGCTGCCGAGACCGTGGAGACCACCGAGGCCGCCGCTGAATAATCTTTCCCGCAGCAATCGCCCCGCAGATCCGAAAGGGTCTGCGGGGCTTCTTTTATGGCTTGTTTGAGATGGTACAGGCCGCTACCGCCCAACCGGTGTTGTCTGCGCTCACTTCCACCTCCGAATTTGCAGGCACGTGGAACTGTGCATAGCCCTCGGGGGCGGGGATGCATTGAATGTGGTAGGTCGTCTCCCGGGTGCGGACGGTAATGTTCCTCTTTTCGTGGAGGATCCGGATATAGTCGCTGAGGCTGACATCCAGATAGGTCATAGCGATGGCGTGCGCCTGTCCCACATAACGGAAACGGAACGTGTCTTCCTCTTTGCTGCCGCAGCGTACAAAGCCGCAGTGCCATGCCAGCTGCAACAATCTTCTGCCCTGTTCCGTTTCTGCGAGAGGCGTGGGATCCGGTAATTCCGGATCCGGAGACGGCATACGCAGCTCCACCGTGTAGGGCAGAAGCCATTCCTCCGATGAAGCATCGCATTGGGGCGCAAGCAAAGCAATCGCTGTATCCACATCCGTCTTCTGCACCATTGCCTGCATCCGTCTGCGCCATTCCTCTGCCCCGCTGCCCGGGCTCCGGGTTCCCTGCCATACCGCAAAACTGCCCGCTCCGTTCTCCCGGAGCAAAACAAAGAGTTTTGCCAACGCCCTGATGGTCTCCCTGCCGCTTACCGGCGAAAGATCGTTGACCGGAACCATTCCCTTGCCATAGGTGGCGATGCTTTCCAACGCGGCTTTACCGGCAGGCTCCGGCAGAGGACGCTGCCCGTCCAGTAGCAGCAGCTTTCCGGCAAGCAGTTCTTCTTCTGTGCAGGTGATGCTGCGCATGCTGCCGCCTGTGGGAGCATCAAAGGTAAGGCCATCCACCTGCCGGATCCTGACACCGGCAGCCGCTGCCGGGATCGCTGCCAGGGGGAACACCCTTGGACGCGGATGGGCAGAAAAGCACAGCGCGATCAACGCCGAAACCATCAGCGAAGCCGCCAGCATTCCCCCGTGCAGTTTCCGGTTCCGATGAATGCTCTTTTTCACTGCGGGACGGGTGCACAGGGCTCCCCAATGCCCCGCCGGGGAACGCACCACCCCTCCGCCGTTTCTGAGCCATTCCCTTTCTGTAAAAACACCATCGGTCACCCTTGCTCCCTCCTTTGGGAGTAGGATGACCGATGGCTATTGTTTCTATACGGAGTTTTATTCCACGGTCTTGGTGGCGATCACATCCACACCGGTGCCGCATACATTGCTGAGCACCACATCGCCCATGCGCACGGGAGCGGTCAGCCGCAGGGTGGCAAGCTGCCTCATGCAGGGGAAAATCTGCTCCTTGGGAATGGGCGTGCGGGTTTTGACACTGACCGGGGTGGTGCGTCCCTGCACCGGCACCGCAGCGGTGACCATGCGGGCGGGGGCGGTGCATTCCTGCATGGCATAGGTCTCGCCACGCTTACAGCTCTGCCCCTCCACTCTGGTTACCTGACCGTTTTCCAGCGTTACCTGCAGGCGGCAGCCCACAGGACAGTTGATACAGGTGATCTGTCTTTCCATTCGGGATACCTCCTTACACAATGATCTCGACCGTAACGGTATCGCCCTCAATGCTGCGGATCATGTCGGGCTTGAGCGTCAGTTCTGCCATTTCACCGGGGGTGAAGATGCGCTTGCGCCGGCGCAGAATCTCCTGATCGCCATCCCGGACGACCACGGTGGCGTTCTCGTATACACCGGCGGGGCGGAACATGACCTGCACCGGCTCGGCTTCGCCTTCAGGGACCAGCAGCTGCTGAGGCACTACGCCCCGCACGCCGTTGCCGTCCTGCATGGAAACGTAGCGGCCTTCGCGGTTCTTACCCTGAACATAGTCGGCTGCCGCCCTGCCCGCCCGGAAGCTCTCTGCACTGACGAAGTCTACCAGATCGTGTACATGCAGCACATTACCGCAGGCAAAGATACCCTCCCGGCTGGTCTGGAGCCGGTCATCCACCACCGCGCCCTGTGTGGTGGCAGACATGGTGACTCCCGCCTGCCGGGTCAGCTCGTTTTCGGGGATCAGACCCACGGAAAGGAGCAAAGTATCGCAGTCGAAATGCTGCTCGGTGCCGGGGATGGGGTTACGCTTCTCATCCACTTTGGCAACCGTTACGCCGCTGAGGCGATCCTTGCCCTGAATATCCACTACGGTATGGCTCAGCAGCAGGGGGATGTCATAATCCTCCAGACATTGCACGATATTGCGGTTCAGGCCGCCCGAATAGGGCATGATCTCCACGCACGCCAACACCTTGGCTCCCTGCAGCGTCATGCGCCGCGCCATGATAAGCCCGATATCGCCGCTGCCCAGGATGACCACCCGCTTGCCGGGCATATAGCCTTCCAGATTGACGAATTTCTGCGCCGTACCGGCAGAATACACACCGGCGCAGCGGGTGCCGGGGGTACCCAAGGCGCCCCGGGGACGTTCCCGGCAGCCCATGGCCAGCACAATGGCTCCCGCCTGAAACAGCTGCACGCCTTTTTCCTTGCTGATGGCGGTCACAAAACGGTTCTCGTCGATGCTCAGCACCGTGGTTCCGCAGCGAACCTCAATACCCAGCTCGTTTACCCTGTCGATATCCCGCTGGGCATACTCGGGGCCGGTCAGTTCTTCCTTGAAGCGGTGCAGACCGAAGCCGTTATGGATGCACTGGCGCAGAATGCCGCCCATGTGCGCTTCCCGTTCCAGTACCAGCAGGCTTTCCACCCCTGCTTCTCTGGCAGCGATGGCGGCTGCCATACCGGCAGGGCCTGCGCCCACCACAAGCACATCGACAGACTGCACCTGTTCGCTCAATTCGTTGGACAGCATATCAGGCATCCTCCTTTCCCATCGCCTGAGCAATGGTGCTTACCAGCAGGTTGCTCTTTCCCCCACCCTTGGTGACCTGTGTGGGGTCGATACCCAGCTCCTCGGCAAGGATCTCCAGCACCCGGGGGCTGCAGAAGCCGCCCTGACACCGCCCCATACCGGCACGGGTGCGGCGTTTGACCCCATCGATGGTGGTGGCGCCTACCGGGCGGCGGATGGCAGCCCGGATCTCTGCTTCGGTTACCTGCTCGCACCGGCAGACAAGTGCGCCGTAGTTGGCATCCTCTTTAACGGCTTCCACCCGCTCCTCCAGCGACATGGCGTAGAAGGGTTTCTTGCGCACAGGGGCAGGCTTCCATTCCGGCTTGAGGGGCAAGGCGTTTTCCCCGGCGATCTGCCCTGCCAGCATTTCGGCAATGGCGGGTGCAGAGGACAGACCGGGGCTTTCCACGCCCACGGTCTCGTATGCGCCGGGGCAGCCTTCCACCGCCCCGATGATAAAATCGCCGTTTTCCTCGTGGGCGCGGATGCCCGCAAAGGTGGTGATCACATTGCGCAGGGTAAGACCCGGCCACGTCATGCGGGAGCGTTCGTTGACCAGTGCCAGTGCTTCCCGGGTGGTGGAAACATCGGTGGCATCGTCGATATCCTCAGCCGTGGGGCCAAGGATGGTATTGCCGTGGAGCGTGGGCGACACCAGCACGCCCTTGCCCATCTTGGAGGGGCACTGGAACATGGTGCGGGTAAAGAGCAGCGGCAGCTCGTGGTCCAGCAGGTAATACTCGCCTTTGCGGGGGATCAGCCTTACTTTGCGGGAGGAAAGCTGATTATGCAGCTCACCCGAACCCATACCGGCGCAGTTGACCACCAGTTCGGCATGCATTTCGCCTTTTTCGGTTGCCAGCACAAAGCCTTCGCCATCCTTGCGGATGCCGTTCACACGGGCATTCATCACAAAGTTGACGCCGTTGACCGCCGCATGGTCGGCAAGGGCATAGGTAAGCTCGTAAGGGCAGGTAAGCCCGCTGGTGGGCGCCAGCAGGGCGCATTCCACATCCGGATTGGTATTGGGCTCCAGCGCGAGGATCTCGTCCCGTTCGATGATGCGCAGCTGCTCAACACCGTTTTGAATGCCCTGCTCATACAGTTTTTCGATGGTGGGGCGTTCTTCGGGGGTAAAAGCCAGCACCATGGCGCCGGGCTGCCCGTAGGGTGCGCCTACCTCGGCGCACAGCCGGGGATACATCTTTACACCTTCCACATTGAGCTTTGCCTTCATGGTGCCGGGCTTGGCATCAAAGCCCGCATGAACGATGGCGCTGTTGGCCTTGCTGGCCCCCTCTGCCACATCCACCCCGCCCTCCAGCAGGATGATCTCTGCTTCATAGCGGGATAATTCTCTTGCAACGGCGCAGCCGATCACGCCGCCGCCGATGACGATGATCTTTTTCAAAACAGAATCCCTCCGTCTCATGCTGCAGGCAAAACCCTGCAGCCATATACCATATATCTATCATACCACGAACCGGCAGGAAAAAAAACAGGCAATTGTTTTTCGCCTGTGCAGAGCTGTTTATTTCCTGTATATTGCTTGAAATGCAACGCCTTGGCGGCTACAATGGGTAGCGTAAACTTTAAGAAGGGATGTGTCCCAACGATGGCTTTGATCAAGATGACGACCCCGCTGGTAGAGATGGACGGCGACGAAATGACCCGCGTCCTTTGGCAGATGATCAAGGATAAGCTGATCCTGCCCTTTGTGGATCTGAAGACCGAATATTACGACCTTGGCCTGAAAAAGCGCGACGAGACCGATGATGCCATCACCGTGGAAAGTGCAAAGGCCACGCTGAAGTACGGCGTTGCCGTCAAGTGCGCCACCATCACCCCCAACGCCCAGCGCGTGGAGGAATACAACCTGAAGCAGATGTGGAAGAGCCCCAACGGCACCATCCGCGCCATTCTGGACGGTACCGTGTTCCGCGCCCCGGTGCTGGTCAAGGGCATCACCCCCTGCGTGCGCAACTGGAAGAAGCCCATTACCATTGCCCGTCACGCCTACGGCGATGTGTACAAGAACACCGAGTTCGCCGTACCCGGCGCAGGCAAGGCGGAGATCTGCTTTACCGATGCCAACGGCAACGAGAGCCGCCAGACCATTCTGGAGTTCAAGGACAGCGGCATCATTCAGGGACAGCACAACACCGATGCCAGCATCACCTCCTTTGCCCACAGCTGCTTCCGGTACGCCCTGTCTGTAAAGCAGGATCTGTGGTTCTCCACCAAGGATACCATCTCCAAGGTGTATGACCACCGCTTCAAGGACATCTTTGCCGACCTGTACGAGAACCAGTACAAGGAAGCCTTTGAGAAGGCCGGCATCACTTATTTCTACACCCTGATCGACGATGCTGTTGCCCGTGTGATCCGCAGCGAGGGCGGCTTTATCTGGGCGCTGAAGAACTACGACGGCGACGTGATGAGCGACATGGTCGCCACCGCCTTCGGCAGCCTTGCCATGATGACCAGCGTTCTGGTCTCCCCCAACGGTCAGTTTGAGTACGAGGCCGCCCACGGCACCGTTACCCGCCACTACTACCGCCACCTGAAGGGCGAGGAGACCAGCACCAACTCCGTTGCCACCATCTTTGCCTGGACCGGCGCTCTGCGCAAGCGTGGCGAGCTGGATGAGCTGCCCGAGCTGTGCGCCTTTGCCGACAAGCTGGAAAAGGCAACCATTGATACCATCGAGGGCGGCGAGATGACCAAGGATCTGGCCCTGCTTTACGAAGGAGAAGCCAAGGTGCTCAACAGCGAGCAGTTCCTGGATGCCATTGCTGCCCGGATGCAGTAATCGATAGCAATGGATCAAAACCCTCCGCAGGGTTCTTACCTGCGGAGGGCGTTTGTTTACTTTTCTTTCTTTTTCCCGCCCATGTAAGCACAGGCGACTGCTACAAACAGAGCGATGATGATCCACGGAAAAGCAGCCTTCAAAAATTCATACATACCCTTGACCTTACATTTTCTTCTCGAATTTTTTCTGAGAGATCTTGGTTACCAGCAGCACCACATACATACTGCCGATACACATGTAAGAGGGCTTCATCAGCCCCATGCCCATAAAGGCAAAGGCGAGCGCAGCAAACATGATGATCGCCGTAACCATGCCCACCGTGCAGGCAGACCGGGCGATGGCGATATTCCGCTCGTCGTAGCGGTCGATCTCTTCCTGCTCAAGCTTTTCTTTGCTCACAAGCTTCTGGCGGATGGTGTAGCCGATCGCTACGCAGATAATACCGAAGCCAAAACCGGTAAACATACCCAGCAGGGTATTGGTCGCCTTATCCTGAGGCTTTACAACGATAAAGCTGATGAGGCCATAGAGAAAGCTGACAATGCCCAACAGAAGCATCATCCAGCCCATCCATTTGTTCCACTTGGAATTCTTGCAGATCATGGTTCATATCCTCCTTGAGTTTATGCGCCAAACCGGCGCAGCATAATCAATACGAATGAAGCCGCCAATGAAATGATGCCCACCAGCTCCATGGGTTTCTTTTCTGCATTCCTGCTCCTTCTGAGCAGCATCAGCACAAGCGCAATACCCAAGAGCCCCAAAACAACGAGTTCCATAGGCTCAGTTCTCCTCCTCTTCGTAAATAAACATTTCTTCTACCGTAACGCCGAAATAGCGTGCCAGCTTCATGGCCAGCAGGATGGACGGGTTGTAGCGGCCGTTTTCCAGCGAGCTGATGGTCTGGCGGGATACCTTCATCAGCGCAGCCAGCTCCTCCTGCTTCAAGCCCTTCTGCTGCCGCAGTTCTTCCAATCGGTTCTTCATGGGTACTCCTTTCGTTCTCTCCCCGAGAGATGGAAAGCATGCTTTACATGATGGAGTATAGCACAGCTCCGTGAGTATGTCAAGCTCGCTTTACATCTTTTTGGAGAGAAAAATGAAAGCAGCATAAGAAGTGGATGATGTTTTGCAAGAAAACTGTATTCTGCACTGTCTTTTTGCTATCATAGCATCGAGGTGATAATGAATGGGTTTTCTCGGAAATGTGATCTGGTTTCTCTGCGCCGGGTTCTGGCAGGGGCTTGGCTGGCTGGTGGCCGGTCTGTTGTGGAGCATTACCATCGTCGGCATTCCCATTGCCCGTCAGTGCTTCAAGTTTGCGTTGCTGTCCTTCCGCCCCTTCGGGCTGGAGGTGATCCCCGGTGGCGGACTGCCCTCGCTGCTGATGAATATTCTCTGGCTGCTGGTAAGCGGCATTCCCCTTGCGCTGGGCACAGCGGTGAACGGTCTTTTGCTGTGCTGCACCGTGATCGGTATTCCCTTTGGAATGCAATGCTTCAAGCACGCAAAGCTGGCGCTGTGCCCCTTTGGTGCAAGGATCGAGTGACAAAGCGGGAAGAACAGAAAGGAATACAAAAACGCCGTATGCGAGATGCATACGGCGTTTGCTGTGCTTTTATTCGACACCGCGCATATGGTCAAAAGGCAGAACCACCCAGCGCACATGACCCACGATCATGCTGCGGTCAATGGCTGCGGGGCCGCCAATATAGTAGTAATTGCGGCTGTCGTGGCTGTTGTCCCGGTTATCTCCGGCAACGAAGAACTGATCCTCGCCTACCGTGAAGGGAGCCATATCGAAGCCCTTGACGTTGCGGGCGGGGGTCAGGTAGGGCTCCTCCACGACTTCGCCGTTGCGGTAGACCACATCGTCCCGGATCTCGAGGGTATCCCCCGGCACACCGATCACACGTTTGACAAAGTTGGTATTGCCGCGCCCGGGATAGTGGCAGATGATCACGTCGCCAACCTGCGGGTCGCCGAAAAGATACTCCGGCTTGGTAACGATCATAATCTCGCCGTCCAGCAGGGTATCCATCATGCTTTCGCCATCCACCCGGATGGGCTCAAATACAAAAGCACGGATGGCAAGGGCGATGATCACCGCCATGCCCAGCGTGGTTACCCAACTGAGGATCTCGCGCCACAGGGGTTTCTTTTCCTCGACCTTGGTTTCTTCGTTCTGCTGTTCTGACTTTTCCTGCAGCTGCTGGGACTGCTGCTCCAGCTGTTCTTCCAGCTGCTCCTGTTTCTGTGTTTGCATGGTCTGGTTCCTCCCGGTTCTGCTATGATGAATTATTCTACCGTGCGGATCTGGTTGAAGGGAAACGCAACCCAACGCACATGCCCGTGGATCATATCGCGGGTAATGGCAGAGGGGGTGCCGTCGGGATAATAGTTCCGGCTGTCATGGCTCCGATCCCGATGATCCCCCATCACAAAATACTCTTTCTCACCAAGGGAAAAGGGCGCCATATCGAAACCGTTGTCATTACGGTCGGGGGTCAGATAGGGTTCGGAAACGGCTTCACCGTTGCGGTACACCACATTGTCCCGGATCTCGATCACATCGCCGGGCAGACCCATCACCCGCTTCACGAAGATCTCCAAACCACGCCCGGGATAGCGGCAGATGACCACATCGCCGAAGGCAGGGTCGCCAAACAGATATTCCGGCTTGGTAACCAGCATGATCTCGCCGTTCTGC
Organism: Clostridia bacterium; assembly: GCA_017516765.1. Taxonomy (GTDB): domain Bacteria; phylum Bacillota; class Clostridia; order Christensenellales; family Aristaeellaceae; genus Limiplasma. The sequence goes on along the minus strand of JAFXBE010000045.1, from coordinate 77,347 downwards.
AGGGTATCGCACATGCTGGTACCCTCCACCCGTACGGGCTGGATCAGAAAAATACAGACCAGACCAATGATCACAAATGCGATCGCCAGTTCCTTGAGCCAGCTGAGCGCCTCTGCCCAAAAACCTTTTTTCTTGGGCTTCTCTGTTTCCGTAGCAATGGTTTCTACCGCCTGTTGCGGTTCGTTTTGCTGCATAGGGCAGCCTCCTTACTGCTGCGACAGCATCTGCCGCAGGGTTTCTTCTTCGGAAACGGGTCCCTGCTGAAGCACCTTCTTGCGGCGTTTCACAAAGGTTTCCCGATCCAGCATCACAATGCGCCCGCAGCCGAGGCATTTGATCTTGATATCTGCGCCGATGCGGATCACCGTCCAGCGGTCACTGCCGCAGGGATGGGTCTTGCGCATCTGCACAACGTCTTCCAGACGAATCTCTTCCATACCGGTTACACCTCCGCTGCATATAGCGATATTATACAACCCGGTGCAGGTTCTTGCAAGCATTGTACAAAGCCAATATCACGATGAAATGTAAATATCGTGTAAAGCATTGGCACATAACCGCAGGACAAACAGATGCAGCCATTGACACTAACCTTCTCCGGGTAAAAAAGACGCCCTTTCCGCCCTGACATGGGCAAAGCGGAAAGGGCGCAGGATCATTCTGCCGACTGGATGCGATACCCTTCGTAGAGATCGCTCAGGGAAACCTGTGTGCCGCTTTGGCAGACCACCCGGTCAGTGATACTGACAGGATAGATTCCCTCGGCAGGCAGGGTTTTGTGAACTTCTCCCGTCCAGGTTTCAGTTGCGTAGAACGGCAGCAACCGCAGCAGGATCTCGGCACAGGATTTGGTTCCGGAAGTTGCCGCCAGCGTAGGCAATGCGGTTTTGCTGATACCGTCGGCAATATCCACATGTGCCGTGCGGAAGCTGCCATCCTTGAACCGATAGTAGTACAACTCTTTCTGCCGGTTCAGGGGGAAGGAGCGCAGGCAAACCAGATTGGTGCCGCCGGAATAATCCATGGTGGCAGCCCGGTAGGCTTTGCCATCCTGCAGATCGAAAAGCTGATGGGAATATGCCAGCTTTTCTTCTCCAAGACAGCGGGAGAAGCCATCGTAGCTGGAGATGACGCCACGGTTGTAACCGGCATCCTCCATGGTATTGGCCAGATAATCGATGATGAAAGCGTTCTTCATCCAGTAGAAATCGGCATAGCAATCGATGCCGTTCTCCTTGGCAAAGGCTGTGTAGCTCTCCGAAACCGTCAGCTGTACGGTATCATCGCCCATCAGCTGAATATTGATCTGCCCGGGATCGGCGGCAAAGGCGGCTACCTGTGCCGCATATTCCCGAATATCCGGATTTTGTACCGGATCGTAACCGGCAGTCTCCCAGTCGTCATTACAGAAAAACAGACTGTGGTACTCACTGTACATGGGCGCAAGGAACAGATAGCGGCTGTCCAGACGGTCAACTGTCTCCAGCGCAGCATACAGCGCAGGATCCACCTTGATAGGCTTGTTCGGGTTCAGATTGAGCTGAAACAGATTGTTCAGTTCGGGGCTCAACTCGTGGGCATTGAAGATGTTGTAGGCTTTCTCGGTTGCCTCCGTATACAGAAGGGTGATGGCCTTCAGCTCTGCTGCCGCAGACATGCCGCTGCCGCCGAGGTAGTAATTGAATTGGAAATCCTGACTGCAGTTCATGGTGCCGTCGGATGCCACTTCAATTTCCCGCCAGCCGGTATTCACATGGGTGCGGCTGAAGATGACCCAGCCAAAGGCAACGATCGCAATCACAACGGCAAGGATCAAAAGAATGATCCTTGCCTTGACTTTCCCTTCGTTTACCTCAACCTGCTCTACCGGCTTGGGCTGATAGGCTGTACGATCAGGGGCTTGACGTTTCATTTTGTTTTCTCCAAATCAGATCACTGCAAGGAGCAGGAAGATGCCGAACAACAGCAGCACTGCGCCCAGCACGCACACGCCGAAGATAGCGCCCTTCTTGCAGGCCTTGTAGTTGCGGTAATGCTTCTTGCGCTTGAATACTGCGGCAGCGATAAAGCCCAGCAGCGGCAGCAGGAAGGACAGGAATACATACCACTTGCTGCCGGTATCGTGCACCGGTGCGTTGATGAACTCGTCATCATAGCTGCGCTCCACCTGCGGGGCAGCGGGGCGCTCCTCGCCGGGCTGGAGGATGGTGATGGACTTGATGGGCTCGTTCTTTGCACGCAGCGCCTTGTACTCTTCGATCTCCTTCTTGTTGCCATAAACGAAGTGACCGTTACCGATGTCGGTCAGCTCGGGCTTGTCTTCGCTGTAATCATGCACAGAGGGGTCGTAGGTAAAGAGCACCTTGTTCTTCTCCAGAATAGGATCCGGGATCGGAATGGCAGAGATCAAAGAACGGGTGTAGGGGTGCATGGGATAGTCGAACAGCTCGCCGGTTTCTGCGATCTCCACGATATCGCCCTTATAGATAACGGCGATGCGGTCGGAGATGAAGCGCACGATGGAAAGGTCGTGGGCGATGAACAGATAGGACACATCCCGCTCTGCCTGGAACTTCTTCATCAGGTTGAGCACCTGAGCACGGATGGATACGTCCAGTGCAGAGATAGGCTCGTCGGCGATGATCAGCTCGGGCTCCATGACGGCTGCGCGGGCCAGACCGATGCGCTGACGCTGACCGCCGGAGAACTCGTGGGGGTAGCGGGTCAGATGCTCGGGCAGCAGACCTACCTCGTTGATGATCTTCTCTACCTTGGCTACGCGATCCGCCTCGTTCTTGAAGAGATGGAAGTTGTACAGACCCTCGGAGATGATGTAGTCAACGGTGGCGCGCTCGTTCAGGGAAGCGGCGGGATCCTGAAACACCATCTGGATGTTTCGGATCACTTCTTTATCCAGCGTGCGGGAGATCTTGCCGGAGATCTTTACACCCTTGTAGAGGATCTCGCCTGCAGCGCAGGGGTTAACGCGGATCACGGCGCGACCGATGGTGGTCTTACCGGAGCCGGACTCGCCGACCAGCGAGAAGGTCTCGCCCTTGTAGATGTGGAAATTGGCATTCTTGACTGCTTTAACAGCGTTGTCACCCTTACCGAAGGTAATGTCCAGATTCTTGACGGTAAGGATGATTTCCCGTCCGTTTTCGTCCAGCGGCCCGTGCTCCGGCAGATGGGCGGCATTGACGACAGACGTATTGGTTTCGTTATTCATCATTTGTCATCCCTCCTGTCAGATATTGAATGCGTCGATCAGCTTCTGATGAATATCATGGATAATCTCAGGCTTTTCGACCTTGGGCGCGCGGGGATCCAGCAGCCAGGTCTTGGCGAAGTGGGTCTCGGTTACCTGGAACATGGGGGGATCCACCAGCGTGTCCACCTTCATGCAGTAGGGATTTCTGGGTGCGAAGGGATCGCCCACGATCTTGTTGTACAGGGAAGGCGGCGTGCCGGTGATGGAGTACAGCTTGGTATTCTTCTGCGCCAGCTGGGGCAGGGAGGACAGCAGAGCCCACGTATAGGGATGGCGGGGGTCGAAGAACACCTCTTCCACCTTACCGACCTCTACGATCTGACCTGCATACATCACGGCCACACGGTCTGCGATGTTGGCGACCACGCCAAGGTCGTGGGTAATAAAGACGATGGTGTAGTTGAACTCACGCTGCAGATCCTTGAGCAGATTGAGGATCTGTGCCTGAATGGTCACGTCCAGAGCGGTGGTGGGTTCGTCGCAGATGAGGATCTTGGGCTGGCAGGAAAGCGCAATGGCAATAACGATACGCTGACGCATACCGCCGGAATACTGGAAGGGATAGTCGTCAAAACGCTTTTCCGCATTGGGAATGCCAACCTTGTACATCAGCTCCAGGGCGCGGGTGCGTGCTTCCACCTCGGTGCACTTCTGGTGCTTGATGATGATGGAAGTAATCTGCTTACCAATGGTGATAATGGGGTTCAGACTGGTCATGGGATCCTGGAAAACGGTGGCGATCTTCTTGCCGCGGATCTTCGTCCAGTCGTTGTTATCCTTCACCTTGGCAAGGTTCAGCACACATTTGCCGTGGAGGCGGTCGGGGGTCTCGTCCAGATACTGCACCCGGAAGGTGACCTTATCGAACACATCGCTGACAACGGCGTCGTCGTTCAGATCTTCACCGCGCTTGAGAGCGTTCTTCAGCTCTTCCAGCAGCAGACGGATGCACTTTTCACGCTTCACCTTGCTGTAGCGGGCAACGGAGAGGTAGACTTCCTTGGCGATCACAGCCATACGGTCGCTCATGGCAGCGGAAACAGGCTGACGGATCTCTTCCTCATAGCGGCGTTGCAGTTCCGCCTTGCTGGTCTCGTACTGGTGCAGATACTGGGTATCCCCCGCCATGGCCTTTTTGCGGGCGGCAATGGTGGCGGCCTTGTCCTGCTGCATCATCTTGATCTTGGCATCGTAAGCAGCGATCTTCTGAGAGATCTCCTTGATCTTGTCCTTCTCGGAGCGGGGATCAAAGGTCTGCTTCTGGTTAAATGCCTCGGTACGCAGGAACACCAGCGAACCGATCTCTTCGTCGATCTTATGCTCCTCTTCGGCAGAGAGGGATGCACGGGCAATCTTTTCTTCCTCAAGGGCACGCAGCTCATTATAGGTGGCAGCGCCGCCTGCCAGCTTTGCGTGCTCATTCAGTCTCTTGGTAATGGCCTCCACCTTGCGCCATGCGGCGGCATCCATGTTGGCAACGGTGTCGATCAGCTCGGCATCGTTGAAAAGGATGCTGCCCTGACTGATAAAGCCGTTGGAATCCAGCATACCGGCAAAGGTCTTGGTAAAAACAGACTTGCCGGAACCGGATTCGCCCACGATGGCGATGGACTCGTTTTCCAGAATATCCAGAGAAATACCGCGGATGGCCGTGAGCTTACGACCGCGGACGTTGAATTTTACTTCCAGATCCTTTACTGAAAGCAGAGCTTTTCTTTCTTCCATGCTGCTGCACCTCACATATGGGTTCTGGGGTCGGATGCGTCGCCCAGATTCTGACCGACAACATACAACACCACCGTAATGATAGAAGCAACGGCAACAGGAGTCCAGAACTCGAACTGCCAGCCAGGCGTCAGCATGGCGTTCTCTGCTTCGAAGATCAGCTTACCCAGCGACATTTCGGACATACCCATACCGATGTAGGAAAGGAACACCTCGTAGCTGATGTAGGAGGGAATCTCCGTAGCCGCCAGCGTAACGATGACGGAGGTCATAAAGGGCAGGATATTCTTCATGGCAATGCGCAGAATGGGGGTACCCAGACAGCGGGAAGCCAGATTGTATTCCCGGTCGCGGATAATGATGACCTGGGTTCGAATAAAGTAAGCTATGCTCAGCCAGCCGGTAACCGTCAATGCAAAGACCAGTGTCCAGAAGCCGGCGGAGAAGATGAGCACCAGTACCGAGATCAGCAGCACATAGGGCACATTGCCGATAATGTTGTTCACCTCGGTCATGACGATATCCACTTTCTTGGAAAAGCCCCACACAGCGCCCAGCACAATACCGATGGTCATGTTGATGGCGGCGCAGATGAACGCCATGGTGATGGAGATCTTCGCGCCGTTCCATACTGCGCTGAAGGTGGGCTCGCCGGACTTGCCCGCACCGAAGATCCAGTCGATGTTAAAGCCGTACTTGGCAATGGCAGCGGCAGGGGTAAGGTGCTTGGCTTCGGGATCCATCAGGTAGGCGAACTGGTCGTAGGGAACGATCATGGGATACACATAGGTAAACAGCAGCAGCAGCGCAAACAGGGACAGGATGATGATGTTGCTGCGCTTGCGGAAGAATACGCGGAAAACGCTGCGCCAATAGGAATAACGGGGCGCAGTGATCTTTTCGGATTCCAGATCGTTGTGGTCCACCCGGGTAAAGAGTTCCTCCTCAGACATGTTCAAGTCTTCGAGGTTAAACAATTCATTATTCATATGGTTTTACCTCGCTTTCGATGTAAAGGAGATTCTCGGGTCTACCAGCGACATGAGGATATCGCCCAGAATGAGGCTGATGATGGACAGCAGCGCATAGAAGAGGGTAACGCCCACGATAACGCTGTTGTCGTACATGTTGATGGCCTTGGTAAGCAGGTTACCGGCACCGGGGACAACATACACGCGCTCGGTGATGATGGCGCCCGTGATGGAGAACAGGATCGTGCCGGGAATGCCGTGAACCAGCGGAATAATCGCATTCTTGAGGATGTGCTTGGAGAAGATCTCGTTCTCGGAAAGACCGCCGCTACGGGCGAACTTGACATAGTCGGAGTTCATCTGGTCGATCATGTAGCGACGCAGCCACTTCATCAGGTTGGCGATGGAGGGAAGCGCCAGCGACACGATGGGCAGCACATACATCATCCAGCTGCTCTTGTCGATATCGAAGGTGGTGGGCAGCCCGATAGCGCCACCGATGGCCTTGAACAGGAAGATGTAAGCCAGAGAAGGCACTGCGATAATGAAGATAATATACGCCGTACCCAGCTTATCCAGGAACTTGTCCTTCTTGCGGGCCATCATAATGCCCAGCGGTACGCCGAGGGCATAGGCCATCATGGAAGAAATAATACCGATCACAAAGGAGAAGCCAACTTTGGACTTGGCGTTCTTCACCGTCTGCACGGAGGTGTAGTCGTCGGTAAAGCGGTCGGCGTTTACCAGATTGGCTTCACGGGAACCGGCAATGTACACGGCAGAGTGCAGGTCGTCTGCGCTGTCCTCCACCAGACCGGTGGGATAGGTGATGTTGGAAAGCACATAGGAACCCTGAGGGGTCATCATGGTTTCGAATACATCAACACCCAGATTGACCGAGTAGCTCTTGCCCAGATTGATCTGCACAAGGTTCTGGTGGATGAAGGGGAACTTGTCATCGAAATATACTAAATACTTGTGCCGGGTACCGTTGCCGATAATGGCGGGGGAGAATTTCTCGCCGCCATAGAGAGGATCGTGCAGCGTAAAGGTAAGGCCGCGGTCCTCGATCTCCTCCTGCACATAGTGAATATTGTCAACGCTAACAATACCGGTGAAATACGTAAGCAACCGGTTCAGAAGGGGCTTGTCCTTATAGGCGAACAGCTGCTGCTGGCCGCCGGATACATATTTTTTGGGGCTCTGCATCTTGGCATCCCTGCGGATGATCTCGTAGCCCTTGGATTTGTAGTAATCGGTAAATTTCTGCACATAGGCAGCTACCTGCTCGCTGTCGTTCTCGGCTTTTTTACCGATACTGGCAACGGCAGTACGTTCTTCTTCGGTGATCTCGCCCTTTTTGGTAAGATCGAGCAAATATTCGGTATACGGCACAAAGTCGATATAGCCGTACTCCTCCCATTTGCGGTACATATAGGCTTCCTTCTGGTTATTGCCCAACTGCTTATAGGTGGGGTCCATGGCAAAAATAAGCTGTCGGTCCAATGCAGAATAAATGAGCAGCATAACGATGCCGACAACAATCACCACAGAGACCAAACCATGCAAGATGCGCTTAATCAGATATTTTGTCATATTCTCATCTCTCGATAGCACGATACGGGGGTGAGGCAAAAGCCTCACTCCCGTATCGCTGATTTAGGTACCGTTAATGGTCTTGAAGCGCGGTATTAGAAGATACCGGTGCACTTGACCATGTAGCCTGCGTAGTCGGGCAGGAAGGTATCCAGATAGGTCTGAGGATCGCCGTAGTCGGGGCCCCAGCCGGACACGTCGTACAGGTCGTAGTTGGCTTCATAACCGAAGTCGGTGTAGTAGCCGGCGTAGTACCATTCGGTACCGGTGTTGGCTTCGGTCTTGTTAACCTTTACCAGACCGCCGAGAGACTCTTCGATGCTGGTAACGATAACCTGAGCACGGTTGTTGTAGATGCTGTTGGCCACGTAGGCGGGCAGATCCAGATAGATGGGGTTCTCGGCGTCGATTACGATGCCTTCGGCAGCCAGCTCGGCGATGGCGATATCCAGCTCAGCCTTGGCGTTGGCGGGGTTGTACCAGCCGTCGAAGCCGAAGGAAGCACCGGCGCCACCTTCCAGAGTGGGATCCCAAACCTTTACGGGGAACTTGTCAGCATCCATCTGAGCCTGCATGATGGCGCCGTAGTAGGTGCCGGCAGGGAAGGTGGTGTCCACGCCGTTGATGGCGATGGTCACGTCTTCGGTCAGCTGGGCGAAGTTGCCGGGGGTGTAGGAGTTGATAACGGAGGCCAGCTTCAGCTCTTCGCCGACAGTCTGGGCGTTGTAGGCAGCGCGGTCATAGCCCATGGCGATGGCGCGGCGGAAGTGCACGTTCTGCATGGCGGCCATGGTGCGGGCAGCCTGCTCAGGGGTCTGAGTGGAGGCCACAGCGCCGTCGGACACGTTGGCAAAAGCGTTACGGTTGATGTTCATGAAGGTACCGAAGGAGGTAGCGTCGGTGGCAGATACGCGAACGTACTTGTCGAACCAGCCGTCCTGCTTGGCAACTTCCAGAGCGGAAGCGTTCAGACCGGAGGAGGCGAGAACGCCGGCCTTCATGTCGTTGTAAGCCTTCAGAGCATCCTGGCCGTCGTTGAACTTCCAGGTGATGGTCTTGATGTTGATGTTGTCCTTGTTCCAGTAAGACTCGTTAGCGGAGAACACGATGGTGTTTTCGGGAGTCAGGTTGGTAACAACATAGGGACCGCAGTAGGCAATGTGATCGGGATCCTTGCCGTAGAGGTAGGTTTCGGAAGCGGAAACGTCGGCATACTCAGCGCCGAACACGCCGCCCTGGGACTGGAAGTATTCGCGGCTCATGGGAGCGAACACGCCGTAGCCCAGCATGGTCATGAAGTAGGGAGCGGGCTGCTCCAGGGTGTACTGCAGGGTGTACTCGTCAACAGCCTTGACGCCGACCAGAGAGAAGTCGGTGATCTCGCCGTCGATGTACTGCTGGGCATTCACGATGCCGCAGCCGCCCTGAGAGCCGACCAGGTATTCCAGGCCGCCCAGAGCGTCCAGCATGTGGTTCATACCGGCAACGAAGTCGTCGGCGGTAACATCGTCTACCTTACGGCCCTGGCTGTCAACCCACACAACGCCTTCGCGGATCTTGAAGGTGTAGGTCAGGTTGTCTTCGGAGACGGACCACTCGGTAGCCAGAGCGGGCTGCATGACGTTCTCCATGTCGTACTCTACCAGGCCGTCGTAGGTGTTAACGATGGCTTCGGAGTCGGCGGCACGGGAGGTAGCCAGCACGTCCCAGGTCTGGGGATCGGAGCTGTAGCCCAGAGCATACTCGGTGTTGAAGGTGTAGCCTTCGCCAGCCAGATAATCCTTCACCCACTGCTCGTAGGTGCCGGTGCCGGCCAGCTCGGCCCACTTGGCCTTCATGGTATCCCACTGCTCGGAGGTAACGGGATCTTCGTTCACGATAACCATATCGTGGTAACGATAGCTGTCGTTGCCCCACAGAACGGAGGTGGCGGTGTTGGCGGCGTTGCGGCCGATGGCGTAGTTACCGCCGTTGGAGCTGCCGGGAACATACACGGCACTCTCCAGCAGCTTGGCTTCAGCAACAGCCATCTGGGCAAAGCGCAGGGACAGGTTGTTCACTTCGCTGCGGGCAGCAGAGTAAACTTCGTAGAACTCGCCGAGATTCTTGTTGTAGAGCTCGGTGGAGGTTACGCCATAAGCTTCTACGTCGAACTCTTCTGCAAAAGCAGAAACGACGCTCAGCATCATGGCAAGAGCCAGGACCAATGCAAGGATCTTCTTCATGATAGTTTCTCTCCCTTATTTATTTCCATAACACCCTCTCGGGTGCGTATGAACGGTGGAAAGGCTGTTTCGGTGCAGGACAAACGTTTGGGCAGACAGTTCGAAAAACGCCTCGGTGAGGAATGTCTGCATGCTGCGTAGCAGCATGCAAATGCGCGCATTTGCTGTCATGCACAGGACGCACCTGCGGTGCGTAACCGAACAAAGCTTTCTGTCATTTGTTTTTCTGCGGCCGTACAAGCGATCCGGTTACATCACAACCGTCGGATGGCTCCCGCAGAACCTTGATTTATATTATCATACTCCTTTTTGTTTTTCAAGGGGGTGTGACCCCTGTAAAGGGCAGTTTTGCGAATTTTGTTTTTCTTCTGTCTTGCACTATATATGCTGTTTCTGTTGCAACAACAATGATCGTGGTGTTATACTGATTATATAGCATACAATTATTACTACATTCTAACATTGTTGTTGAAAGGATGCATGTCTATGGCACGAATGCACGGCCCCATGGGGCCAAGAGGGTTTCTGACCGACGAGGAAAAAGCCAATCTGCCTAAGGTTACCGGCTCGCTCATCAAACGGATCGCAGGCTACCTGACCCCCTATTGGGCAAAATTTCTGATGGTGTTTGCCACCATCCTCATATCCTCCGTGCTGGGGCTTCTGCCCAGCATCATCACCGGTCGGATCGTGGATCAGGCGCTGGTGGGCGAGAACATGAAGCTGCTGATCAAATTGCTGCTGGCGGCGCTGATCACCATGTTCGCCAGCCAGGGTGTATCCCTGCTGACCACCTATCTGAATGCATGGATCTCCCAGCACATCATCTTTGATATGAAGAACCAGATGTACCGTCATCTGCAGCAGATGAGCCATGCGTTTTTCACCAGCGAGCGGCAGGGCGACATCATCACCCGGATGAACACCGACGTAAGCGGCGTTTCCTCAGTGATCAGCGGCACGCTCAGCAGCATCCTCAGCAATGTGGCAACGGTGATCACCACCCTGTTTGCCCTTTTTGGCATGAACTGGAAAATGGCGCTGGTGGGCATCTGCGTAATTCCCCTGCTGATCCTGCCCACCCGCTCGGCAGGCCGCACCCGGTGGAAGCTGCTCAGCGAGAGCCAGGCAAAGAACGACGAGCTGAACCAGCTGATCAACGAAACCCTGAGCGTAAGCGGCAGCATGCTCACCAAGCTCTTTACACGTGAGGAAACCGAGTACCGGAAGTTTGAAAAAGCCAACGGCGATGTAACAAAGCTCGCCCTGAAGGAGCAGCTGAGCGGACGCTGGTTCTTTATGATGATGGGCATCTTTACCCAGATCGGCCCGCTGCTGATCTACTTTGCCGGCGGTTATCTGATCATCAGAGGTATTGACCCCACGCTTACGGTGGGTACCATCACCGCCATGGTGGCGTTGGTGAACCGGCTGTACCGTCCGGTAGAATCCCTTCTGAATATTCAGGTGGATTTTACCCGCAGCCTTGCCCTCTTTACCCGTATCTTTGATTATTTTGACCGCAGCATCGATATCAAATCGCCGGAGAACGCGGTAAAGCCCGAAGTGGAGGGTGGCAGCATCGCATTCGATCATGTACGCTTCGGCTATCTGCCCGACCAGGAGCTGCTTCATGACATCCACTTTACCGTGGAGCCGGGGCAGATGGTCGCCATCGTCGGTCCTTCCGGCAGCGGCAAGAGCACGATCATCAACTTTATCCCCCGCCTGTACGATGTGTGGGACGGTTCGGTCTCCATTGCCGGCGTGGATGTGCGGGATTACGACCTGACGTATCTGCGCAGCCGGATCGGCGTTGTATCGCAGGATACCTACCTGTTCAACGGCACCATCCGGGAAAATCTGCTCTATGCCAAGGAAGACGCCACCGAAGAGGAACTGATTGCCGCCTGCAAAGCGGCTTCCATCCACGATTTTATCGCCGCCCAGCCCGAAGGGTATGATACCCCGGTGGGCAACCGGGGTCTGAAGCTATCCGGCGGCGAGAAGCAGCGCATCTCTATCGCCCGGGTCATTCTGAAGGATCCCGATATACTGATCCTTGACGAAGCTACCTCTGCCCTGGACTCCATCTCCGAAAGCGCAATACAGGATGCGCTTGAAGTGGTCATGAAGGGGCGCACCAGCATCGTGATCGCCCACCGGCTTTCCACCATCATGGCAGCCGACCGGATCCTTGCCCTGTCCGACGGCGTGATCGCCGAAAGCGGGCGGCACGAAGAGCTGCTGGAGAAGAACGGCGTGTACAAGAAACTGTTCGATACCCAGTTCGGCAAGATGCTGGAAGCTCTGGAGGGCGCAGGTGAAACATCCGTCCGTGACGAAGAAGAATAAAAGGAGCGAGCAACAATGAAACAGAATGTACTGGTTACCGGAACCGGCAGAGAAATGGCGCTGGGCTTCAACTTTGTGCGCCGCTATCTGGAGGCGGGCGACCGGGTCTTCGCCTGCGTGCGCAAGCCCTCCCCCGCTCTTGAAGCGCTCAGGGAATCCTACCCCGACACCCTGCACATCCTGACAATGGATATCGGCGATACCGCATCGGTAAACGCAGCAGCAGCCGAAGCCGCGCAGCTTGCGCCCTGCCTGGATCTGCTCATCAACAATGCCGTTACCACCTCGCCCGATACCAACAAGGAGCTGGAGGATTTCGATCTGGATACGGTCATGCCCGCGCTGAACGTGGCAACCGTCGGCCCCCTGCGGGTGATCAAGGCCTTCCTGCCCATGCTGCGCAGAAGCGAAGCCGCCCTGATCGTGAACATTTCCTCCGAAGCAGGCAGCATCGGTGCATGCTACCGTTCCACCTACATCGATTACGGCATGGCAAAGGCTGCGCTGAACATGGCTACCAAAACCCTGCACAACAAGTTCAAGGATGAGCCGAAGATGAACATCATCTGTGTGCATCCGGGCTGGATGCGCACCAACCCCGGCAATGCCAAAGCCCCCTTCGATCCCTATGAGCATGCCCAGACCATGCGCCTGATGTTCGAAGCCAAGCGGCGCGACAAGGAAGGCCCCATCTTCGTTACCTATTCCGGGGAGGAATACCCCTGGTAAAACCATGGATACAGCAAAACCGACCGGCAGAACCAAAATGATGTAAAGGAAGGTTTTATCCTTCCAAATCACATCGTAACTGCAGCTCGTTTGTGATGAATGGCAGCGGTTATGACGAAAGAAAAAACTTCGTCATAACCGCTGTTTTCATTGCGAAAGGAGCAGCCAACACGACCACCACCTGACCGTCTCTCATACGAAAACCGGAGACCGACGCAATCACAAGCAAGCATACACACATCTTGCGTGACACACCCCTCCCAATGATATACAATTCTTTTGAAATTTTCTCTGAATGATCGACATAATGGCATTTCTATCTCGTCTACATCATCGAAGGAGGTGAGCAACGAATGGAAGTTGTCAAGGATCCGGGCAACGACCGTGACCGGGTGCTGGTTCAGATGGTGAACCAATATCAGGGATTGCTGCTCCGCATGTGTTACATTTACCTTCGGGATATGGAACAGGCGAAAGATGCCACGCAGGATACATTCCTCAAAGCATACCAGTCGCTGGATTCTTTCCGTGGGGAATGCAGCGAGAAGACCTGGTTGATCCGGATCGCTATGAACACTTGCCGGGACATGCAGCGTTCCGCCTGGTTCCGTCACCATGATCGGCGTATTACGCCGGAAGATTTGCCGCAGGCAATTCTGCCGCCGGATGACGATGATGATCTCGATATAATGTGCGATGTTATGCAGCTGCCATCCAAGCTCAAAGAGGTCGTCATGCTGTACTACTGGCAAAACATGAATGTGAATGAGATTGCTCACGCACTGGGCGTCACTCATTCTACTGTATCAACTCGACTAAAGCGCGCCAGAGAGAAACTCCATGACGTGCTGGAGAGGAGGTTAGGTTATGGAAGACTTCAAAGATAAGCAGATCGTCCAGCGTGTAATTGACAACTCTCTTTCCGGCATTCAGGACGATCCCCGGATGGCGCAGCGGGTTCTGCGTATCGCTCATGAAAAGGAAGGAAAGAAAATGAACAAAAAGACTTTTGGAAGAAACCCTTCTAAACTTGTAATTCTTGTGCTGACTTTGGTGCTTGTATTCGCAACCACCGCTTTTGCACTGACTCGTCCTGCTGTACTGAGCTGGCTGATCGGCAATGCCCCTGTAAGCTTACAGCTTGAATCCACGGCTCAGACTGTTATTGGCGAAAACTCGGTTGATGGTATTACCGTCAGGATGACCAGCTTGGTATTTGACGGTGAAAAGCTGGCGTTTTCCTATGAAATGGAAAATGACCAGCCTGATCTGCCCGTACTAATTGCAGCCAATCCCATGATGAGCTTTGACGGCAAAGAAGTTCAAATGATGTACTGCACTGCTGATCCCTACGCACCGCAGATGGTTCCCAGTCCGCATCTGGATGTTCTTCCTGTCAAACGCAATCCTGTTGTGGGCGGCGGTGAAGTTTATGTGAGTGACATCACCAAAGGTAAGGTCACATGCGAAATGACGTTTGTGGTTTATAAGCCTGAAAACAAATTCGCTGTGGCTCTTCTGCCGGACAGCATGCAAGCCAATGTAGAAAGCTATACCGGCGATGCCCGTTCGGAAGCAGAAGACAGTCTGCATACGCTGAAAAGCTTCCGAAATGCCATCTTTGCTACAGAGGCAGACCTGGTAAACGAACAGTGGCTTGCTGAAGGTTATACCGTTATTGACGGCTCCGGCATGCTGTATGATCTGCCCGATAACAGTCATCTGAACGAAACGGCTCAGATCAAGGTCACCTTCGAATTTGATGCATCTGTGGCTTTCGCATGCGATTTTGCTGAAACTGATGATGTTGAGCTGGCTGATGCTACGCTGCATGTGGAACAATTCCGCCTCTCTTCGCTGGAAACGCGCATTGATCTGTGGATGATTCCCCAGGAGAATAGCGAAAAGGCCGCGCGTAGCCTTGCTGAAAAGTATGGTGCGTATACCTTGATAGATGAACAAGGCAAGACTGTTCAGTACAGTGAAATGGATTACATGGCGGCTGCTACCCCCTATATAACGCAGATCAACGGGCAGTGGGTATGCCGGTATCTTTCTCAAATGCCGGGTCTGCTCCGATTCCCCGAAAGTGTAGCGTTCACTGTCGGTGACGAAGAACTGATTCATTTCAATTTGATGATGGAAGAATAATATCTCGTATTATCGGCAAGCGGGACATCTGGGTACAGACGCCCCGCTTGCTTCTTTCATATCAAAACACAATCTTTTTCACAAACCATAATTCCGCCATTCCCAATCGTCAGTATGAGTGTAAGGAGGTGAGCAGCAGATGGAAACTGTCAAGGGCCCGGACAGAAACCACGATGAGCTGTTGATCAGTCTGGTCGATCAGTACCAAAGCTCTTTGCTGCGGCTCTGCTTCATCTATCTGCACGATAAAGCACTGGCTGAAGATGCTGTTCAGGAAACATTCCTAAAGGCACACAAATCCTTATCCTCATTTCGTGGAGACAGCAGCGCTAAAACATGGTTGACGCGGATCGCCATGAACACTTGCCGTGATATGCGCCGTGCCGGTTGGTTCCGTTTCATGGATCGGCGTGTGACACCGGATGATGTACCGCCGGTTCCAGTTCATCCTTTTGAGAATAGCGATGCTGATGCACTGGCTCAGGCAATTATCAAACTGCCGGTCAAGCAAAAGGAAGTCATTCTGCTGTACTACTATCACGATATGACGATGAGGGAAATTGCTGATACGCTGGGGATCAATATATCAAGCGTATCGGGACGACTCCGGCATGCGCATACCAAACTGCGCTATCTGCTGGAAAAGGAGGCTGCTTATGAGTGAGAATAAGATTCGCACTCAGATTCACAATGCTGTGGATCGGTATTGTGCCAAGTGCGAAGTAAACGATGATCCTTATCTGGCGCAGCGTGTCTTGAATGCATCTCATGTATCCCGGACGAAAGGTGGAATTATGGTGAAAAAGAAGCTCTCTGTTGGCTTTGTGATGATGATGGCAGCGATGCTGCTGTCTGTAACTGCTCTGGCAGCCGATATCGTCATGAACATGATGACCAGGCGTGTGGCTGAAATGGACGCCCAGGGTCAGTTCATGGCTTGGGGATTGGAAGAAAAGCACGCTTTCGTTCTTGCCATGCGGGACTCCGGCTTCGACATGAATGAAAGTGACTGGGCAATTCTTTCGGACGAAACAAAGCCCGATGCTGATCGGGAAGCGGCTGCTGACCGCATTGTGTACGAACGCTATGGTGCTGTCCAGGAGGAAGCGAATGCCCAGCGGCCTATGCCTTTGGATTCCGTCATGGGTGAAGCTCCTGACCCCGTTCTGATCTTCCGCGAGCGTTTCTTGGCGGAGAATCCCGATGCTACCGAGTACGACTATTGGGATGCGCTGGGCTACTGGCTGCGGGACGAATACCATCCGCAGTTCTTTGCGGCACAGTCTACCGAGGCACCCGTAGTGGTTGGTGATATCACGCTGACCAAGGAAATGGCAGAAGAAAGCTTCCGTGACCATCTGACCGAAGTGTTCAACTGGCCTGCTTCTATTGTCAATAAAGCGCAGCTTGTCAGCAAACAGGATGTGCAGAGCGGCGCATGGCATGTGACCACGACCATTGAAGCCACGGTTCTGGAAAACGCTCTTGGTTCTATGGTTAACGATGCCACCTTTGAAGATACGATGATCACAAAGGCCGGCAACAGCTATGTTGTTTCCTACTGGGTTACCCGTGCTGAAAACGGTAGCTGGGAACGTGACGGAAGCCTTGAATCCCTGCTTGCCAATGTTGCAGAAACCAACAAGATTGTTTCTCTGCATACCATCTACATTGAAGAAGCAGAAGCAATCGGTGTGAAAGCCATTGCCGATCTGTATGGTCTGAGCGATACCGAAGTCAAGAAGTATTTTGTCTACAATGGCGATACCTACTGGAATGATCCTTCCTGTGTCCGTGTAGCCGTGCTGCTGCGCACCCGTAACAACTCTGCCGCCCCTTGGGATTATGCCGCGATTGTGAACTTGACCACAGCACAGGCAGACGATGTTTTTGCTGCCAACGATCTCCCTGCCAAAGCAGTGATCCTCGCCGAGAACTGGAATCAGCTGCAGGAGAACGACGAATGGCTGCACTACTACCGCTGGTTCACCACCTGGAATCCCTACGGCAGCGTTGCCAACATGCCGCAGGCAGATCGGCAGATCATCTGTGAAGCCTTCCAGGAGCACGTGAAGAAGCTGCAGGAAGCACTGACAGACCCGAAAGCGTATGATCCACTTCAAATCTTCGCATTACCTGACTGAAATGGTTTAGCATTTCCTGAACCTGTCAAAGAATCAAAAGCACGGATTTCCTGTTGAAATACAGGGAATCCGTGCTTTTGTCGTGTAGCCGTTCAGTCAGAAACAAATTGACCCTTGACAAATCCCTTCTGACCGGTCGGTTTTGTTATGCCCCGAAGATCAGGCGTGTTCTACATACCACCGGTAATCATAGCCCTCGTCGGGTTCGCCTTCTGCCTTGGTTACGGTAAACTGCACCAGCGCATTCTTCTTCAGCTCCAGCACAAACTCGGTCTTACCGCTTTCGCCCACAGCGGCAGCGGTCTTGCACAGGGGCTTTCCGGCATCCCGCAGGAACTGGAGCTGCTCCTTGGTCAAAGAGGCGGGCTCGCCCATCTCGTGCCATGCCTTGAGGGGGTTGCAGCATTCTTCGTCAACGATGCGCTGCATCATCACCTGCTTGCCGCCTACGGGCAGCTGCACCTTCAGGGTGATCTCCTCGCGCACCTCCTGGCAGATGTTCCATGCCACACCCTGATAGCTGCCGTCGGCGCGGCGTACGATGACCATGTTATCATCCCGGTAAACGGGCTCGCCCTTCAGGTTATTGAAGAACGCAAACGTCCACATGGTGGGCTTGATGATCAGCTGATTGGCGATCATGCCAAAGCCGCCGTGGAAGGGACGGGGCGGTACGCCGCCCTCTTCGAACACATCACCGAAAGTCCAGTAGGAATAGGAGGCGCAGGTATCGCCCAGACGGGAGAGAAGACCGGCGGTGAGCACGGCGTTCAGGTTGGTGTCGTGAATGGGACAGAAGGGGTTATAGGAGGTATTGAACTCGGTAATATGCAGCTCCATACCCTTGTACTCGGGGAAGCTGTCGATAATGGCGCGGGTACCTTCCGCTTCTTCGATGATACTGTCCACCGTACGCATGGTGTGGTACATGTACCGTCCCTTGCGCTCGGGGCTGTTACCCATGTAGAGATGGCGGGTGACCATATCCAGCGGCAGCTTCTTATCCCGGCAGAAGGTAAGGAAATCGGTGATCCAGCCGGGGGTGCTGTCGCCGCCGCACACAGCAGGGCCGCCCACCTTCATTTCGGGCAGCACTTCCTTTACCGCAGGCGCGGTGATCTCGTAGAGATGCAGATACTTGTCCTTATCCGCATTCTCCCAGAAGCCGGGCAGGTTGGGCTCGTTCCACACCTCGCAGGGCCATGTGACCACTTCTTCGTAGCCGTAGCGTTCCACCAGATGGCGCAGGGTGGCCTGCACCAGATCGATCCAGTCCTGATCGTTGGCGGGAGGGGTGGTGTTGCCCTTCCAATAGAAGATGGTCTGGGTGCCGCTGGCGATGGCGCCGGGCATGAAGCCCAATTCGATAAAGGGACGGATGCCCTTTTCCAGATAGCTGTCCACCACCCGGTCCAGATAGGTGAAGTTATAGCCGCCGAACTTCCAGCCGCCCTTCCCATCGGGAACCTGCTGATAGATGCTCATATCCTCGCAGAACAGACCGTGACCGCGGATGTAGCGGAAGCCCGCCAGCTCCTGCGCCAGCTGAAGCTGCTTCTGGTATTCCTCCTGCATGGCCAGACCCATACGCCCGGTGCCCACGCAGAAGGCGGCGTTATTGTTGAAGGTTGCTTTGCTTGCCGCCGTAACGGTGATTTGCTTTTCCATGGTAAGATCCTCCCCTGTTACAGTTGTAGTTTGTCGTAGTCAAACACGAAAACCTGTCCCTCTGCGGGAGCGGCTTCGTGGGTGTTGGTGTTTTCCCAGCCGCCGATGGTGACCCGGGGCGCATTGCGCAGGGCTTCGTCTGTGATGCCGTCAAAGAATGCCTGCATTACCGCCCGGGGGTAAAGCTGATCCCGGTGGGAGCAGAGCACATGGGTAAAGGGCAGATCGAACAGCTTGCGCACATTGCTGCGGAAGACCTGCGCGGGCAGCGCCTTGGGGAAAAACGCCCATGTACAGGGATTCCAGTCATCGGCAGTGAGCAGGAGCTGCCGCTCCTTTACATAGACCACGCAGGAGCCGGGGGTGTGCGCAGGCACATGGATGATCTGCGCCGTAAGCCCGCCCAGATCGATGATCTGCTCGCAAAGCGGCTTTGGCCCGGGAATAACGGCAGAAAGATAGGCTTTCTCATCCACAGCAAGGCCTTTGCTCCTGGCAGAATTCAGGATCCTGGTGCGTGTGGGCTGTGCCGTGTACTCGGCAAAATCCTCCAGATCCTGCGGAAACATCCATGTTTCCCCGAAATAGCGCGCCCCCAGCGCATGGTCGTGGTGTCCGTGAGTCAGAATGACCCGGTACGGCAGGGACGTGATCTGCTCTACAGCCTGCCGGATATCTTCGATGCCATAGCCTGCATCCACCAGCAGGGCTTCCCTCTCCCCCACCAGCAGGGTCTGGCAGACGCCCATACTGTCGGCTATGTGGTATACGCCCGGTAAAACCGGATGAACAGTGACCGCCATGGGTAGATCCTCCGTTTCCAGAAGACGGTAAGTCTTCGTTTCCCTTTTCGTTTCGACACGTCGCACCCCTTTTCCTTTTGTTTTGAAACAAAATTTCGTAACTTTGTTGTTTTGCCGATTTTGCATATTATTCTGCATTATACGCTTGCACGAAACACCGCCCGGGCGGGCTGCGCTTCTTGCCCGCTGTATTTGAACATGATATAATATGCACAGTTTTTCACAGGAGGAACGATGACTATGAGCACCCCGGTCAAGCACCTTACGTGGCTTCCTTTTCTCAAATCCGATGCCCCCTTTGCCTCTGTCACCCCCGCCCGGACCGCTCAGGCAGAGTTGACTGCCGGGCTGGCTGCACTTGCCAATGCACCCGCTGTCAGCCTTCAGGTGGATGCCAATATGGGCGACAGCTGGCAGATCGTTAAAGCTGCCGACGGCTCTTTGACCGTTACCGGCGGCGAGACCGGCGTACTCTACGGCGTATATCGCCTGCTGATGTGCCTCAATAGCGGCGAAGCCCGCCCCCAGGGGCTGCAGAAGCCTTTCTACGGTCTGCGTATGCTCAACTGCTGGGACAATGCCGACGGCGATATCGAGCGCGGTTATTCCGGGCGCAGCCTGTTCTTTGAAGGAGGTAAACTGGATTACGACCCCGCCCGCATCCGTCAGCTTGCACGTATGCTGGCTTCTGTCGGGCTGAATGTGCTCTGCATCAACAACGTAAACGTGCGCAATCCCGCCCACAAGCTGATCGAGGAAGAGTGGCTTGCGCAAGTGGCAGAGCTGGCTGCGCTGGTTCGCCCCTACGGCGTTAAGCTGATGTTCTCCATCGACTATGCCCACCCCATGCGCCACGGCATCGAGACCGCCGACCCGCTGGATGCCTCCGTGCAGGAATGGTGGATGAAGCAGACCGAGATCGTCTACAAGTATATTCCCGATTTGGCGGGCTTCCTTGTAAAGGCCGACAGCGAGCACCGTCCCGGCCCCTTCACCTATGGCCGCAACCATGCCGACGGCGCAAACATGCTTGCCCGTGCCTTGAAGCCCCACGGCGGTATGCTGGTCTGGCGCTGCTTCGTGTACAACTGCCAGCAGGATTGGCGCGACTACAAGACCGACCGTCCCATGGCAGCCCACCAGCACTACGCCTATCTGGACGGTACCTTTGAAGATAATGTGATCCTGCAGATCAAGCACGGCCCCTTCGACTTCCAGGTTCGGGAACCCGTATCCCCGCTGTTCTATGCCATGCCCAAGACCAATCTGGCGCTGGAATTGCAGCTGGCTCAGGAATACACCGGTCAGCAGATCGATATCTACACCATGCCGCCCATGTGGAAGGAGCTGTTTGAGCAGCTGCCCGCCGAAAAGGTGATGTCCATCGCCGCCGTTACCAATCTGGGACGGGACGACAATTACACGGGCCATCCCTTTGCGGCTGTGAACCTGTTCAGCTACGGTCTCTTTGCATGGGATCCCACTTACGATGCCGAAGCTGCCGTACGTCTGTGGGCGCGGCTCACCTACCGTTTCGGCGAAGCCGACGAGAACAAGCTGGTCACGCTGCTGATGGGCAGCCGTCGCACCTATGAAAAGTACACCGCTCCCCTTGGCATCTGCTGGATGGTGAACCCCAACCACCATTACGGCCCCAACCCCGAGGGGTACGAGTACGCCGCATGGGGCTGCTACATCCGCGCCGACCGCAACGGCATTGGCATCGACCGCACCGAAAAGGGCACCGGCTATGCTGCCCAGTACCCGGAAGAGTGGTGCAGCTACTACAGCGATCTTTCCACCTGCCCGGACGAATTGAAGCTGTTCTTCCACTATCTGCGCTATGAAGATACCCTTTCCGACGGCCGTACCCTGATCCAGCGGATCTACGACGACCATTTCGAGGGCTACGAAGAGGTGCAGCAAATGGCGAAGACTCTTGCCGAGCTGCCCCTGCCCACCCCCGACAAGGAAGTGGCGGCCGAGCGTATGGAGCGGCAGCTGGTGAATGCCCGCAACTGGTGCGATATCGTGAACAACTATTTCTGCCGTCTTTCCGGCGTGGAGGATGCCAAGGGACGGAAGATCTATCACTGATCCATACATACAGAACCCCCTCCGGACCCGTGAACGGGATCTCCGGAGGGGGGTGTGTTATTCTGCACTCTGCTTGCCGTACCTGACGGGGCATACGGTGCGGCAGCGGTTACACTTGACGGTGGCAAAGCCTTTCGTGTTCTGCCCGAAGGTGTTGGGGCGGCACAGCTGCTGGCGCACGGTACCATCCGGCTGTATGGCGTGGGCGGGGCAGGAAGCAACGCACAGATGGCAACCGGGAATGCAGATGCTTTCGCAAGGCTCGTCGGAGGGCAATGGCATATCGGTCAGCAATACGCCGATGGTCAGGCGGTTGCCATACCGTGGATTGAGCAAAAGCCCGCTCTTGCCCGGCTGACCCAGCCCACAGGCAATGGCGGCATGGCGCATGGAGAGGATGCCTTTGCCGGTTTGCGTAGCCGCATCCCATGCCTCATAGGGTGCATCGCAGGGGATGGGCATTGCTTTGGCAGGATACGCCGCCTCGATGGCTCTGGCAGCCTGCAGGGTGAGCCTGTCTGCCATGGCTGCAGACTGGCTGTTGAACCAGCCGTAGATCAGATCGCCCGGCGCTTCCAGCAGCCCCTTGGGCAGGGCAATCCCCAGAGCGATCACCGTTTTGCAAGCCTTCCACACATCCGAGGGTGCAAAGCCCTCGGGCGCGCCGATAAAGCAATCGGCGGCGGCAAAGCCGCACACATCTGCCCCCAGCGACAGGATCGTTTGGCGAATGGTTTCCTTCATGGTGCATCCCTCCACTGTGCAAATCGATTTTGTGCTATCAATCATAGCAAAAAACAGCACAAACTGCAACACCCGGCGGTGCAGCGACCGCCGGGTGTCTGTTTTGGATCATACTTTTTCAAACCGGAAGGAACGGAAATCGAAGTTGCTGCCGGGCAGAAACACAAAGGTAAGGCTGCACACGCCCTTGGGCACGGCTACGGGGAAGCGTTGCTCGCTGAAGCCCTCGCCGCCTGCATAGGTGACCATTTCGGTATGCTGATTGCCCAGTGCATCCACCATACGCAGGGTGATGGGGTTCTCGGGCAGAGGTGTTGCGCCGTCGATGACCAGCACTGCCTTCTCATGGTCCTCAAAATCCATCTCTCCGTATTCGAAGGACACATTGTTGCCGATGCCGGTAACGCCGTCTTCGGTCTTTACGAAGGTGTCGCCGTAGAGAGCGTCTGCGCCCAGAGCGGAAAGCTGCTGCCACGCACGGCTCTGGCGGGTGAAGCTGAAGCCGCCCAGATGCACCTTCTGGCGCATCACGAACCAGAGCTGCTGCATGCCCGTCAGGCGGCGGGGCAGCTTATAGGTCTCGGGCTGGTATTGGTTCCAGATGCAGGGCTTGCAATAGTGCAGATCGGTCAGCTTTTCGCCGCCCTCAAGAGGATCGCCCAGCCACATTTCCATCACATAGGGGTCGCCGTTCAGGGCGAAGATGGGCAGAGTGATCTCGTCGGAACCGGCGAGACCGAAATCCACATTGCTGAAGCCCGCCATGCTTACGCCATCCCGGGAGAAGGTGATGCCGTGCTCGTTGCCTGCCCCCAGTTCGCCATGGCTTCGGTCACACAAACCGCCCGCCACAAAGCCGTAGGGATCCAGCACCGATGCGCCCATGCCCTCCACCGTCAGCCGAAGCTGGGAGAGAATGCGGGGATGGCTGTAGCCATTGTTGCAGCTTGCACGCAGCCAGACCTCGCCGTCGTATTTGCCGGTAACGGTCACCGTGTTCTCATCCGCCGCAAGAACGGCACAGGGGCTGTCGATGCCGGATGCATTGGTCAGCCGGAAAGCAATGGGCTGCTTTGCAGCGTTTTCGGGGTACATCCGTACATCAAAGGTCAGGGCGGGGTGTTCCGGGTCGATGGTGCAGCCATTGCGGGGGATCAATTCGATGCGGCGCACGGGCAGATCGGTCAGGTCGGCTTTGCTGCTGTCCTTGCAGCAATCCAGCAGGCAGGTGATGCCCTCGGGCATCTCTGCCGCCACGGCCTGCAGGGTAAGGCTGACGGTCTCTTTCCCGGCAGAGGACACCTCCACAAGGATCTCCCCCGCTTCGCCGTTGGAGGTCACCATAGCCAGCAGCTTACCGCTGAACAACCGGCGGCTTTGGGTTTGGTAGGGGTCGGTATCGGTACTGTCGCCGTTGTCCAGACCCACAAGGCGTCCCGCGCCCTTCACGGTCACAAACACACGGTCGCAGGCGTTCTCCACCGGGTTGCCATCGGCATCCGTCATGGAGATCTCCACGAATGCCATATCCCGCCCGTCCGCCTGCAGGAAGCTTTCCTCTGCCCTCAGGCAGATCGCTGCGCTGTCCCCGAAGGAGCGGCGCACATCCTCGGCGACCATACTGCCGTTGGCATCATAGGCGCGGGCAAGCAGCTCACCGGGCTGATAGGGCACCTGCCACACCGGCACACAGCGATCCTTGTCGCTCAGGTCGATGGCTTCCCTGCCGAGGGACTGCCCGTTCAGGAACAGCTCAACCGCATCGCAGTTGCAGGATACAGGCACGTCCACCACCTGTCCCGGATTCCAGTCCCAGCACACGCCGATGTGCACCATGGGTTCGTCGTTCCAGAAAGCCTTGCAGGTGTAGAAGGCATCCTTGGGGAAACCGGCGGTATCCACATAGCCGAAGTAACTGTTGCGGGTATGGTAGGGCGTGGGCTCGCCGATATAGTCGGTGCCCGTCCACACGAACTGGCCCAGAGAATACTGGCAGTTCCGGTCTTCGGTAAACATGACCCGCAGATCCTTCGCGCCCCAGCTGGTTGCGCTGTTGCCGAGGGACGAGCACTGCAGATCTTCGTCCGCCAGGATGGATACCTTCTGGGGGAAGTGATAAATACCGCGGCTGAAGACCAGCGAAGATGTCTCGCTGCCGTAAATGACCCAACCGGGGTGGGCTGCGTGGTGGGCATCGTAATACCGCTCGGCATAGTTGTAGCCCACCGCATCGATCCATTCGGCGCATTTCTGCGCACCCTCCCAGGGCATATAGTTGGAGCCGAAGGTGGTAAAGCCGTTGCGCCTGGGGTCGTGGAGGCGCACCTCGTCGCAGAGCATACGGGTGACCACCTCGCCCCGGGGATCGTTCACATCGCCGATCTCGTTGCCGATGGACCACATCAGCAGACTGGGGTGGTTGCGATCCCGGCGTACCCAGCTTCGCACGTCCTCCTGCCAGCATTCGCCGAAGAAACGTCCGTAATCGTATGTGGTCTTGCAATGCTCCCACATATCGAAGGCTTCATCCAGCACAAGGATGCCCATCTCGTCGCACAGATCCATCACGATCTTTGCAGGTGGGTTATGAGAGGTACGGAGGGCGTTTACGCCCATCCGGCGCATGGTGGCAAGCTGGCGGCGAGCGGCTTTCTCATTGAAGGCTGCGCCCAGCGCGCCCAGATCATGGTGGAGGCACACACCGTGCAGCTTTACATGCACGCCGTTGAGCAAAAGCCCACGGTCGGTAGTCAACTCGGCGGTGCGGAAGCCCACCCGCTGCCGGATGCATTGGCTGCCCAGCACAGTCTCAAGGGTATAGCAGTTGGGATCATCGCAGCTCCACAGCAGCGGTTCTGCCACTTCCAGCTGCAGAGTGAGGATATCACCCACAGCAGGCGCACAGACCTCTGCAACAACATCCCCGTCGCTGTCCAGCAGCCGGTGGCACAAGGTCTCGCCGCCCTCGGTGCCGGTCAGTTCGGTCTCCACGGTCATCGTCCAGCAAGTGTCGGTCTTTTGGGTGTACACATAGGTACCGTCCATGGGGATATGCCGGGCGGGCAGGGTATGCAGCGTTACATCCCGGTAGATGCCTGCGCCGGAATACCAGCGGCTGTTGGGGCTCCGGTGACGGATATGTACCATGATGCTGTTATCACCGCTGCGGAGATGATGGGTCAGATCCACATCGAAAGCGGTATAGCCGTAGCGGTGGGTAGCAACGATCTGCTCGTTCACCAGTACATCGCAGTCCATGTAGACACCGTCAAAGCGCAGGATGCGGACCAAACCGTCATCGGGGTTTTCCACCGCAAAGGTGCGGCGGTACCAGCCGTCGCCGGTCTCATACAGGTCGTCAGCCTGCGCGATCAGCCAATCGTGGGGAAGTTCAACAGGGTTCCAGTCAGCAACTTTTGCGTCGTCGAGAGTGCTGCCAAAGGGCAGTTTCACAAAACGCCAGCTATCGTTGAAAAGACGTTCCATGGTCTGTGCCTCCTGTTTGGTTGTTGGGGAAAGAATCAGAGGTAAATACGGTACTGCCCGCTGAGCATGAGCATGCAGAAGAAGTGCAGGCAGTTATCATAATAGCGGCGTTTGCCGGTACGCAGAGGCGTATTCCAGAAGCGGCGCAGGCATTCGTCGGCATACTTACTTTCGCTGGCGACAGATGCTGCGCCCAGCACCGCCGTGATGGCCACGGGATGCATGGCGGGTTCGTCGTGGGGCGTACCGTCCAGATCGTAGGCCTTGTAGTCCCCCTCCGGTTCCTTTTCGCAGAAGAAGTTCTGCAGCCGGGTGACCACATCGCTCATCTGCTGGGTCTTGCCGAACCAGATATTGTCCAGCGCAATGTTCATGGCGACCCGATAGGCATCGGAATAGTAGGCGTAGGGCTTTCTGAACATCAGTCTGGGGGTGCCGTCGTACTCGGCATATTCGGGGCTCATGCCTGTCTCGGGGTGTGCGCTGAGAATGATGTATTCACGGCTTGCCTTTGCCGCCTCTGCCCAGAAGGGGCGATCCTGCTCGTCTGCCGCAAGAGCGAAGAGCTGGTAGAAATGAGGTAGGTGGTAGCTGGGATCGGTAAAAGGCGTTTCCGGCACGAACTTGATGTAATGGTTGGAACCCTCCCACATGGGCTGCCCGCCTTCGACCAGCTCATGCTGATGCACGCAGTGGCGCAGGATCTCCCGCGCCTCCTGTGCATAGTTGTAGATACCCTCACCGTTGCCCCAGCGGGCAGCCGCCATCAGCAGCGCCATGGCGAAGTATTCCTCGCCGTCGGGGGCGGGGCCTTCGGCGTTGTGGGTGCCGTCCAGTTGCACGGACCAGGCGAAATAGCCCTGATACTTGCCCTCCGGCTGGTACATGTACCGCCGGGAGAAGCACCACAGCTTGTCGAACAGATCCTTCCGATCCATCTGTACAGTCATCATCATGCCGTAGCTCATGCCCTCGGTGCGGGCATCGATGTTGCCGGTATCCACCATGCAGCCGCTGTCGGCATCCACATCCTGATAGAAGCCGTTCTCGGGATCGAAGAAAATGGTACGGAAGCTCTCTTCCACCCGCTTTTTGGCGGTTTCTTCGTCAATGCCGATGCGGCTGAAGTAGTTGGTGTACTGCTTGGTTTCCCATGCACCCTGTGCCATTTGTGCTTTCCTCCTGTTTACACATCCAGACCCTGTTCTCTGGCCTGAGCGGTATACATGTCGTAGTAGAGACCCTTTTTCTGCATCAGCTCGTCATGGCTGCCCATTTCGGCAATGCCCTTGTTGGAGATGTACAGAATGCGGTCGCAGGTTTTGATGGTGGACAGACGGTGGGCAATAATGAAGGAAGTGCGCCCCTTCAGCAGAGCGTTGAGACCCTCCTGCAGAAGCCGCTCGGTCTTGGTATCGATCGAGGAGGTGGCTTCGTCAAGGATCAGAATGCGGGGATCACTGAGCAGCGTACGGGCGAAGGAGACCAGCTGCTTCTGTCCCTGGGAAAGACGGTTGCCCCGCTCGTTGACGGTGGTGTTGTAACCGTCGGGCATTTCACGGATAAAGTCATCCGCACGCACAACCTTGGCAGCCTTGATCACATCGTCTTCGGAAGCATCCAGGCGGCCGTAGCGGATGTTATCCAGCAGCGTGCCGCTGAAGATGAAGCTCTCCTGCAGCATGATACCCATCTGGGTGCGCAGGCTGTGCAGCGTTACCT
Organism: Clostridia bacterium; assembly: GCA_017516765.1. Lineage (GTDB taxonomy): Bacteria > Bacillota > Clostridia > Christensenellales > Aristaeellaceae > Limiplasma. The sequence continues at coordinate 49,660 of JAFXBE010000045.1, read as the reverse complement.
TGGAGATATCGTAGGCGTTCCCATCCCCGTCGTACACGCTGATGGAACCGTCATTGATGTTGTAGAAGCGGCACAGCAGGTTGACGATGGTGGATTTGCCCGCGCCCGTGGGGCCGACCAGAGCGATGCTCTCGCCCGCCTTTACATGCAGATCCATGTTCTCCAGAATGTTGATGCCCTCTTCATAAGCGAAGGTGACGTTGTCGAAATCCACACGGCCGTCGATCTCGGGCAGCACGGCGGCATCGGGGGCATCATCAACGGTCACGGGCTCGTCCATGGTCTCGAAGATACGCTCCAGATAAGCCAGGTTGTTGACGAAATTGTTGTAGATATTGGCGAGGTTGGTAATGGGCTGCCAGAAACGGCCCACATACTGGCTCATGGCCAGAATAACGCCGAAGGAGACCATCTCGCCGCCGGTAAGCCAGTATACACCGGCAATGTAGAGCAGGGTAAACACGATCTGGGTAATGGTTTCGGAGGTGAGCCAAACCGTATTGCTGATGGTAACGGCACGCATCCACACCGTGCGGCAGGCGGTGGCTAGCCGCTGCATGATGGTCTTGTTTACCTCCTGCCGGGTAAAGTACTGGCTTACCTTCACACCATCGATGGATTCTGCCAGGTAGGCATTGTAGTTGGAGTTTTTGTTGCTCTGCGCCTGCCAGGCTTTGCGCTGCCGGGGCTTGATGTAGATGATAAAGCCAAGGAACAGAGGAAGGCCCGCCACAACGATGGTAGCCAGCGTGGCATTGGTGGTGTACATGAAGATAACGATGAACACCAGATTGATGATCTCCAGAATGATATTGATAATACCGTTGGAGAGGATATCGGAAACCGAGTTGACGTAGTTGATCACGCGAACGAGGATCTTACCGGCGGGGCGACTGTCATAGTAGCTGAAGGGCAGTCGCTGCAGGTGGGCGAAAAGATCCTTGCGGATGTCATAGATGATCTCCTGGCTTACATGCGCCATGATGCGGGAGCGGATCACGGTAAAGATGATGCTGATGACCACGATGCCCACAAACAGCAATGCGAGCTTCCAGAGCAGATCCAGATTCTTGTTGGGCACCACATCGTCCAGCACCTGCTGGGTAACCTTGGGGATGTACATGGAGCTGACGCTGGCCAGTGCGCTGAGCACCAGCGCCATAAGCATCTTGTAGCGGTGGCGCTTGATGTAGTCGAAGGTACGCTTTAAGTGTTTTGCTTGAAACGGGGATTCCAAAGTCTCGTCAACGTCAAACTTGTTGCGTGCCATCAGCCCTCCACCTCCATTTCAATGCCGTTCTGCAGGCAGTATGTTTCGTAATAATAGCCCTTCTGCCGGAGCAGCTCCTCGTGGGTGCCCCGCTCGGTGATGCGACCGTTCTGCAGGATCAGGATCTGGTCGGCATCCTTGACAGACGAGATGCGCTGGGCAATGATCAGCTTGGTGCAGTCGTAGGGCAGCTCGCGCAGCTGCTGCTGAATGTACTGCTCGGTCTCCATATCCACGGCAGAGGTGGTGTCGTCCATGATCAGAATACCGGGGCGCACCGCCAGTGCACGGGCCAGTGCGATACGCTGCCGCTGACCGCCGGAAAGACCCACACCCCGCTCGCCGATGATGGTATCGTAGCCCTCGGGCATCTTCATCACAAAATCGTCGGCAGCGGCACGGCGGGCAAAGTCGCGTACCTCGTCGAAGGTAAGATCCTGTGCACCGAAGGCCACATTGCCCTCCACCGTATCGGAGAACAGGAATACGTCCTGAATGGCGGTACCGATGCCGCCCCGAAGCTCGTTGAGCTTCCAGCGCTTTACATCGCAGTCGTCCACAAGGATCTGACCCTTGCTTACATCGTAGAAGCGGGCAAGCAGCTGGATCAGCGTGGTCTTGCCGGAGCCGGTGGAGCCCATGACCGCCACCGTCTGCCCGGGCTCTGCCACAAAGCTGATGTCGGAGAGAACCTCCTGCTTATCATAGCTGAAGGATACATTGCGGAACTCGATCTTGCCCTGCAGCTTCTCGTGGGGCGTGGGGTTCTCGGGGTCGCGGATGGCAGGGCGGCTCATATCCACCTGCATTACCTTGTTGGCAGAGGTGATGAAGCGCTGCACATCGTTGAGCATGTTGCCCATGTTGCGCATGGGAACGCTCAGCGCCCAGCTCAGGTTTACAAAGATGGAAAGGGCGCCTGCAGTCATATCGCCCATGATGATCAGATAAGCGCCGAAGAAGATGGTAATCAGCGTCATGGCATGGGCCAGGATCTCAATAAAGGGGTAGAAGGTAAGCCACAGCTTGTTGATGTTCAGATGGGCATCGCGGAAATTCTGGCTGCGCTTGTCGAAATCTTCCTTTTCCTTCTCTTCCCGGGCAAAGGCCTTGACCACATGGTTACCGGCAATGTTCTCCTGAGCGGCGGCGTTCATCTCGCTCAGCTTGTCGCGCATCTCCACAAACAGGGGACGCACACGGCCGGAATAGAACTTGGTGATGATGGTGAGCAGCGGCGTAACCGCCACCAGCGCCAGCGCCAGCTTCCAGTTGACAAAGAACAGATAGATGGACGTGGAAAGGAACATGGTGATGCTGTCCACCACCACGTAATCGATATAGCTGAGGAAATGGCGGCACCAGTCCGTATCGGCGGAAAGGCGGGTCATCAGATCGCCGGTACGGTTGCGGTCGAAGAAACGCATATCCTGGTACTGCAGCCGGGTAAACAGCCGCACACGTAGATTGTACACGGTATTCTGGGAGCATTTTTCCAGCGTGATCACCATCAGATACCGCAGACCCTCGCGCAAGAGCTTGAATGCCAGCATGGTAAACAAAAGCGGCAGAAGGGGATCGGGGTTCTGCGCAATAATGACCTGATCCACGATGGCAGCGGTAAGGGTGGGGTTGATGAGCAGCATAACGGATGTAATAACGCTGATACAAAGGGCGGCTATGTGTTTTCGGTGAAACTTTTCATCCATAATGGACCATAACCATTTGATCTGTTGCATGTCTCTTGTGCCTCCGCATATTTTGCCGGTGGTTTTTTATCCGGTTCTCTTGTTGTTCTTCTTTTGTTTCGTTTTTCCTGCCTGAGCAAGCAGAATAACAAAGGTTATTTTTATTTGATTTTCAAAGGGCTTTGTAAATGTCGCAAGTGGCATTTTCCTTCCCTTTTTCAACCAATCAATGTCTGCGGCGGATGATGGCAGGCTCGGTCGCCGGCGCAGAAAGCAGATGACCGATGCCATCGAAGCGGGAACCGTGACAAGGGCATTCCCACACCCTGCGTTCCCGGGAATAGACCAGCTTGCAGCCCATGTGAGGGCAGCGGGGTGCGAAGGGGTGCAGTACACCGCCGGCATAGCGACCGGCCATGGCAAGCGTCGTTGCAGCTTCTGCGGCGGTTACGGCATAGCCCCTGCGCTGCCCCGAAAAAACAAAGTCGCTGTCCGCGGCAAGCCCCAGTACCCTTGCACTGATCAGCTGTGCAGCCGTCATACTGCCCAACAGCCCTTTGCCACCGTAACCGGTCGCCACAAACAGATTGGGCGTTTTGGAGCTGTAAACACCGATATAGGGCAGCCCGTCTGCCGAAAAGGTTTCAATGCCCTCATGCCGGAAGGAGGGTTCGCCCAGATACCTGCCCAGCCATTGCTGCCAGCGTCGGTGACCGCTGTTTTCACGCCGTTCCCCCACCATGCCGCCATCCATCTGGGCAAGGATCCCCCCATGGATGCCGCGCAGTGCGAACCTGCCCCTTCCGTCATAAAACATATTCTCCCCCACGCTGCCCTGTGCAGCCGCAAGATACCGCCGCCGTTGGGAAAGCCGCAGAAAGTACCACCCGGGTACATTGATGATCGGGTATCCTGTGGCAATGATCAGAAAGGGAGCCTTTACCGCTCCCTCGGGCGTTTGCGCCAGATTGGTCTCCACCGCGACCACCCGGCTGTGCTCGTGAATGGTCAGGCCATGCCGGAGCGCCATACGGGTAAGGCAGGCAAAATACTTCATGGGGTGGATGTGCGCCATATCCCGTACGGCAAGGATCTGCCGGGCAGGCAATGGCGCGCTGCCGCCCTGCAGTTCATCAGCCGCTGTCCCGCCTCTGCGCAGCAGCTCCGCCTCGGCAGAAAGATCAAATCCTTTACCGTCTGCCAGCAGACAGGCATCCGCATCCTGCCACTCCAATTCTTCCGTTTCTCTGGCAAGGGAGCGGATCGCGCCGAAAGCTGCCCTCCGGGAACGGATATAGGCTTCCGCGACCGCCGATCCCCGCTGCTGCTCCAGACGCTTGAGCATAAAGCGATCGGTAACGGAAAGCATACCTGCGCAGCGGGAAGATGCGCCGCAGGCAAGGGTCTCCCCCTCCAGCAGCACCACCCTCAGCCCCGCCCGGCAGAGCCACAGTGCGGTGGTGATGCCGGTAAACCCTCCGCCGATCACCACTGCATCGGTTTGATGAAAGCCGCGCAACGGCGCATATTCTCCCAGAGGCTCATGTGCCCAGAAACTGCCTGTAACCATAGCAATCCCCCTGTACTTTTTCGGGTAGTATGCCAAAAGTACCCACACGGCATGCTTGCCAATCGTCCCCGGTTTTGCTATGCTGTGTAGCAGAAACACGCAATAACGACCGACGGAGGAAGATTTCCATGGCAAAGATCCTTGTTACCTACGGCGTGCCCGCCGAGGGTTTTACCGAACACCTGAAGGGGCATGAGGTCTGCATCCCGGAGCCGCTGAGGGGCTATACAAAAGAAGAAATGCTTGCGCTGATCGCCGATGCGGATGCGGTGGTTGCCTGTACGGCGGTGGATGCCGACATGATCGCCGCCGCAAAACAGCTCGAGCTGATCGTCTGCTACGGCGCAGGATATGATGCCATCGACGTGGCTGCCGCCACCCGGGCGGGGATCATGGTCGCCAACACCCCGGATGCCGTTACCGCCCCCACGGCAGAGCTGGCCATTGCCCTGCTGACGGCTGTCTCCCGCCGGATCGTGCATCTGGACGATCTGCTGCGCACCCAGCCCTCCCGGCAGGTGTTCGGCATGGGCAAGCACATGGGGCAATCCCTTGCAGGGCAGACGCTGGGCATTGTGGGCATGGGACGAATCGGGGCTGTTGTGGCAGACTTCGGGCGGTTTATGGGCATGAAGGTGCTCTACCACGCCCGTACCCCCAAGCCCCACCGGGATGCGCTGGGCGATGTGCAGGTACCCCTTGACCGGCTGATGGCGCAGAGCGACTTGATCAGCCTGCACTGTCCCGCTACCCCCGAGACCAAGAATCTGATCTCCCGGGAACTGCTTGCCCTGATGAAACCACACGCCTGCATCGTGAACACCGCCCGCGGCGCAGTAATGGACGAGGAAGCCCTGCTGGATGCGCTGAAGGCAGGCTCCATCGGCGGGGCCGCGCTGGATGTGTACCCCGACGAGCCTTATATAAACCCGGAATACCTTACCCTGTCCAATGTGATCCTTACCCCCCACTGCGGCAGCAACACCCATCAGGCACGCTACGAAATGGCGGTGCAGGCAAGCGCCCGCATACAAACCGTGCTGGCAGGCGGGCTGCCGGAAAACCTGCTGAACCCTGACGCTCTCCGATAACCGCAGGCAAACCGCCCTGTATTCCACACCGGAATGCAGGGCGGTTTTTTGTCTTGTTTGCACACATCGGCACAAGTTTTGCCGGATGGGCGCAGGTGCATTCATTGACGGTTCTGCCCACGCATAGAGTATGGTGATCCGATTCATTATCTTTCAAAGGAGGAAGCCACTCATGAGCAGCAGACCCATCCGGTTGCGGGAGAAAGGACGGCAGATCCGCCTGCCGCCCGGGGACAGTTCTACATACGAGGATGCGGGCATCCGCCACTCCGTCAAACGAACACCCTTTGCGCAGGCTGTGCTGTGCCTGTGCATGCTTGCGCTGGCTGCGCTGTATACGATTCAGCTCAATCAACCCGCAGCGGCAGTGGTTGCCCGCAAACGGGAGCTGCCCATCTACAGCGTTGCCAGAGAGGAAAAGGTGCTGGCCATCAGCTTCGATGCTTCATGGGGCGCGGATAAGACCATCCCCATTCTGGATATACTGGACAAATACGGCGTAAAGACCACCTTCTTTCTGGTGGGCGGCTGGGTGGATAAGTATCCGGAAATGCTCCGGGAGATCGTAAGCCGTGGGCATGAGATCGGCAACCATTCCGATACCCATCCCCATATGAGCAAGCTTTCGGAAGCAGACATCCGCAAAGAGCTGCATAACATGTCTGCCAAGGTGGAAGAATTGACCGGTGTAAAGCCGACCCTGTTCCGTCCGCCCTACGGCGATTACAACGACCGGGTGGTGACCGTATCCCGGCAGGAGGGCTACGAATGCGTGCAATGGAGCATCGACAGCCTGGACTGGAAGGATCGGGGCACGGCAGACATCATCAAACAATGCACCTATCGGGTGGAGCCGGGCGATATCGTACTGTTCCACAACGATTCCAACGATATCGTCAACGCCCTGCCAACCGTTATCGAGCACTATCAGCAGCTGGGGTACACCATTATCCCGGTAAGCGAGATCCTGCTGGATGGCGAATACACCATCGACGTGCAGGGACGGCAGCATCCGAAGGCAACCGACTAACCAAAGCCATCATGAGGTGAGAAACATGGAAGAAACGGGAAACATCATTCATCTGCGTGGGCATGTATGCCAGAACCTTCAATTCGGTCACGAGCTGTTCGGGGAGCAGTTCTACACCACCACACTACGGGTACCGAGACTGAGCGGTGCAGAGGATTTTCTGCCCATCACCATCAGCGAAAGACTGCTGCTGGATACCGACATTACCGCAGGCAGTCTGCTGTGTATGGAGGGGCAGCTGCGCAGCTATAACAAGATCGTGGAGGGCTCGGGGCGGTTGCTCATTACCGCCTTTGCCCAGCGGCTTCTGCCGGAGGACAATGACGAAAACCCAAACCGGGTGCTTTTGACCGGTGCGCTGTGCAAGCCGCCCAGCTACCGCACCACCCCATTCGGGCGGGAGATCGCCGATCTGATGCTGGCGGTGAACCGCTCTTATGGCAAAAGCGATTACATTCCCTGCATTACCTGGGGACGCACCGCCCGCTATGCCGTGGGGCTGAAAACCGGCGACAAGGTGCAGCTGGTGGGCCGCTTCCAGAGCCGGAATTATCAGAAGCAGCTGCCCGACGGCACGGTGGTTACCAAAGTTGCTTACGAAGTAAGCGTGAGCCGTCTGAATGCCCTTAAAGAGGAAATGCCCGCAGGCTACGACCTGCAACAGGAGCTGACGAGAGAATTCCACACGGTACCCGCCCGCTATCCGGCGCAGCCCCAGCTGAGCGGGGTTCGGGAATAATGGAAAACAGGCATGCAGTTCTGTGAACCGCATGCCTGTTTTGTTTGGGATACGCTTACTTGACCGTTACGCCGGCAGCCTTTGCCGCACTGCGCATATGGGCGGCAGCCCGCATATAGCTGTCGTGATCCGGCAGGTGTTCGACGAATACAGGGGTATCTGCGCCCAGTTTTTCGGCATAGCCGCATACCGCCGCCAGATCCATCACACCCTCGCCGGGCTGCACCTCCAGAATGCTGCAGGGCAGGTCGCCTGCGCCCATACGCACATCCTTGGCGTGGATGCTGACGATATGGGGCCCCAGCAGCTCGAAGCAATGCTTTACAAAGGCATCCCGCTCGTGATACCGCTGTACGCTGTTGATCATGTTGGTAAAATCAAGATGAACGGAAAAGGCCTCCCGATCCACATCCTTCAAAAGCTGCAGATAGGCTTCCGGGCTGTCGGGCACCATCCAGGGCATGGGCTCCAGCGAATAGGTGGTGCGGGTGGGCTTTACCGCATCGATGATGCGGCGGGAGATCTCCACGATGCGCTCGTAAGTGGCTTTGGAATAATTGTCGGGGTGGTAACCGTCCCAATGCTCGCCAAAGGAACCGCTGATGTTTACGCAGCAGCGCGCGCCTACCTCCTCCGCCAGTTCCAGCTGTTTGACGGAATAGGCAAAAGCCTCGTCCGCTTCGGCTTTGTTGGGCGAAAACAGGTTCTTCCATACACCCACCTCGCCGATGAGCAGGTCGTTGGCCTTTGCACAATCCAGATACGCCCTGCGCACAGCTGCGGACGCATCGGAGTTTACGGGAAAGATCACTGCGCTGTAGCCCAGTTCCCGCACGTGGGCGAGCCACTCTTCCGGGCTGTTGTAGGGCTTCATAACGGAACCGCCAAGTCTCATAGCTGTTATTCCTCCTGTATTACCAAGTAAAGGAGCCGGGGCGCACCACCGTGGGGTCGATGCTGCCCAGATCGGGCGAGCAGGTCATGGCCATGGTGTAGCGCAGCTGGCGGGTGATCTCTTCGATGCCGCTCTTTACCCCATCGCTGCCGCTTTCTCCCAGCCGCTTCTGCAGGGGACGGCCGATGCAGCATGCCGTTGCGCCCAATGCCAGCGCCTTGAACACATCCATACCGGTCTGCAGACTGCAGTCCACAAACAGGGGGATCTTGCCCTCTGTTTCCTTCAGGATCTCCGGCAGGATCATCAGCGGGGGTACGGCATAGTCCAGTCTGCCGTTGTGATGGGAGACGATCATACCCTGCACGCCGGCTTCGGCGCATTTGCGGGCATCCTGACGGCTGAGCACGCCCTTGACCACAAAGGGCAGCTTGGTGGACTTGACATACTCCTCCAGCTGGGTACGGGTGATGGGACGCATCTCCATGCCCTCGATGCAGTCGTAATCATTCTGATGGTGGAAGGCATGGTCGATATCCATGCCCACAGCCAATGCGCCGCTTTTTTCCGCATGGGCGATCTTGGCAAACACGCTGTCCCGGTCGGCATAGGTCTTGATGATCTTGACCACCGACGCACCGGTGGCCAGCATGCCGTCCAGTTCTTCCATGCTGCCCATGCCGGAGAAGCATACCGCACCGGCATCGTATGCGCCCTTGGCCATCTCTGCCATACCGTCGGGGTATACATTGCCCATATGGGAAAGGGCGGCGGTCATCACGGGGGTCTTGAAGGTTTTGCCGTAAAGGGTCATCTCGGTGGAAGGCAGCACGCTGTCGATGTGGCGCATCTCCACCAGCAGGCTGTCCAGATAGGCGCGGGTGATCACATCGGACGAGCTGCTCTTGCGGGTATTGCTCATGGGGATTCCCTCCTGATTTGGTTGTTCTGATGGTTGTATCATTCGCTTTTCATCGACGTTTTCCTGCTGCGATTGTATTGCAAAAAACTTATTGACAGCCGATCCTTTCTATATTATAGTGTCACAAAGCAAGCCGGAAAACGGCTTGAGCATACCTGACAAGGAGCATACGCATATGAGTTTCCGCAAAGATTTTCTCTGGGGCGCAGCCACCGCCTCCTACCAGATCGAGGGCGCAGCTTTTGAAGACGGCAAGGGTCTTTCGGTATGGGATCGTTTCTCCCATGTACCCGGCAAGATCATGGAAGGGCACACCGGCGATGTGGCCTGCGACCACTACCACCGCTACGCAGACGATGTGCGGCTGATGAAGCAGATCGGTCTTCAGGCGTACCGTTTTTCCCTCTGCTGGCCCCGGCTGCTGCCCGAAGGCAAGGGCGCAGTAAACCGGAAAGGCATCGACTTCTACAACCGTCTGATCGACGAACTGCTGAAAAACGGCATCCGTCCCTTTGTAACGCTGTTCCACTGGGACTACCCCGCCGCTTTGCAAATGCAGGGCGCATGGGAGAACCCCGACAGCGCCAAGTGGTTCGAGGAATATGCTGCCCTGTGCGCCCGCGCCTTCGGCGACCGGGTAAAGGACTTCATCACCCTCAATGAGCCGCAGGTATTCCACGGGCACGGCTATGCCACCGGCTTCCACGCCCCCGGGCTGAAGCTGCCGGACATCTCTCTGGTACCCATGGCGCACAACATTATGAAGGCGCACGGTGCAGCCACTCGCGCGCTGCGCACCCTTGTGCCGGAGGTTCGGGTGGGCTATGCTCCCTGCGCCAACCCCTGCATGCCCGCCACCACTGCCCCCGAAGATCTGGAGGCAGCCCGCAAGGCATATTTCGATGTATCGGAAGAGGGCTGGGCTTTCAGCGCGGCATGGTGGAGCGACCCTGTGATGCTGGGCAGCTACCCGGAAAGCGGTCTGCGCCATCTGGAACAGCACCTGCCCAAGGGCTGGCAGGAGGATCTGAAGCTGATCTGCCAGCCGCTGGATTTCTACGGCCAGAACATCTATCAGGGGCGGTACTACAAAGCTGCCGACAATGCCCTTGGCTACGAGCAGCTGCCCCTGCCGGTGGGCGTGCCCAAGACCGCCATCCAGTGGCCCATCACCCCCGAATGCCTCTACTGGGGCCCCCGTTTGCTCTACGAGCGGTACAAGACCCCCATCATCATTACGGAGAACGGGCTTTCCGCCCACGATGCCGTATCGCTGGACGGCAAGGTGCACGACCCCAACCGGCAGGATTTCCTCAATCGCTATCTGCTGGCCTACAAAAAGGCTGCCGAAGACGGTGTGGATCTGCTGGGCTACTTCCACTGGTCGCTGATGGACAATTACGAGTGGGCGCACGGCTACACCGAGCGTTTCGGTCTCATCCACGTGGACTATGCCACCCAGCAGCGCACCCTGAAGGATTCCGCCTACTGGTACAGAAGCGTGATCGAGAGCAACGGCGAAAACCTGTAAGAGATGAACAGACAAACAGCCGACCGGGCATTTCGGTCGGCTGTTTGGTTATGCATGCGGCAGGCTGTCGATGACCGCCTGCACGTTTTTCTCCGGTGGTCTGCGCCCATCCACAGAGATCACCGGGATGGAAAGGGACGACAGCCAGTTGCGGATGGGGTCTTCAGTGCGGTTTTCCACCAACTGGAAGAAGCGTTGCTCCCGGCTGTACAGATCGCCGCCGGGGAGCATCCTGTCGCCGAATTTCCGATAGGAGCGTTCCCGCACACGCTGCATTCTGGTTTCTCTGGGCACCTCTACAAACACAGCGCAGGTAAACCGCTCGCCGATTGCAGGTGTATAGTCCGCTTTGACCGCAGCCAGCACGAAGCCGTCCAACCACTCAACATCCCTCTGAAGAAGTGAGATTGCCTCCTCCGTGCTTCTTTGCACAGCATAGAGATACCGCTCGTCCGTTTTGGGAAAATAGTAATCCTCAATATCCAGAAAAGGCAGCGACAACGCCTGCGCCAATGCTTTGCCAAGGGTGCTTTTGCCTGCGCCGTTGCCGCCGCAGACGATGATCCGGTGGTGCATATTCCTTTCCCTCTCTAATTCGATAACAAAGCCCTCTGCGCAGAATGCCAATGCATACACAGAGGGCTTATGTGTTCTTACGCCAGCCAGTTCCGCTCCGCGGCTACCAGCTTTTCGTTTTCGTCCAGCCAGTAGGCGAAGGGTTCCGGGGCATCGGGCGGTACGTTGAACCGGTTTTCCGGCTTGATCAGCCCAATGGGCTTTTTCTCCCGGATGATGCCCACCAAATCGTGGATGGAGGTGAGCTTTTCTTCCAGCGCAATGCCGAAGATCTGCCCCGCCTCCCATTTACCGGGTGCACTCAGATGATTGTCGGAGCCTGCTATCATGGGCAGACCGAATTCCTGCCCATAGCGGCAGGCAGCCGCGTCCTGCAGGGCATCGTTGCCGCCGTTGGCTGCCTCAATGCCATCGCAGAACCGAAGCCCCAGCCCGATGTGGCTCATATAGCTGCGCATGCGGAAGGGGTGGGCTTGTACCACGCAGCCGCCTGCGGCATGTACGCCTTCCATCTGCCGGCGGCGGTTCCAGTGTTCCATCTCCGGATGCTCCAGAAGCCATGCCTTGTCCAGACCGTAGATAAGGTATTCGTCGCCGTTGAAATTCTGCTCCCAGCCAAAGAACACATCCAGACCGATTTTCTGCCCTTCTGCCAGCGCATCCTCGTAGCCGGAACAGAACCATTCCACCCGCTCCTTCCAGGGCAGATCCCGGGGCACGGCGGTGTTGCCGCCGAAGAAATGGTCGGTCACGATAATACCCTGATAGCCGATCTCCTTGTAATAGCGGGCGTGCTCCTTACCGGTGGAGGTACCGCAGGCGCTGCCCTGACAGGTGTGCAGATGGGTCTCGTACAAAAACGGCATGGTGGTTGCTCCTTTATGCTGGTGTTCACAGATCAGCAGGATTGTTTGAAGAATTCCCTGGGGTAATGCTCCAACAGGTGAGTTTTATCCACCTGATAGCGGCTCAGATGCAGGCTCATCACCTCGCCCGCGGCATCGGCATCCCGTTTGGCGACGGCCTGCGCGATGGCCTTGTGATCGTTTACGATAGCGCTGTTTTCCACGGTGTTCAGCGTCATGTTGCGCACACGGTCGAAGTGCAGCGTCATATCAGCCATCAAAGCATGGGTCTGGGCTTTGCGGGCTATGCGGAACAGCATGCTGTGAAACGCACCGTCCAGATACCACAGCCGGTCGCTTTGCCCCTGCGCGAGGCAATACTCCTGCCGGGTAACATTCTCCATCATCAGAAGCAAATCCTGCTCGGTGACCATTTCGCAAACAAGTTTGACCACGGCGCATTCCATGACGCTGCGCAGGAAGCGTGCTTCCTCCACCAGATCGTCGTCGATCAGGGCAATGGCGCTGCCTCTTTGGGGATAGACCTCCACCAGCCGCACCCGTGCCAGCTCCATCAGGGCTTCCCGTACGGGAGTACGGGAAAGCCCCAATTGGGCGGACAGATCGTTTTCGCTGATGCGGCTGCCCGGCGGCAGATCCAGATGGATGATATTTTCCCGCAGATTGCGCAGGGCATAATCACGGTTGTTTTCCCGTTCTTTGCGGGGCAAAATGCGCATCTTGCACCAGCCCCTTACAGTGCCTTGAGCGCCTTGCGCACCGCGCCGGGGCCTGCCAGCATATCGGTGAGCAGGGCTTCCACCTTACCCGCCAGACCGGCGTTGACCAGATTGACGCCGAAGATGACAGGGTTGCTCAGGATGGGCTCCAAAGCGGTCTTTGCGCTGGTGGGCACGCCGGGCTCCACAGCCGCCAGGGCTGCCTTGAGGGAATCCATCATGGGGTCGGGGCTGACGGGCATGGGCTTGCCTTCGTCATCCACCGCCAGCAGATAGCGCAGCCAGCCTGCCAGCGCCAGCGGAATGGCCTTCAGGTCGGCGGCGTTCAGGGTGGGGCTCATCATATAGCTCTTGATGGTCTCACCGAAACGGATCGGGATCTTCTGGCTGGTATCGGTGGCGATGCGCTGGGGGGTATCGGGAATGAAGGGGTTGGGCAGACGCTCGGTGAGCACCTCACGCAGGAAATCTTCGGGGTTGAGGATGCCGGGGTCGGTAACGACGGGCATGCCCTCCACATAGCCGATGGTCTCCACCAGCTTCTTCAGGTCGGGATCCTTCATCTCGGCAGCGATGGTATCATAGCCCAGCAGGCAGCCGAACACCGCCAGAGCGGTATGCAGGGGGTTGAGGCAGGTGGTCACCTTCATGCGCTCGGTGGCGTTTACGGTATCCCGGTCGGTCATATACACACCGGCCTTCTCCAGCGCGGGGCGACCGTTGGGGAAGCGATCCTCCACCACCAGATACTGAGGGGCTTCGGCGTTTACAAAGGGGGCGATGTAGGTGTTGCGGCTTGTGACCACCGCGCCCATCTCCTCGATGCCCAGCGCTTCCAGCTGCTGCGCGATGACATCGGCAGGGCGGGGGGTGATCTTGTCGATCATGCTCCAGGGGAAGGAGACCTTCTCTTCGTCGGACAGGTACTCCACAAATCCGGCGGGTACCAGCTTGGCATCCTGCCATGCCTGTGCCACATCCAGCACCGCCCGGCGCAGCTTTTCGCCGTTGTGGCTGCAGTTATCCATGCTCACCAGCGCAATGGGGGCTGCCCCTGCCAGATACCGGGCATACATCAGGGAAGCCACACAGGCCATGGCGTGATGGGGCGCATCGGGGCCCGCTGCCATATCATCCTTCACGATCTGCAGCAGGTTGCCCTTCATGTCCCGCAGGGCATAGCCCTTTTCGGTAATGGTAAAGCTGGCCATTTGCAGGCTGGGCTTTTCAAAGGCGGCCTGCAGGGCGTTCCAGTCCTCCGCAAAGGCGGTACCGGCCTTGAGACCCTTGGCAAGGGAAGCCACGATTTCCTTATCGGTGGAGCCGTCTGCACGCAGAGTCACGTTCATGGTCAGGCTGTCGTAGGGGGCATAGATCTTGTCGATGATATCGAAATCGAAGGTCTCGGCAGCAATGATGCCGCTCTTCTCCAGACCCATTTCCAGCAGCCGCTGCTGCAGCACGGCGATGAAGCCGCGGAAGATGTTGCCCGCGCCGAAGTGCACCCAAACGGGGCTTTCTTCGGTAGCAGCCAGCATGGCATCCCGGTCAAAAGCGGGAACCTTTACCCCAAGCTGCTGCCACTGGGCGGCGTTCTTCAGGCTTTCATGGTTGAGCTTCATAGCATTGTCTCCTTTCACTTGTCCATGCGCTGGATGGCTTCCCACAAACCGTTGAGGTAGGTGGCGCCCAGCGCGCGGTCGTACAGGCCGTAGCCGGGGCGGCCCTGCTCATCCCAGATCATGCGCCCGTGGTCGGGACGGATATAGGTATCGGGGCAGGTGTCGTAGATGGCCTTCATGATGGCGAACATATCCAGATCGCCGGTGCTGCTCAGATGGGCTGCCTCGCGGAAGTGGCGGTATCCCAGAAACTTGACGTTACGAACGTGCATGGCACCGATACGGTCCATCTCGCCAAAGTGGCGGATGATGGCAGGAATGTCGTTTTCGGGGTTGGAGCCCAGAGAACCGGTGCACAGGCATACGGTGTTGGCGGGGCTGTCGTGCAGCTTAATGATCTTATCAAAATCCTCCTGGCTGTGGGCAATGCGGGGCAGACCGAAAATGGGCCATGCGGGATCGTCGGGGTGGCAGGCCATGCGTACGCCCACTTCTTCACAGACGGGGATAACAGCATCCAGGAAATACTTGTAGTTCTCCCGCAGCATATCGGGGGTGATGCCCTCGTACTGCTTCAGCGTGGTCTCCAGCAGGGCAAGGCGTTCCGGCTCCCAGCCGGGCAGGGTGAAGCCCTTGGAATCTTCGGCGGTGCGGCGAACGATCTCCATGGGGCCCATTTCGCCCAGATCGGCCTCGTTGTAGTACAGTGAGTTGGAACCGTCCTCGGGGATCTCCCGGGCGAGGTCTGTACGCAGCCAGTCGAACACAGGCATAAAGTTGTAGATGATCACCTTGACGCCGTACTTGGCAAGGTTGCGGATGGTGGTGATGTAGTTGGCGATATACTCGTCCCGGCTGGGCAGACCCATCTTGATGTCTTCGTGAACGTTCACGCTCTCGACAACTTCAAATTCCAGACCGGCAGCGTGTACCTCGTCTACCAGCGCTTTGATCTCGTCCTCTTCCCAGACCACACCGGCGGGCTTGTCCAGAAGGCCCATCAGGCCGCTCATGCCGGGGATCTGCTTGATATACTTCAGGCTAATGGGGTCGCTCTGGGAACCGTACCAACGGAATGTCATTTTCATGGCGCTCGTCCTCCTGTAGTGGATAGAAAGGGGTTACATGGGATGGTTTGAGTATAGCACAGCCGGTGTTACTTGTCTACTTGTATACAAGTTGCAGATGCGTTTATCTTTTCACAAACAAAAAACGGAGAAATTGCTTTCTCCGATAGGGTTATATTACCACATTTCAGGCATTTTTTCAAGTCTTGTAATGAGCTTTTGATGGGTGTATCCCTTATATGCGGCGGTTTTGTGCCGTATACACGCGAATCATAAAGGAGGAACACCAATGGAACTTTCCATCTGTGGAAACAACTGTCCCTGCTGCGGACTTCGTGTTCTTTGCGGCGGCTGCGCTGCCGCTGACGGAAACCCATTCGGAAAACCATGTTTTGCCGCCCGGTATATCAAAACAGGCGGCAAAGAAGCGTTTGAAGCCTTCAAAAACCAGCTGGCTACAGAAGTGAACAGGCTGGATGTGCCCGGTATGCCCCCGGTGCAAAAACTGCAACCGACGAACGGGCGTTTCGTCAACATGGCGTACCGGCTGCCCGGCGGTTCACGGGTGACCCTGCTGAAGGACGATGCCGTATACCTGACCTGCTACCTGCCCTGCCTGTTCGACGAAAGCAGCTTCTTTTCCGTTGTGGCGGATATGGACTTCCTGCTGGTAAGCCTGTGTGGAGATGGAAGCAGGGAAGGCGAACTGCTGGTATACCGCAAGCGGTAGACAGGCAGATCTTGCCTTCCCTTACCGGTCCATCCGGCTGAAAATCCTGTCACAGACGATAATGATGATCGGGGGAAGGAAAACAAACAGAAGCAGAATCAGACCCATCGCTTACAACTCCTTTGTGCCGGGGATCAAAAGGTATGATGACAGAATACGACAAGGGGCAGGTTTTTCCTGCCCCTTTCACTATTTTACTCCAATTCAAATGCGCCGGTATAGAGCTGGTAATAGGTACCCTTCATGGCGATCAGCTCGTCGTGGCTGCCCCGCTCGATGATGCGCCCCTTCTCCAGCACCATGATCACATCGCTGTTCATAACGGTGGAAAGGCGGTGGGCAATCACGAACACGGTGCGTCCCTCCATCAGCTTATCCATGCCCCGCTGCACAATGGCTTCGGTGCGGGTATCGATAGAGGAGGTGGCCTCGTCGAGGATCATGACCGGGGGATCTGCAACCGCTGCACGGGCAATGGCGATCAGCTGCCGCTGACCCTGAGACAGATTTGCGCCGTTGTTGGTCAGCTCGGTATCGTAACCGCCGGGCAGACGGGTGATAAAATCGTCCGCACCCGCCAGTTTTGCCGCCTCGATGCACTCCTCGTCGGTGGCATCCAGCCGCCCGTAGCGGATGTTCTCCATTACCGTACCGCTGAACAGATTGGTCTCCTGCAGAACGATGCCCAGCGAGCGGCGCAGATCGTCCTTCTTGATCTTATTGATGTTGATGCCGTCGTAGCGGATCTTGCCGTCGGCAATATCGTAGAAGCGGTTGATCAGGTTGGTGATGGTGGTCTTGCCTGCGCCCGTTGCGCCCACAAACGCCACCTTCTGTCCCGGCTCTGCGTAGACGGATACATCGTAGAGCACCTGCTTATCCTCCACATAGCCGAAGTCCACCTGATTGAGGCGCACATCGCCGCTGAGCAGGGTGTAGGTGATGGTGCCGTCGCCGTGGGGATGCTTCCATGCCCAGGTGCCGGTGCGCTCCGCCGACTCGGTGATGGTGCCGTCCTCCCCCACACTGGCATTGACCAGCGTTACATAGCCATCGTCGGCCTCGGGCTGTTCATCCATCAGCCCGAGGATGCGCCCTGCACCTGCCAGACCCATTACGATGGAGTTGATCTGCTGGGACAGACCGTTCACATTGCCGGTAAACTGCTTGGTCATGTTCAGGAAGGGGATAACGATGCTGATGGAAAACGCCATGCCGGACAGGCTCAGGTTCTGCGCCCCGGTCAGCAGGAACACGCCGCCCGCCAGCGCCACCAGCGCATAGAGCACATTGCCGATGTTGGAGATGATGGGCCCCAGCATATTGGCATAGGCATGGGCACGGAAGCTGTCCTCGTAGAGGGCATCGTTGATCCTGTCGAAATCTGCCTTACTCTGCTCCTCGTGGCAGAACACCTTGACCACCTTCTGCCCGTTCATCATTTCCTGAACGAAGCCCTCGGTGCGTCCCATGGCCTTCTGCTGACGGATAAAGTACTTGGCAGAGCCGCCGCCGATCTTGCCGGAGACCAGCATCATGGTAAACACGCCCGCCAGCACCACCAGCGTCATCCATACGCTGAAGGACAGCATGATGCCCAGCACGCACAGGATCACCGCGCCGGACTGGATCACAGACGGCAGGGACTGGGAGATCAGCTGGCGCAGGGTGTCTATATCGTTGGTATAGTGGCTCATGATATCGCCGTGCTTATGGGTATCGAAATACTTGATGGGCAGGTTCTGCATGCCGTCGAACATGCGGCAGCGCATCTTGCTCAGGAAGCCTTGGGTGATCACCGCCATCAGCTGGGTCTGGGTGATCACGGCAACGATGGAAAAGCAGTACAGACCGCCCAGCAGCACTACCTTGGGCACGATCACCTGCGAGGCACCGGCCCAGTCGCCGCTCTGCTGCCAGGTCTCGATGGCTGCGATCACCTGCTGCATAAAAATGGGCGGCAGCGCAGAGGCTGCGGCAGAAATAAGGATGCACACGATCGCAACAGGGGCAAGCACGGGGTAGAACTCAAAGAGCATCTTGAGGACGCGCTTGAGCATGCTGCCGTCGATCCTGCGGCCGCCGGGCATGGGGCCCTTTGCGCCGCCCTTCATGGGAGCCTTACTCATCGTCCTCACCTCCCTTTACCTGCTGCTCATAGACCTCGCGATAGATCGGGCTGGTCTGCATCAGCTCGTCGTGGGTGCCCACGTTTTCGATGCGGCCGTTATCCATCACCAGGATCATATCCGCATCCATCACAGAAGCGATTCGCTGGGCAATGATGATCTTGGTGGTCTCGGGAATATAGGTCTTGAAGCCTGCCCGGATCAGCGCATCGGTGCGGGTATCCACGGCGCTGGTGGAGTCGTCCAGAATCAGGATCTTGGGCTTCTTGACCAGCGCACGGGCGATGCACAGACGCTGTTTCTGCCCGCCGGATACGTTGGTGCCGCCCTGCTCGATCATGGTATCGTAGCCATCGGGGAAGGAGGTGATGAATTCATCCGCTTGCGCCAGCTTGCAGGCCTCCACCAGTTCCTCGTCGGTGGCGTCGGGGTTGCCCCAGCGCAGGTTTTCCTTGATGGTGCCGGAGAACAGCTGGTTCTTCTGCAGCACCATGGCCACCGCGCCGCGCAGAGCATTCAGGTCGTAGCGGCGCACATCCACGCCGCCCACCTGCACGCTGCCCTCGGTAACATCGTACAGGCGGGGGATCAGCTGTACGAGGGTGGATTTACTGGAGCCCGTACCGCCGATGATACCCACCGTTGCCCCGGAGGGGATGGTCAGGTCGATATCCCACAGAGCAAATTTCTTTGCCTTTGCGGAATATTTGAAGTTCACATCGGTAAAGCAGACGGAGCCGTCCTTTACCTCGGTAACGGCATTCTCGGGGCTGGAAAGGGCTGGGGTCTCCTCCAGCACCTCGCCCACGCGCTTGATGGACTCGGAGGAGATGGTGAGCATGACATAGATCATGCTCAGGCTCATCAGGGACATGAGAATCTGCATGCCGTAGGTGAGCATGGCGGAAAGCTGACCCACATCGATCCCCGCCTGCCCGGTAATGATGAGTCGGGAGCCCATCAGCAGCACAAAGATCATGTTACCGTAAAGACACAGCTGCATCAGCGGGCTGTTGAGGGCAACGATGCGCTCGGCATGGGTAAAGTCGGCACAGATATCCCCGGCGGCGGCTTCGAACTTTTCCTTCTCGTGCTCCTCGCGGGAGAAGCCCTTGACCACGCGCATACCGCGAATGTTCTCTTCGATGGTCTCGTTCAGCTTGTCATACTTGCGGAACACGCTGCGGAAGGCGGGCATGGCCTTGCGGCTGATGAGCCACAGACCGCATACCAGCACCGGTACGATCACCACGAAGGACATGGCCATCATGCCGCCCATGCGGAAGGCCATGATCACGGAAAACACCAGCATCAGCGGGCTGCGCACGGCGATGCGGATCAGCATCATAAACGCCATCTGCACGTTGCCCACATCGGTGGTCATACGGGTAACGAGAGAAGACGAGGAGAACTTATCGATGTTTTCGAAGGAATAGGACTGCACCTTGTGGAACACATCGTGGCGCACATTACGGGCAAAACCGGCAGACGCCTTGGCGCAGGTATACGCCGCCAAGCCGCCGCAGCAAAGAGACAGGCATGCCATGGCAAACACCAGCAGACCCATCTTCACCAGCTGGGAGATCTCCACACCCGCTTTGATCTGGTTGACCAGATTGGCTGTGATATACGGGATGAAGGTCTCGATGATCACTTCGCAGACGATAAAGATCAGCGTCAGGATCGTGGGCGTTTTGAATTCACGCACACAGTTCAGCAATCGTTTGATCATTGTTTTTCCTTTCCTGCCCTTTAACCGGGCATGTTTGTGTATTTTCATATATCCAACGTTTCTATTATACGAGCTTTTTTTCCTTTGACAACCATCAAAAAGCACACCGCCGACAGGACAAAAATGGCGGTATGCTTATCTTTTCTCCTTTCCGACTCCGGTGGAGGCAGAGGAATTCATGGTTTGTTCATATTTGTGTTGGCAGTTTCACTTATGCATGAACTGTCGGAACTGCGCAGCCGTTCGGCTCTGCACCCCGGCATAGCGCCGGATTTTCTCCAGCGTTTCCTGTGCCTGCCGAATCCCGAGGCTGCGTTCCTCCTGTGTATCCACCGTCCGGCCGCATGCCCTGCGCAGATTGTAATGCAGCCAGTCCAGCCACGAAAAGCCCAGCCCGCTGACGGCATCCCAGTCAAGAGACGGCAGGGGATGGATTTTTCGATATGCCGCAAGGAAAGCCGAAAGACACCTTTCGTCGATCATACCCGACGCACCACCTGACCAGCTGAGGGAGAGCTGCACCAGATCATTCACCGGATTTCCGATCTCAAGGCACTCAAGATCGATGATCAACGGTTCGTTTTCCTGCCAGAGTACATTTTTGGCATCCATATCCGCATTGCAGATGCCCATGAGAGGCGGCAGGGCTTCCACGGCACGGCGGTACGCGTTCTGTGCCGTATTCAGCAGCTCCAGATGCGCTGAAAGGGTCTCTGCGAGCGTTGTCTCCGATGTGCTACATTCCCGCTGTATGTCCTTTGCGATGGTTTCCCAGTCGAATGTGAAGGCTTGCGGCTGTTGCGCAGCGATGGCAATTTCCCCGCACGGCAAGCTGTGCATCTGCGCCAGCAGACCGCCGATGACCGCGCAATGTTCCGGGGTAACAGCGGTCTCCGGCAGGACTTGATACGGCACCCAGGGAAAAAGATAATAATACTGCTCCCCAATCCGGTGCATCTTCCGCCCATCCCTGCACAACGCCGCCACAATGGGCAGACCGTTTTCCTCCAGAACACATTCCAGCATTTCGGCCTTCCGGTAGTTGGCAAGCGCCGTGGGGCGGCTCATCACCTCCGGGTTCAGCAGCTTTACGGCATAGCAGCCACAGGGAGTATCCAACCGGTACATTTTGTGCATATAGCCCCCGGATACAGGCTGTGGCGTCCGGGTGGGCGCGCCGAGCTGCCATTCCCCGCAGAGCGTTTCCCAGAATTGTTTCACGTTCGGTTTTCCTCCTTTTGCGATGGTGTTCCGCATGCCTCAATCGTATTATAGCACACCCCGGTACAAAGAAAAGCCTTGCGTAGCCATCCCTGCTGTGCTACCATCGGAGTGTATACAAGACCCCAAGGAGGTTTGCTTATGGCACCTGTCTATACCTCTGCCCAGCAGCTGATCGGGCGCACCCCGCTGGTGGAGCTGTGCAATGCTGAGAAGGAATTTGGTTTGAAAGCACGCATTCTGGCAAAGCTGGAATGCTTCAACCCCGGCGGTTCCGCCAAAGATCGTGTGGCCCTTTCCATGCTGGACGATGCCGAAGAAAAGGGGCTCATCGCCCCCGGCTCGGTAATCATTGAGCCCACCAGCGGCAACACAGGCATCGGTTTGGCAGCGGTGGGTGCAGCCCGGGGCTACCGGGTGATCATCGTAATGCCGGATACCATGTCCATGGAGCGCCGCCTGCTGATGAAAGCCTACGGCGCAGAGCTGGTGCTTACCGAGGGCGCAAAGGGCATGCAGGGCTCCATCGAAAAAGCAGAGGAGCTTGCCCGGCAGTACCCCGGCAGCATGGTGATGGGGCAATTCGATAACCCCGCCAACCCCAAAGCCCATTATATGACCACCGGCCCAGAGATCTGGGCGGATACCGACGGCGAGGTGGATTGCTTTGTGGCGGGCGTGGGCACCGGCGGCACCATTACCGGCACCGGACAGTTCCTGAAAGAGCAGAATCCCTCCATCAAAGTGGTGGCAGTGGAGCCCGCTTCCTCTCCCCTGCTGAGCGGAGGCAAGGCAGGGGCGCATGGGCTGCAGGGCATCGGCGCCAACTTTATTCCCTCCGTGCTGGACAGGAGCGTATACGATCAGGTGGTAACGGTAACCGAAAAGGAAGCCTACAGTGCCGCCCGCATGCTGGGACGCACCGAAGGGCTGCTGGTGGGCATTTCCTCCGGCGCAGCGCTGCATGCCGCCATCGGGCTGGCCAAGCTGCCGGAATATGAGGGAAAGACCATCGTCGCTCTTCTGCCGGATACGGGCGAAAGATACCTCTCCACTCCCATGATGGAAGACTGAACCCCACAGAAACAAAGGGAAAGCAGACCGGCAGTTGCCACATTCATCCCAATCGGCTATAATGATACCTGCGTTAAGCGTACCCCACCGCTATGAAAGATAAGGAGAACCGCCATGCTTGAGTTTAAATTCGATACCCAGCTTTTGATCGAGGGCACTAATCTGGACGAGGATGCCATCAACGATTACATCACCGCCAACCTGAAGGGCGACTGCCTGCTGGCCGTGGGCGATGAAGACCTGATCAAGATCCACTTCCACACCAACGAGCCCTGGCAGTTGCTGGAGTACTGCGCTTCTCTGGGCGAAATCTACGACGTTGTTGTGGAGAACATGGAGCGTCAGGAAGCCGGTCTGCAGGGCTGATGCCCATTCCCCGGCCTATTGGAACCGCCGCCTGCATCCCTTTATCGGGAAGCAAGCGGCGGTTTTTGTGTTCAGTTATCGCCTAGCAGATGACGGGCATCCTCCGGGCGGAAGCGGTGGTAACTGAGATGTCCCATCTCCTCCTTGAAGAAATAGCAATACCCGTCGGGCTTGCCGCCGGGGAAATACAGAACATGGTCAAATTCGGAACCCTCGGGCATATCCCGGCGGATAAACGGTGCGTTCTGGCTTTCGAAAAGAGCGGTCACGTCCTGCATGGTGGCATGGTGATGCCCTGCAAACATGCCGATCAGCCCAAGCAGGAAGGGGGATGCCTCCACCTGCTCATGCACATAGCGCACCCCCTCCCGGGGAATGGTGATCTCCACCCGCTCGCCGTGAGGAAGGATCTGCAATGCACCCAGCCCGGAGGATGATGCTTCGGTCAGAGCGGACAAGGCTTGTGCCGTCTCTTCGGTGGTGCGGCCTTCAACGCCCGTCAGTGCAGAAAGGGCTGCGGTGGTATAGTACAGCTTGACCGTACTGGGAGCAAAGCCCAGCTTGATCTGGGCTTCCTTCAACTGATCGGTGATATCCTGAAGCAAAGGTTGAATGTTCATATTGCTGTCGCCTCCAAGGTTACTATAGCACGGGCGGCAGAGCAGCGTCAAATGCACACCGGCTGCGCTTCCGCATACACTGGGCATGGGGATCGATCCCCAACACGGATAAAGGAGAACAACAGCATGACATCGATCAATATCCCGGCACAACCCGATACGCCGGATCTGCCAACGCCTGCCTTGCCCGATACCAACCAACCCGCCCAACCGGGCGAAGGCCCGGAGGGACTGCCCACACCGTCTTTGCCGGGCAGCGGCGGTTCCCCGTCTATTGTATACCGCTGCCCGCTGGGCTATGCCGCCAAAGTGACTGCCAACGGACAGACATTTACCGATCTACTGCTGGAAAACAACGTATCCTATCGCGCCATGCAGCTGGCGAACCCCCGCCTGCCGACCACCCGGATCCCGCCGGGCACGCCCTACTGCGCCCCGCCTGCCTACAGCCGCCGCCTGTGCCCGCAGGGTTCCCGCTCCTACGCCATGGGAGTCGGTGAAAGTCTGGAGACCCTGGTAGAAACCGAAGGTCTCTCCCCTGCCCTGCTTTTGGCAGCCAACCCCACCCTTGCCCCCGGCGATTTTTTACCCGGCAGGGTGATCTGTCTGCCGTAAGATGCTGAAAAGCGCAGGCAGACACCGGTTTTCTGCCTGCGCAAATTTTTCTGAAAAAAGTGCTTGACAATCCATAACACCCGTGCTATTATATCACTCGTGGTTTGAACAACCTCGACCACCGTCAAGGGGTCTGATGCCAGGCAGAGGTAACACCCCGGTGTGACCCATTAGCTCAGTAGGCAGAGCACTTGACTTTTAATCAAGGTGTCCGGAGTTCGAGCCTCCGATGGGTCACCATCCCTTCTTTCAGAAGGTCACCCTGCGGGCGTGGCGGAATGGCAGACGCGCTGGATTTAGGTTCCAGTGCCCAAGGCGTAAGAGTTCGAGTCTCTTCGCCCGCACCATTTCACTCCCCCACAACAGAAGGATACGGAACGTGCGGTAGTAGCTCAGTGGTAGAGTGCCACCTTGCCAAGGTGGATGTCGCGAGTTCGAATCTCGTCTACCGCTCCACTTCTGTTCTGGTGACAGGGCAGTCCCCCACCCCTTGATAGGCGGGTGTAGCTCAATGGTAGAGCCCCAGCCTTCCAAGCTGGTTACGTGGGTTCGATTCCCATCACCCGCTCCAAAAAACCTGCTGAGATGATCAGCAGGTTTTTTGTTTCCATTTGTTTTTATCTACAGGTGAAACAACATGAAGGTACTATTGCTGAACGGTAGCCCCCACCCTGACGGATGCACCTATACCGCTCTTTGCGAAACCGAAAAAGCCTTACAGGACTACGGTATTCAAACAGAAATCGTACAGCTGGCAAGCAACGATACCCCCGGCTGCAAAGGTTGCTTTGCTTGCCGCAGATCTGGCAGCTGCATCATCAATGATCAGGTAAACCAAGTCGCCGAAAAGTTGCAGGATGCGGATGGAATGATTCTTGCCTCCCCCGTGTACTTTGCCTCTCCAAACGCCAGCTTTCTATCCCTGCTGGACAGACTGTATGCTGCCCATGGACACAAACTTCGTTACAAGCCCTGCGGCTGTCTGGTGTCTGCACGCCGGGCAGGTACCACCGCTGCGCTGGATGTTCTGAACAAATACCCGCTGGTATGCGAACAGCCGCTGGTCTCCTCCTGCTACTGGTGCATGGTACACGGCAACACCCCTGACGAAGTCAGAAACGACACGGAGGGCATGGAGATCGCCTATCATCTGGGCAGGAACATGGCTTGGCTGGTCAAAGCATTGCACGGCACACAGCACCCGGAGAACTGAACGCTTTGTCAAGAAGTGCCCTGCAAAAGCTGGCTTTGCATTTCGGGCTGTGCAGCGACAAGTGAAACAAAATACAAAACCAGAGCACAAGAAGGCATGCTTTGCCAACCCAAGAGTGGCAGCATGCCTTCTCTTTATGGTATACTTTTTGTACGGTTTTATCGCATTCATTGGAACACTATTCAGTTCAGCTGCGTATTCCGCAGTCCGAAAGGAGTTATGCATGATGAAGATTCTTTTGCAAAACGGCAAGCTCTACGATGGCACCGGCGCAGAGCCCATCATGGGCGACGTGCTTATTGAAGGCGACCGCATTGCGGCGGTGGGGACAGCTCTCTCGCCCGACGGTGCGGAGCAGGTGATCGATCTGAAAGGCCTGTCCGTTGCTCCTGGCTTTATCGATGCCCATTCCCACAACGACTGGTTCGCCATCAAAAAGGATCCTCTCCCCTATTTCGAGCCCTTCATCCGGCAGGGCATCACCACGTTTGTGGCAGGCAACTGCGGCGTTTCCGCCATTGGCTTTGAGCCGGATTCCACTTATGTGGACAAGCTGGGCGCCGGACTGTTTTCTTATGCCGATACGACCGGCAAATACGGCATGCCCGAGGCGTTCAATGCCGCCATTGATCAAAACTGTCCCTGCAACATTGCCACGCTGGTGGGGCATTGCTCTGCCCGCGCAGCGGTAAGCGGCTATGTGAACCGCCCCCTGACCGAAAAAGAAGAAGCCGAGATGCTTGCGATCCTTGAAAAAGCTTTGCAGCAGGGTGCAGCGGGCATCTCGCTGGGGCTGATGTACGAACCCGGTCTCTATGCCGGCAAGGACGAGCTGAAAAAGGTGGCCGACCTGTGCGTAAAGTACGACAAGCCCCTGACCGTTCATCCCCGCGCCAATTCGGCGGTATCCATGTCCTACCCCGAACTGCTGGGGCGCTCCCACCTGCTGCGCGCGCTGGACGA
The DNA here is from genome assembly GCA_017516765.1 of Clostridia bacterium. Taxonomy (GTDB): domain Bacteria; phylum Bacillota; class Clostridia; order Christensenellales; family Aristaeellaceae; genus Limiplasma. The sequence goes on along the minus strand of JAFXBE010000045.1, from coordinate 23,411 downwards.
ACTGGCAGACATCGCCAAGGGCACCAAGCTGAAACTGCATTACAGCCACGCCATTTTCGTAGGTCGCCGTTCCTTCAAGGACAAGGACGAGTTTCTCCGCATCATCACCGATCTGCGGGCACAGGGCGTGGATGCCATGTACGATATCTACAACGAGCTGCTGGGCGTTTCGGTGATCACCGTCATCCTGCCTGCGTGGTACCAGTCCATGACCCCTGAAGAGAAGAAAAAAACCCTCACCCGCCTGAAGTTGAGTGTGCTGGTACACGCTTCCAGCCTGTTGTTGGGATTCGGCTTCAAGGATATCCAGATCGCCTACATCGGCCCGGGATACGAGAAGTACGAGGGCAAGACCGTGCACCAGATCGCTGTGGAAGAAAAGATGAGCGACCTGAACGCCTATCTGATGCTGTGCGAAAAGAGCAACTTCAAAGGCCGCGTCAACATGGGGCCCTACACCACGCCGGAGATCATCCGGGAGTTTTCCCGGGACGACCATTGCCTGTTCATGACCGACGCATGGGTAGAGGACAATGGCGTACAGAACCCGGCAATCTACGATTGCTTCCCCAAATTCCTGCGGGATGCGCTGCTGGGGAACGGAGATGGGCTGCCCAAGGCCATTCGCCGCATGACCGGCGCAACGGCCGACCGTTTCCAACTGCAGGATCGGGGCTATCTGAAGCCCGGCTGCTTTGCCGACGTGACGGTGTTTGATGAAGAAGCCCTCAAGAACGCCACCCCGGACCAAACCCACTCCTTCGGCATTGAGAAGGTGTTCGTCAATGGGCGGGCGGTGCTGGACGGCAACGATCTGAAGCCTGATGTCCTGCGCACCGCCGGACGCGCGATCGAGGTGAAATAATGAAAAAGTTGACCGACAGATATACCATGGGCTTTGAACCGTGGGCATTGGTGCTCTTTGCGGCGATCATGCTGCCCAACATTCTCTGGGGCATTTTTCCTGCACCCAACGATGTGCTCCGGGCAGAATCGGTAACCCCCGTCATCGATACCGTCGGCATGGTCTTTCAGGCAGCCATGATCTTCTGTCTCATTCTGATCTGCCGCACAGACAGAAAACCCGTTTACCTGTGCGGGTACACATGGGCGGTGCTTGGCTGCGTTCTTGTCTACTGGCTGTGCTGGGGCGCTTATTACATGGGGCTTGTACATGCCGCCGTACTGCTTGCCATGACCCTGGTGCCCTGCGCCGCCTTTATCCTTTTCGCGCTGGAGCGGCGCAACGGTATTGCGCTTCTCCCTGCCGTGGGCTTTACCCTGTGCCATGTGTATTTCGCCTTTGCCAACTACTTGATGCCCGGTTGATTTTTCTTCGCGTTTTCTTTGCATGGGCTTCATACTCTGTTCACGACCCTTTGATATAATGTAACCGTCGAAAGACACAGGCGCCCGGTGCGGCGCGGCAGCTTTCTCTTGCGCAAGACGAACGGAAACCGCCACTATTTCGGCAGGGCGATTATTTGTCCTTTCCCCCGCCGCACCCGTGTGCCGTCAAACAGCTTCCACGTATACGTGTTTACAGATGCAGCCTTCCAAGGCAGGCTTTTGCCCCTGCCCGAAAGGCTGCAATTTTTGCATTACAATAGTGCGTTTTCACATATTTTTTGCAAAATTTGATTTTTGCAGAAGGAATTCTGCCTCCTTGGGAGAATGTTACACATAAACAGCAGGTCAACGCACCATGCAAAGAAAAACCTGCGCTCTGAAGGAGGAAAACCATCATGCGGATCGGCGCTCAGATGTTCACGACCCGCGGCACCTGCCAAACCCTTGAGGGTTTCAGCGAAACGCTCAAGCGCATTGCGGATATCGGTTACGAGATCGTTCAGGTGTCCGGCACCTGCCCATTTGAAGCGGAATGGCTGAAGGAGCAGCTTGCCAAAAACGGGCTGCGCTGTGTGCTTACCCACACCCCCGTGCCCCGCTTGACCGGCGAGATCGACAAGGTGCTCAGCGACCACCGGATCTTCGATTGCCCCAACATCGGTCTGGGCTACTGGTCTTTCGACCCGGAGCAGGACATGTCGCTGGAAAAGTGGCTGGAAACCTTCGTGCCGGTGGCAAAAGCCATCCGTCAGGGGGGCGGGTACTTTATGTACCATAACCATCACAACGAATTCAAGCGTATCAACGGCAAGCTGATCATGGAGGCCCTGATGGAAGCGCTCTCCCCCGAAGAAATGGGCTTTACACTGGATACCTATTGGGTGCAGACCGCCGGCGCAGACCCTGCCCTCTGGCTGGAAAAGCTGGCAGGACGCATTCCCTGCATCCACCTGAAGGATCATGGTTTCGACCGTACCATGCAGGCTGTGGGTGAAGGCAACATCAACTTTGACCGTGTGTTCGCCAAAGCGGAAGCAGGCGGCACGGAATATATGCTGGTGGAACAGGACGACTGCAACGGCGAAGATCCGCTGGAATGCCTACGACGCTCCTACCTCTATCTTAAGGCTTGCGGCTTCCGTTAAGCCCGGCAGAAAGGATACAGTACAATGGAAAAGAAGATCAGACTTGGTATTATCGGTATCGGCAACATGGGTTCCGGGCATGCGAACAATGTGGTCAAAGGCAGCTGTCCCGAGCTGGAGCTGGTGGCTGTGGCAGATATCAACCCCGACAGACTGGCTTGGGCCAAGAAGAACCTTTCCGAAGATCTGGCATGCTTTGATGATGCTATTCAGATGCTGGACAGCGGGCTGATCGATGCCTGCCTGGTCAGCGTGCCTCACTACGATCACCCCCGGTACGCTATGGAATGCATGCGCCGGGGCATCCACGTAATGGTAGAGAAGCCCGCGGGCGTATACACCAAGCAGGTTCGGGAAATGAACGAAGAAGCCGCCCGCCACCCCGAGGTGGTGTTTGGCATGATGTTCAACCAGCGCACCAACTGCCTCTACCGCAAAATGCGGGAGCTGGTACAGAGCGGCAAGTACGGCAAGCTGCGCCGTACCAACTGGATCATCACCAACTGGTATCGCCCCCAGTGCTACTACAATTCCGGCGACTGGCGCGCCACCTGGGCGGGCGAAGGCGGCGGCGTACTGCTGAACCAGTGCCCCCACCAGCTGGATCTGTGGCAGTGGATCTGCGGCATGCCCACCAGCGTGTACAGCCATATGCGCTTTGGTCAGTGGCACGACATTGAGGTGGAGGACGAGGTGACCACCTACGTGGAGTACGAAAACGGCGCGACCGGCGTTTTTGTTACCACCACCGGCGATGCCCACGGCAGCAACCGTTTTGAAGTGCAGCTGGAGCGCGCCCGCATCATCGTGGAACATGACAAGCTGAGCCTGCTGGAGTTCGAGGTAAGCGAGCCCGAATGGACCAAGACCAACACCCAGCCCTTTGCCTCCATGCCCGCCAAGGATGTGCCCGTGGAGACCGATGGCGAGAATCCACAGCACATTGGCGTACTGAATGCATGGGCAGGTGCGATCCTGCGCGGCGAACCGCTGGTGGCAGGCGGAGAAGAGGGCATCAACGGTCTTACCCTGTCCAATGCCATGCACCTGAGCGCCTTCCTGGGCAAGAAGATCGATCTGCCCTTGGACGAAGACCTGTTCTACGAAGAGCTGATGAAGCGGGTCGCCACCTCCCGGCGCAAGACCGGTGTAAAGGCTGTGTTTGCCGATACCCGGGACAGCTACAGCGGCGTAAAGAAGTAAGATCTGCGCAACAGAAAAGCTGCGGAATCAATGATTCCGCAGCTTTTTGTTATCTCAGGCACGTTCTCTTGCTCTGCCAATGACCCAGAACAGCAGGAATGCCAGTACATTCACCACAACAACACTTGCGCCGGTGGGGGTATCCAGCAGGTAGGAAAGGCACAGTCCCAGCATAAAGCAGGCAACAGATACCACAGCAGCGCAGATGGTAACGCTGCGGAAGCTGCGGCAGACCCGCATGGCCGTAAGCGCCGGGAAGATGATCAGGCTGGAAATGAGCATTGCGCCCATGACCCGCATGCCCAGCACAATGGTCAGCGCAGTAAGGCAGGCCAGCAGCAGATGATAACCCTCCACCTTTTCGCCGGTGGCGCGGGCGAAGGTCTCATCAAAGGTAACGGCAAACATCTTGCGGTAGAAAAGCACAAACAGCACAAGCACCACCGCCGCAAGCGCAACACTGAGCCATACATCCTCACCGGTCATGGCCAGAACGCTGCCGAAAAGATAGTTATTCACATCGCCGGTTGTGCCGTCGGACAGACTGAGCACGATCACGCCCACAGCCAGAGAGGCAGCGGAGATCATGGCGATCAGGGCATCACCCTTCAGCTTGGCACGCCCGGAAAGACGAAGCAGCAATACTGCCGATGCCATCACCACCGGGATGGAGACCGCCATGGGCGCAAGCCCCAGTGCAGATGCCACCGCCAGCGAGCCGAAGCCCACATGGCTCAAGCCATCGCCGATCATGGAATACCGCTTCAGCACAAGACTTACGCCCAGCAGCGCAGCGCACAGGCTCACCAGCAGCCCCACCACGGCTGCCCGCACCATAAAGTGATAGCTGAACATTTTGCCCAGCATTTCAAACACATTATTCATGGCAGCAGCAACCTCCGAAAAACGCCAGTCCCAGATCGGAATGACGGTATTCAAACGGCGTACCGTAGAAGCTGCCGCTGTTGGACAGGTGCAGGATGTGATCCGCCTCCTGCATGGCAGCCTGCACATCGTGAGAGATCATGACCACGGTCAGCCCCCGCTCCTTGTGCAGCATGCGGATGGCATCGTACATCTCCCGGGTCACAACAGGATCCAGCCCGGCAACAGGTTCGTCCAGCAAAAGCAGGGATGTGGTGGCGCACAACGCCCGTGCCAGCAGCACACGCTGCTGCTGCCCGCCGCTGAGTCTGGCAAAGCTGCGTTTTTCCAGATGGGCAACGCCCAGCAACTCCAGCAGTTCTTTGATTTGTTTGCGTTTGGTGGCATTCATCCATAACCCGCGGCAGCCCGAGGAGGCCACCTCCCAGACGGAGGCGGGGAAATCGGTCTGGTGGTCGTTGCGCTGGGGTAAATAGCCGATCTGGGTCTGTTTCAGACCGTCGCCGTAGAAGACCCTGCCCCCAACCGGACGCAAAAGCCCCAGCAATCCCTTGACCAGCGTGGACTTGCCGGAACCGTTCTCGCCAACGATGCAAAGGTACTGCCCTTTTTCCACCGTCAGATCCAGCTCCTTTACCACCGGCATGCCTTCGTAGGCGAAGGTGGCTTTTTCACAGGTGATCAGCGCCATCAGTTCAGCGCCTCCTTCAATACTTCAATGTTCTGTCGCATCAGGGATACATAGGTCGCCCCCTGTGCGATCTCCTGGGCGGATACGGTATGGCAGCCATGGAACAGCCGCAGCTGCGCACCCGTTTCTTCTGCAAGGATACGGGCTGTTTTCTGACTGGAGTACTCAATGTGGAACACCACCGGCACCCCTTCGGCGCGTACGGTATCCACCAGAGAGATCACGGTGCGTACGCTGGGCTCGCTGTCCTCGCTGCAGCCGGGGAAGGCCGCATCGTACCGAAGACCGTAAGCAGCGGCAAAATAGCGCAGCGGGAAGCGATCGCCGAAAATGATCAGATCCCGCTTGGCTCCAGCGACCACCTCGGCAAATGCAAGGTCAATCTCCCGGATCTGTGCCGTATAGGCCGCGGCATTGGCACGAAAGGCATCTGCGCTGGCGGGACGGATCCCGCACAGGGCATCGGCAACGGCGTTTACGATCCGAATGGCGTTTTGGGGCGAAGTCCACACATGCTCGTCCATGGCTTCCTCGTGGGCATGGACGGCAGCTTCTTCGTGCTGTGCTTCCGCCGCATGGTCGTGGGTCTCGTCGGTGCAGGTCTCTGCATCGTGGTCGTGATCCGACTGCATGCTGGCGCTGTGCTCCTCCCGAAGATTCTCCGTCACATCCATCATACGCAGAGTGTGCGGCGCATCCTTCCCCATGGAAGCAAGAATGGTCTCCAGCCATGTATCGCTTTCGCCACCAGTATAGATAAACAGATCGGCATCTTGGATCGCAAGCAGATCCTTGGGCGATGGCTCGTAGCTGTGGCTGTCTGCCCCGGGCGCAAGCAGCATGGTTACTTCCCCTTCGCTGCCGACGACTTGCCGGGCAAAATCGAACGCAGGAAAGATCATGGTCACAATACGGATAGGTTCGTTATCGTGCTCCTCGCCGACGGCGGCAAAGGGGAGAAGGCAACACGCCAGAAGAACAGGCAGCAGACGGCGCAGAACAAGGGCAGTTGCGCCTGACAAACGCTTTTTCATTCCCCCACCTTCGCTTTCTGGGCAGCACATTTTTCGCACAGACCGCAAAGCATGGTTCTGCCTTCGTCCAGCACAAAACCGTGATGGGCGCGGATATGGGCGGCGAATGCTTCCACGTCGCCGCAATGCAGGTGCTCCATCGCACCGCATCCGGCACAGCGGATGTGCAGATGGCTCTCTCTGCACGGATTGTATTGATACCGGGCGGCCTCGCTGCTGCTCTGGGGAGCGTAGCGGCGTAAAATGCCTTGATCGCACAGTTTGGTAATGGCACGGTATACCGTGGTTTTTCCTACATCCATACCGTTTTCCAGCAAAAGGCGGTATGCCTCCTCGGCCGTCAGGCACTGTGCCTGCAGGCGTTGAAACAATTCGGTTACCGCTTCCTGCTGCCGGGTTTGGTAGCTGCCACGCTGCATGGGTCAACCCCCTACGGAATTTTGAAAATGGTTTTCATTTTCAGATTGGTAGTATACAGGGAAAAGCATGCTGTGTCAAGGTTCATCTGTGGTTTTGATACACAAAAAGCGCCGGACAGCATTTGTCCGACGCAATTGATGCGGTTTTGCTTTACAATCCGTATTTCTCCAGATAAACAAAGTGCGGAACTCTGCTTCCGGAGTGCTCAGCTCTTCTGGGTAAAGCTGGTATGGCAGCGGCTGCAGGTGACCGTTGCCACTCCACTGCCACGCTTCAGGCGCAGCCATGCCTTGCAGCCGGGGCACTTGAAATACTTGTACACCTTGCGGTGCTTAAAGCGGTATACCGCCTGCGAAGCCTTTTTCTTCTGCCGATCCGCAAAAGTGATATAGCGGCGGTTTTCTGCCCTGCGCTTCTCCAGATTCCGGGAGAACATACGGTAGATGCAGTAAACATAAAGAACCATGGAAGCCAAAGAAAGAATCATGCTCAAAAACGCCAAAAGCGGACGGTTGACAAAGCTGCCCAGAATGCTGCTGAGCAACGAACAAGCAATACCCGTCCACATCAGCGCGATGCTGAACTGATCCACACCGTTACGCCCGTTCATAAACGAGCGAAGCGTCTGTTTGATTTTTTCCCAAAAGGACATAGGAACGTCTCCTTTCTATCAGCAGCAGCCGTAATATCTGCGACCGCAGCAGCAATTGCACAGTGTGTTTACGATGCAGCAGGTAACAAGAGGACTGGAGCAGCAGTTCATCGCCCCGGCGTTGCCGCCCCGGTAGCCGTAAGCCTGCCCACCCGCATTCAGCTGCGCCAGCAATTCCCGATAGGCCACTTCGTCGGGCGCCATCTGGGAAGCGGTGCGGGCATCGTTCAGGGCGGCGATCCGGTTGCCCGAGCCCATGTTGGCGCGTGCGCTCCAATAATACCACGCCGCCTTGCGCTGGTCGATCTGCTTGAGGGCATTCAAAGCATCGCCGTATCTGCCCGCCAGCACCATTTGCTCCACATTCTTGAAGACAGGATCGTTTTCGTAATAGGTGGTGGTCTGGTAACTGCGGCTGCTGCTGCCGAACAGATCTTCAAAATTGAAGAAATCAAAGCCGCCGAAATTGTACCCGCCATGCTGACCGTATCCACCACGCTGCCCGTAGCTGCCGTAACCGCCCTGCTGACCATACCCGCCATAGCCGCTTCCGGTGCCGTAGCCGCCCTGCGAACCATAACTGCTTTGCGAACCATATCCGCCCTGTGAACCAAAGCTGCCCTGACCCTTGTTCTTGATCAGGTAGGTATAGGCATCGTTTACTTCCTTCATCTTGTGTTCCGCATCGGCGCTGCCGCCATTGAGATCGGGGTGATATTTCTTGGCAAGCTTACGGTATGCCGCCTTGATCTCGTCATCACTTGCGCCGGGGGCTATGCCCAGCACCTCGTAAGGGTCTCTCATACTGTCCCTTCTTTCACAACAGCGGGCTTGTTCTTATCCCGCCGTTTCTGTAGTGCGTGGTAACGCATCCAGCAGCCATTGTAGAGGATGTTGCGCAGAAGGTCGGCATCCTGCACCACGGGAAGCGTTTCAAAAGCCTCGGTGCACTCGGCGATGAGCATCGTAAGGCACTCGCGGGCAAAGGTTTCGTAATCCTCCCGTTGATGGTGGGGGATCAGCGGGTTGTAGCGTTTTTTGCGCAGATCCTTGGGCAGATCCTCGTAGGCATCCATCAGATAGATAAACCGCCCAAGCCCCTGCCCCATCTGGGAAAGGGTATCTGCCCAGTAGTCGTTTTCCTTGTAGCGGTATACCGCGCCCAACATGGCAGCAGTCAGGTTGGCTGCGCCGTCCAGACTGGGATCGCCCGCTTTTTCCAATTCGCCGATCATCTTCAGGCAGTTTTCGATCAGGGCGCATTTTTCGGGGTACCGCGCTTTGACCCTTTCGTAACTGCTACGGAGCATGGCTGCCTCCGCCCGGCTCATCAGGCTTTTGTCGTCCTGCCAGTTATCCATGCATTTATGATAGCTGAGGGCAATATTCATATCGGCGCAGTATTCCGCCGCTTCGCTGACGACGAACGCACTGCCTGCCATCGGGTGCAGGAAGCAATGCTCCAGCCCGAGGGTCTCCTGCGGCTCGTAGAGCGAATTGAGCAGGATGTACAGGAACGTAAGATCATAGCTCAATGTAATCCTGCTGAAGCTGCCATGCCGCTGCCGAAGCGCACGGCACAGACCGCAGTAAAACGAGCGGTACCGGTCGCAGCGTTCCTTGGGCAGCAAATCCGGCGCAATGGTTACATAACCAAACATTCTGTATCTGCCTTTCCTTTGGTACGGGTGCGCTTACTGCTGAATATCCGCGTCTATGGCGCCATCCCGGTCGTCCATATCGGAGGGATCCACATAGCGTCCGCAGGCGTTGAGTGCATCGGTCAGGTCTTCGCAGGCGCGCTTCAGTTCCCGGTCGTTACCGGCATCCATGGCCTGCTTAACCCGCTTGCGCATGCCCTCGATGCGTTCCTTATCCACAGCATTCAGCTTCTTCTGGGCATTCTTTGCCTGATAGAGCAGTTCCTCTGCCCGGTTCTGCAGCTCTGCCCGCTGTTTGCGCAGGGAATCCTCCTCAGCATAACGCTGGGCATCCTTCACTGCGCGGTCGATCTCATCGGAGGACATGTTGGAGCTCTGGGTCAGGGTGATTTCCTGATGCTTTCCGGTGCCCAGATCCTTGGCAGATACATTGACGATGCCGTTGGCATCGATAGAGAAGGTAACCTCGATCTGGGGAATACCCCGCATGGCGCGCCGGATCCCGCTGAGACGGAATTTCCCCAACGTTTTGTTGCAGCTGGCGATCTCCCTTTCGCCCTGCAGCACATGGATATCCACAGAAGTCTGGAAATTGGCAGCCGTGGTAAAGATCTGGCTGCGCTGCACGGGCAGAATGGTGTTGCGCTCAATAATACGGCTGAACACATCACCCATGGTCTCGATACCAAGGGACAGGGGCGTTACATCCAGCAGCAGCAGACCCTTTACCTCGCCCTGCATAACGCCGCCCTGCAACGCTGCGCCCATGGCCACACACTCGTCAGGGTTGATATCCCGGCTGGGTTCTTTGCCGGTGATGCTCCTGACCGCTGCCTGTACCGCCGGGATACGGGTGGAGCCGCCTACCAGCAGCACGCGGTTCAACTCGCCCGGGCGAAGGCCTGCATCCTGCAATGCCTGCTCCACCGGCCCCATGGTGGCTTTGACCAGATGGGCGGTGAGCTCGTCGAACTTTGCCCGGGTAAGGGTGGTTTCCAGATGTTTTGCGCCGCTATGGTCGGAATACAGAAACGGCAGGCTTACGGTGGTGGTCAGCGCTGCGCTCAGTTCGATCTTGGCTTTCTCGGCAGCTTCCCGGATGCGTCCCATGGCGGCGTTGTCGGTGGAAAGGTCGATCCTCTCCTGCCTGCGGAATTCGTCCAGCAGCCAGCTGACGATGCAGTTATCGAAATCATCGCCGCCCAGACGGTTGTTGCCCGCGGTGGCAAGGACCTCGATCACTTCGTTGTTGATATCCAGAATGGAAACATCGAACGTGCCGCCGCCAAGGTCGTAGACCATGATGCGCTGTGCCCCGCCTTTATCCATGCCGTACGCCATGGCAGCGGCGGTGGGTTCATTGATGATGCGCAGCACATTGAGTCCTGCGATGCGTCCGGCATCCTTGGTGGCCTGCCGCTGGCTGTCGCTGAAGTAGGCAGGCACGGTAATGACCGCATCGGTGACAGTCTCGCCCAGATAGGCTTCCGCGTCGGTCTTCAGTTTTTGCAGGATAATAGCAGAGATCTCCTGCGGAGTGTAGTTTTTGCCGTCAATCCGGGTACGGTTATCGGTGCCCATTTCCCGCTTGATGGAAAAAATGGTGCGCGCGCTGTTGGTAACTGCCTGCCGTTTGGCAGCGCTGCCCACGATACGCTCCCCATCCTTTGCAAAAGCGACCACAGACGGCGTAGTGCGCCCGCCTTCTGCATTGGGGATAACGACGGCTTCGCCGTTTTCCAGAAAAGCAACGCAGGAATTGGTGGTGCCAAGGTCGATTCCAATGGTTTTACCCATACTGTTTCCCTCCAGACCTGGAAAAAATAAATGGTCACTATCTATCATACCCAAAAACCCGCAGGAAAGCAAAGTTTTCCTGTGGACAAACAGTAAACTTTATGCATTTGTGCTGTAAACCCTGCGGAAGTATGGAACCGGCTGCCATTGCACATACTGTCTGTGAACCGTTCTGCAGGAGGGACGATTATGAATCTGTACCTGTTGGGACTGCTGGTGTATATGGTGCTGATCACACCGCTCAGGGTCTCGCTGCGGCTCAGGGCAGGCCGCCGACCGGGCTATCTGCTGCGGCTGCAGGCAGCGGGACTCCCTTTTTACCGGCGGCGAAAGGATGAGGACACCGGCGACGAGACCCCGGTGCGGCAGCAGGAGCTGACCGATCAGATGAACCTGAAAAACCTGCGTCTGCTGCGCATTCTGCTGTCTGCGGCCATGCGCAGCAGACTGAAAAAGAGCGTTCGCCTGGAATGGCTTTCGCTTTACCTGCACATTTCCCAGCCGGATGCCGCCCAGACTGCCCTGCTCTACGGTGCGCTGCATACGGTTGCTGCTGCGCTTGGCAGCCAGCGTAGCCTGCCCCTCCGCATCCATCTGAAGGCGGACATGCAGGGACAAGGGTCGGAAGCTCTGATTCGGTGCATAATCACGCTACGGCTGGGCAGCCTATTTCCGGCAGCTCTGGTATGGTTCAAACAGACAAGGAAAGCGGCAAAGAAAGCATCAAAGGAGGAACGATATGCAGCATCCCATTGACAGCATGATGCAGAATACCATGGAGAGCATCCGCAGTATGGTGGATGTGAATACGGTGGTGGGTGCGCCGGTAACGGGCAGCGCAGGTACCACCATCATTCCCATTTCCAAAGTCAGCTTCGGCTTTATCGCAGGCGGTGGCGAATACGCTGCGCAGGATGGGCAGTTGCAGACCCCGCCCAACGATTCGCTGCCCTTCGCAGGGGGGACGGGCGCAGGCGTATCGGTGCAGCCCGTCGGTTTTCTGGTGGTCAGCGAGGATGGCGTGCGAATGCTGCCCGCCCAGACCAGCGGCGCCATCGAACGGGTGGTGGAGTTGTTGCCCCAGTTGCTGGAGGAAATGAACGAGGGCAGCAAGCGGGACAAAGCCGCCAAAACCGTGCGGACGGAGATCGAGACCTTTACCGTGGAGGAGGATCTTCCGAAGGCATGAAAAACCAGCGTTTTTCTCTGCGCAGGCTGACCGTGTTTCTCTGCTGCACCCTGCTTTCCATGCTGGGACATCACGCCCGTGCGGAATCGGCAGCGGGAACAACGGTGATCACCTCCGCCAAAGCAGCCGTGCTGATCGAGCGCAGCACCGGCAACATCCTGCTGGCAGCCCAGGAAAACCTGCCTTTGCCCATGGCTTCCACCACCAAAGTGATGACAGCGCTGCTGGCCATGGAGCTGGGCGACCCCGATGAGGTGGTGACCGTAGGGCGGAATGCCTACGGCGTGCCCGGCACCAGCATCTATCTTTCAGAGGGCGAACGCATCACCCTGCGGGATCTGCTCTACGGGCTTCTGATGGCCAGCGGCAACGATGCTGCCGTTGCGATTGCCGAACATATCGGCGGCGATGTGGACACTTTTTGCCGCATGATGACCCAGCGCGCTGCGCAGCTTGGCTGCAAGCATACGGTTTTTGTCAATCCCCATGGTTTACCCGCACAGGGACACCAGACCACAGCATATGATCTGGCATTGATCGCCCGGGCAGCCATGGAGCAGCCCCTGTTCCGGGAGATCGTTTCCACCCGGCGCGCCTCCATCCCCTGGGAGGGGCGCAGCTACCACCGGATCCTCAACAACAAAAACCGGTTGCTCACCGATTACGAAGGTGCAACGGGCATCAAGACCGGCTATACCAAAGCGGCGGGACGCTGTCTTGTCTTCGGCGCAGAGCGCGGCGGTATGGAGGTGATCGGTGTGGTGCTCTGCTGCAGCGATTGGTTCGACGAAGCGGCACGGCTGATGGACCTCGGGTTTGCCAAATACGAGCTGTTCACCGCCTGCACCCAGGAGGAGACCCTGCGCCGCCTGCCGGTGGAAAACGGTATACAGGAAACCGTGGGCATCCTGCCGCAAAAAGCACTGTGCGCCCCTGTGCCCGCAGGCTATCTGCCTGCGCTGGTGGTGGATCTGCCAAACAGTCTGCCTGCAGGGATGCCTGCGGGCGAGACCGTGGGAACCGCCCAACTGACGCTGGACGGGCGGGTTCTTTGTTCCGTGCCGCTGATCACCGGCGAGACCGTGGGCCGGCGGGATTACGGCTACGAGCTGAACCGTATGTGGCGGCTTTGGCCGTCCCAACCGGATCAAATGGCGCAGTAAGCGCTCATTCGCAACCACCGGCAACATGAACCGGTGGTTTTATTGATTGATGAAATACAAGCCGATCAGGCAGATGATCACGCCTGCCACCTTGCGCAGGCTGATGGTCTCCTTATACAGCAGAACCCCGACAACGATCAGTGCAATGGCGAGGAGCACGCTGGCGATCAGGCTGCCGACAGAGATATTCCAGCCTGCTTTGTACAGGTAGATATAGCCCGCCTCCAGCCCCACCAGCGTTAGCCCGAAAACAAAGCTGGCCCAGTTGACATGCTTGTATTCCGAAAGCAGGCTGCCGCCCTTCTGGGTGACGAAATACAGAAGAAGGCTCAGCAAAAGCCCCACCGCATAGGTAACCGTGAGTGAAGCGAAGGGGTTGATGGCCGAAGGGGTCTCCTTGGAGCAGACGTGATAGAATACATTGGAAAGTACGATCAATGCAATAGGCCAGTACACAGCGATCCCTCCCGAACAGAATGGACGGTGAACAAAAAGACAGCCAGACCGAATAGCCTGACTGTCGGTAGGTGCTCACCCGTGGGGGTATGGTAGCATATTCTCTTGCGGATGTGCAACCCAAATACGGTTTTGGTACAGCTTTGAATCAATCAAAGGGATAGACCATACCCCAGCTTTGGCGCAGGGCATCCATCACTTCCATCATGTGCAGGGTCTGGGCATGGGGCATTTCGGGGCATTCGATCTCTCCCTGTTCCAGCGCACGGATGCAGCTGTACACCTCGTATTCGTACCCCGTGATCTGCTCCGGCACCCGGAGCACCCTGTCGGGGGTGTGGGCGGTGGGATCGCTGTACACCTCGATGACCTGAGGATTGTTCACATTATCCACCTTCAGGCAGCCCTTGGTGCCGTACACCACACAGCGGCGGTCGGTAGCGCAGTCGCAAACCGCTGTCAATTCCGCACTCTTACCGTCCCGGTAGTACAAATTGATGGTCTCCCGCTTGTCCACGCCCGTATCGAACATGACAACGCTGCTTTCCATGCGTTCCACATCGTCGCCAAAGACCATGGAGGCAAACGTGAGCACATAGATGCCCAGATCCAGCAGCGCACCGCCCGCCAGTTCGGGACGGATCATACGCTCCACATGGGCGATGGAATAGCCCAGATTGGCAGTGAGCATGATCGGCTCGCCAATAGCGCCCTCAGCGATCAGATCGTCGATCATCTTCCGGGAAGGCATATAGCGCGTCCAGATGGCTTCGGTGCAGAGAATGCCCTTTTCCCGTGCCATATCCAGCATTTCTTTTGCCTGCCGTGCATTGCCTGCAAACGCTTTTTCACAAAGCACTGCGCGGTTATGCTCAAGACACAGCTTTACATGCTCGGCATGGTGGGAATGAGGCGTTGCCACGTAAACCAGTTGCACATTTTCGTCTGCCAGCATTTCTTCGTAAGAGCCGTATGCCTTTTGGAAGCCCTCTTCCCGGGCAAAGGCCTGTGCACGGGCTTCGTCTCTGGCGGCAGCCGCATACAGACACACGGAACCGTCCCGCTCCGCCATGCCCCGCAGCGTCTGTGCCATGGTGCGGGCGATGCCGCCACAGCCCAGAACAGCAACATTGATCATCTGTATTCCTCCTTCGCAGTGTCGTGTCCCGCAGATCGGACACCGTTACCGACCCGTGCCGCACAGCACATGCAGCTTTGTTCGCATACCACAAACGGTGTGAACAGAACCTCCTGCACGGCGCATGGAGGTTCTGTTCACCTTTATCGGATCCCCTGCCAGAAAGCAGCTTCCTGATAGGTCAGATTATCCTGTGCCGCAGCGAGCAGCACCTTGTTCTCGTACACCAGCGTACCCTCGGAAGGGTTGGACGCATAGTCCCAAACCGTCAGCAAGAGCAGCTGGGGATTGGAGGCAGAGATCATCATCCCGTTCTGTTCGTACCGATCCACCGCCATTTCGCCGCAGGATCTGCGCAGGATCTTCAGTTGATTGCCTTCCCAGCGGAACACCGCCGTTTCGTGGTAAGCGCCTGCCGCACCGTTGTTGGAACGGGAGAGAACCAGCTTCTGCTGGGGGTACAGTACATAGCTGCACAGACCGTTTTCCAGTTGAGGCACCTGCACATATTCATAAGTAGCATCGGTGCGCACAAAGAAAGCGCAGAATTCGTTGCTCGTTCCTCTGGCGGTAACCACCACCAGATCCATTGCACCGTCGAAATTGACATCCTCCTGATAAACGGAAGGATATTCCTCCATAGAGGTAAAGAAGAGCGTCTGCCCGTTGTCGGGGGCGATGAGGCGGAAGATGCCGTCGCCGTTGGCGGCGTAACCCACCTTCTCCAGCATGGGGTTTCGCAGTTCGATGCGGTTGCTCTGCAAACCGTTCTGGAAACCATTATTGCTGCCGGTCTGCCCGTTTGCGCTGCTGCGCAGGAAATTGCTGGCCATAAAGCCGCTCTGGGAACCGCGCTGCACATAGGTCCAGCCGTTTGACAGCTCGCCCAGTACATAGACCACATCGTTATTGTTCACGCGCCCGACGGATTGGGTCTGGGTACCCGCACCCCTGCGCAGATGCACCCAGCTGCTGTTGGGGTTGTACACATATGCGGTAGGCGCTTTGGATTCGGGCTGGGAATGGGAAAGATAATTGGCATTGATGTAACCGGTCTCGGTACCGATCTGCACATAGTACCAATCGCCATATTCCAGCGAAAGCAGGATCACTTCCGTGCCGCTGTAGAGCAGACCAAGGGATGCCGAACCCATGTAAGGTTCCGAGCGGAAATGCACCTTGTCGGCATCCATGCCGTTCACATAAAGTCTCTCCCCCACACACTCGGCGTTTGCACCTGTGAGCATGGTGATTAGCAGCATCGCCGCCGCAAGCGCCATCGCCAGAAACTTTTGTGCCTTGTTCATGTGTTGATCCCCCTGTAGTGAATTCTTTGGTTTATTCGCCCACAACCGACAGGATGAAGCTGAGCCTGTATTCCTTGTCGGAGGGGAGGCAGTACTCGGCATGTACCGGGCTGCCCCAGCTGTCATCGCCGCCAACGCCACGCCTTGCTCCGGAAATGTTCAGCCATGTATAGGTGGGCTGCGCCAGCTCGTCTGGATGGAGAGCCGCCGTTATCTCCAGTGCGCTCCAAGGCAGAACGGAGAGGGAGAAAGGTGCGTCCGCCGCATCCACCCGCAGACCGTAGCCGTTTTCATCGGTAATGAGGGCGTAACGCACACCCTCGTGGCTGCCGCACTCCTGCGGACGCAGATAGGGCACATAGCTTTCCATCGCCGTGGTATGGTGCAGGGCAAGCTTGCCGCCCATCTTACGGTCGGGATAGGTCTCCTGAGGGCCAAGCCCGTAATAGCTTACCCGGCTCATGCCAATGGGCAGACGGAAGCTGAGCCCCATTGCGCCCAGCGGCGGCAGATTTTCTACGCCCCGGTAGACCAGATCCACCTGCAGACGCCCGCCTCCGAGAGCGGTATAGGTCACATCGGTTGCCGCGCCGCCGGTAAAAGGCAATTCCCAGCGGTATTGCTTCCGGGATACAGGCTGAGCCGGATCGCCCTCCACGGGTACCGCCCTGCACCGGGCCGCCAGACAGCTGCCGATCCAGAAAGCATCGTCCCGGTTTCCGCCACAGCCCCGGTCGTTGTCGGTGGAGGCACGATAGAGGGTAAGGACGGGCGGCGTCATGAGCATTTCATAGCCGTCTTTGCTGCGGAAGGAGTGCAAACCGCTGTCCATGGACAGCATCAGCCGAATCTTCTCATCCTCGATGCCCAGATGGTAGTCCGTCAGTACAGCTTTTACAGGCAAGGCTTCGGGCACGGTTTTCTGCGCATGCCGCACCACCGCTTCGCCGTGCATCAGTTCGAAATCGGTATCAGCCCAGTCGGTATTCTCCCGCAGATACAGGTCGCAGGAAAGCACATACTCGCCCGATTCCTCCATAGGCGGCAGGGCAAGGGGCACAAAGCCCTCCCGACCCGGGGCTACATCCGGCTGCTCCACACAGCCCTGCGCCACGGAAACGCCGTCCAAAAGCAGCCGCCAGCGCAGATCGTAGTGATCGGTGTTGGTAAAGAGGGCGTAGTTCTGCAGGGTAACGCCGCCCCTCCGGGGCAGAATGCGCACCGGCTGGTATTGCCAGCGCACTTCCATCAGCTTGGGGGTGGGCGTACGGTCGGCAAACACCAGACCGTTGCCGCAGAATTCGCCGTCGTGGGGACGGTCGCCGAAATCGCCGCCGTAGGCAAGGCGTTTTTTACCGTTGGGAGCCGTTACCCACAGCGCCTGATCCACGTAATCCCAGACAAATGCGCCGATGTACTGGGGGTACATCTCCTCCAGCGCAAGGTATTTATGCAGCGCACCGCAGCTGTTGCCCATGGCATGGGCGTACTCGCACAGCATGAAAGGCTTGTCGGGGTTCTGTTCAAGGATCGCCGGTATATCCGCTGCGTGGGTGTACATCCGGCTGACGATATCGGTGGTGTCGGGGTAGCGGCTGTCATTGGCAACGCCCTCGTAATGGACGGGACGGGTGGGATCGGTACGGCGCATCTGCTGCGACATTTCCCAGATCACACTGCCGCCGAAGCTCTCGTTGCCGCAGGACCAGATGATCACAGAGGGGTGGTTCTTATCCCGCTGCTGCATGGAATTGGCGCGATCCAGCACCGCCGGGAGCCACATGGGGTCGTCGCCGGGAACGGGGCCGCCCTTGTAGCGTCCCGCTGTCTGCCATGTGCCGTGGGTCTCCATATTGGCTTCGCCCACCAGATAGATGCCGTACCGGTCGCACAGTTTATACCAAAGGCTGCTGTTGGGATAGTGGCTGGTGCGCACCGCATTGATATTGCTGCGCTTGATCTGCCGGATATCCTCCAGCATATGCTCCCGGGTGATGCAGCGGCCTGCTTCGGCACAGAATTCGTGCCGGTTGGTGCCTCTGAGCCGCAAACGGCGGCCGTTGAGCAGCAGCACACCCTCCCGGATCTCCACCTGACGGAGACCCACCTGTGTCTGTGCCACCTCATACACCCGATCGTCGTCCGCAAGGGTAATGCGCAGCGTATACAGCCAGGGAGATTCGCCGCTCCAGAGCCGGGGCTCTTCCACATCCATAACAAAATGCATGGGGCTGTCTGTCGCGCCCACAGAAACAGCAGGAGCTGCCTCCCGACCGTCGGGTGCCAGCAGCTGTGCAGTCAGGGTCGCTTCGCTTTGCAGGCGCAGCTTGACGGTAACATCCACCTGTGCTTTGGTATAGCGTTCGCCCAGCGGGGTACGAATGCAGAGATCCTCCACATGGGCCTTGGGCAGGGCAGAGAGCGTTACATCCCGGAAAATGCCGCTGAAACGCCAGAAATCCTGATCCTCCAGCCAAGTACAGGAGGCATAGCGGAACACCTGCACCGCCAGTGTATTGCTGCCGGGGCGCAGGAAAGGAGTGATATCAAAGCGGGAGGGGGTAAAGCCATCCTCGCTGTAGCCGACGAACTGACCGTTTACCCAGCACGCCAGCACAGATTCCACACCGTGGAAGGTAAGCACAACATCCATACCCTGCCACCCTTGGGGTACGGTGAAGCTGCGCACATAGCATCCGATGGGGTTTATTTCAGGGAAAGCAGGTGGAAGCAGGCTTTCGTGCCCGTCCCAGGGGTACTGCACATTCACATACTGGGGCGTACCGTAGCCCTGCAGCTGAATATGCCCGGGAACGGCGATCTCGTCCCAATCTGCAGTATCGTAGCCATCGGCAAAAAAGCCGGCAGGACAATCCTCCATACGCTCGGCATAGGCAAACTTCCAGCGGCCGTTGAGCAGACAGGTAAGGCTGCTCTCCTGTTTTTGGGCTTCTTCGCAGCTGCGGTAGCAATCGTGATCGGAAACCGCGGGCAAGCGGTTTACTTGTACAATCTTCGGATCGCGCAGCATATCACGGATCTGCATCGTTATCCCTCCCGGCGGTGCGGAAAAGAACGGGAAGTTCTGCACCGGATTCATTTTTTGCTGTATTTATTATAGCAACAGAGTTACAGGAAAGCAATGCCTGTTTTCGGGCAAAAAACGCCCGCAGCACGGTTTTTGCTGCGGGCGGAAATTTTTTGGTTCGGATCACAGTTCCTTTTCCAGAATCTCTGCAATGTATTGGCTGGCTTTTCCATCGCCGTAGGGATTGGTGGCCTGTTCCATCCGATGGTAAGCATCGGGGTCATCCAGCAGCTTGCGTACGTTTTCGTAAATGACCTGTTCGCTGGTGCCCACCAGCTTGAGGGTACCTGCCGCAACGCCCTCGGGGCGCTCGGTGGTATCGCGCATCACCAGCACAGGCTTACCAAGAGCGGGCGCTTCCTCCTGAATCCCGCCGCTGTCGGTAAGGATCAGGTAGGAGCGCGCCATCAGATTGTGGAAATCCAGCACATCCAGCGGCTCGATCATGTGGATGCGCTCCTGACCATCGAAGCAGCTGTGCGCCATCTCACGTACCACGGGGTTCATGTGCATGGGATAGAGCACCTTTACATCGGGGGTCTCATCCACGATACGGCGGATGGCGGTAAACATTTCCCGCATAGGCTCGCCCAGATTCTCACGGCGGTGCGCCGTAAGCAGTACAAGGCGGCTGCCCTTTGCCCATTCGATCTCGGGGTGGGCATAATCCTCCCGCACGGTGGTGGCAAGGGCATCGATGACCGTGTTGCCGGTCACGTGGATATGCTCCGCGGGCTTGTTCTCCTTCAGCAGGTTGTCCCGGCTCATATCGGTGGGCGCAAAATAGAAGCGGGTGATCAGATCCACCGCCTGACGGTTGAACTCTTCCGGGAAGGGAGAATACAGGTTGTAGGTACGAAGACCGGCCTCCACGTGTCCCACGGGAATCTGCATATAGAAGCAGGCAAGTGCGGTAACAAAAGCAGTGGAGGTATCGCCGTGAACCAGCACCACATCCGGCTTTTCATTCTCCAGGATCTCCTTGAGGCGGCTGAGGATGTTGATGGTTACATCGAAAAGGGTCTGCTTGGGCTGCATGATGCACAGATCGTATTTAGGCTCCACATGGAAGCAATCCAGGATCTGATCCAGCATCTGCCGGTGCTGACCGGTAACGCATACCACGGTTTCAAACTGAGGATGATTGTTCAGTTCCAGCACCAGAGGGCACATTTTGATCGCTTCGGGGCGGGTGCCGAAAATGAGCATCACTTTTTTCATGATCGTTCGTACCTTTCGTTTGCGGCTGTGCCGCCTTTATCGTTGGTTTACAGAGGGTTACAGCCTTGCCTGCGCAGTCTCCAGCATGCTTTGCATGCGCCGGAGGGTCGCCGGATCCCGGGACGAGGTAAGGAAAATGACATTGCCGCCGGTGTGCCCGGCGGGCGCCAGCAGATCTTCCTCCGCCAGCCTTCTGCCCAGTTGGCGTACCGTACCGGCATTGCCGTCCACAAGGGGCGTGCCTTCGGGCAACAGTGAAGAGATGGCCTTGCGCAGAAAGGGATAATGGGTACAGCCCAGCACCACGGCTTTGACAGGCTTGTCCAAATACGGTGCGAGGTAGCCTTTCAGCAGGTCATTCACTTTCTCGCCTTCCAGCAGTCCGCTTTCCACGCATTCCATCAAGCCGGAACAGGGCACAGGAACGGCATTGTCGCCATAGCGCGCCATCAGAGCGTGAAACTTGGGCAGACGCAGGGTGACCTGCGTTGCCAGCACCAGGATCTGCCCCTCACCCGGCAGCAGGGAAGCGGGTTTCAGCGCCGGTTCGATGCCGATCACCGGGATGGAAAGCTCTTTGCGGAGCTGCTCTGCGGCAACACTGGTGGCAGTGTTGCAGGCGATAACGATGGCTTTGCAGCCATGCGCCATCAGCTTGTCCACCCCAAGACGGGTAAGGCGCATCACTTCGGATGGGTCTTTGTCGCCGTAGGGAATGTTGGCGGTGTCGCCGAAATAGACATAATCCTCCCGGGGCAGATCGCGCAGTGCCTGTGCAAGCACGCTGATGCCGCCCAGACCGCTGTCCAGCATTCCCACAGGACGCTCTGTCATTGGTCTTCCACCTCCGGTGACATTATACCCGCAAGCAGAAGCTTTTTCAAGTATAACAAAAATCTACGGGCACAGCGTCCGGTGGATCGCATCTGCCAGATAAGGCATGGCTGCCAGCACCTCTGCCAGGGTATTGCGGTTGTTACCTGCTTCCACCAGTATACAGCTGTTGGAAACATGCTGATTGAAGCGACCCGATTTGATGCGTACATCCTTGCACAGACCGTCCGCCTGTTCATTCAGCGCATCGGTAATGGACTGCGCCACCTGCAGGTTGGCTTCCCAGTCGGGTTTACGGTCATAGCCCGAGCCTGTATACCCCTCACCCTTGCCGATGAGCAGCATCAGTCTGGCTGTTTCCGTACCGCCCACATTGACGGTGTTCCCGCCCTTCTGGCTTTCGGAATACGCATCCCGGTGCAGGTCGATATACAGATCGTACGCTTCGCCCGCTGCCTGCCTCTGCTCCAGCATGGCAAGAGAACGGGTATAGGCGCTGCTCAGATCAGGCGGCTCAAAAGCGGTGGTATCGTGCACCACCTCGTACCCCAGAGCGTGCAGCAGCCCCGAAAGCTCTTCCCCCACCCGGATCATGTTGCAGCTTTCGTCGGCGGTACGCCACTTTTCCGTCTCCCGGTATACGGGTTCGGTCTGCTCATAAGCCTCGTAGGTATGGGTGTGATAGATCAGGATCCTGCCGGACGGCTGCGTCGTCTCCGGCTTCAGCAACCGGATAGCGAAAGCGGAAGCATCCGGCGCAGGCGTCGCTGCTGCCGGTACCGTTTCTGCCGATGTTTCCTGAGGCTGCACGGGCGGTTGACCACTGTCCGGCAACACTGCCGGAGTGATGGAAAAGCTCTGCTCCGCAAAGACAGCAGTTACTGCTTCGCCTCCATCCGGCAGGAGTCCCTCCCAGCGGGCAAGCCCCGGCAGCACCAGCCCTGCGGCAAGCCCGGTAAAAGCAGCCAGCAGCAACGCCGTGTATCGGCTTATCTGTTGTTTTCTCACGATGAGGCACCCCCTTGTCCTCATCAGCTTATGCTATGCATGCAGAAAGGTATGCAGTGTTTCTGCATCCAGCTGCGGCTGCAGGGCGCGGTTGAGCCCCTCCGCCAGAAGATCTGCCACGCTGATCACCATTTCGTCGATTTCTCTGGGGGTGACCACCATTTCGCCCAGATAGCTTTCGGATATCTTCTCAAGCAGAACATCTGCCCTGAGCCCATACTCCCCCATCAGACGGCTCACCGCATCCCTTGCGATGGTGGAGGCATAGACCACCATGGGCACGCCCACGGCGATCACCTTTACACCGAGGGTGTTGCGGGTCAGCCCCAGACGATGATTGCCCACCCCGCTGCCCGGCTCGATACCCGTATCGGCGATCTGTACCGTGGTGCAGATGCGGGAACTGTCGAAGGCTGCCAGAGCATCGATGGCGATAACGGCAGAGGGATTAACATGCTTCACAAGCCCCCGGCACAGCTCTGCTGTTTCGATACCGGTAATGCCCAGCACGCCCGGAGCAATGGCGCTTACGCTGCGCAGCCCGCCGGTGATCCCGTCCGCCAATGCGCTTTGCAGGTGGCGTGTTACCAGCAGGCGTTCCACCACCCGGGTACCCAGCGCATCTGCCGTAACGTTGCGATTGCCAAGACCGACCACCAGCACCGTTCCCTCTGCAGGAAGCATTGCCCGCACCGATCCTGCGACCAGTCCGATAAGACGCTGCCGGGTTTCGGTATCGCAGCGGGAAAGCCCTGCACAACTCAGGGTAATATACTCTCCGCAGGGTCTTTTCAACGATGCAGCCGCCTGAGGGGTTTCGATCACGATCCTTGTGCGGTTAACCTCTCCCAGACAGTCTTCCTCCACCCGAACGCCATCACGCCCCGTACCTCCGCTGCCGATGCTTTCCATTGCCAGATCCGTACGGAAGCCGCGCATACGATCCCACCTTTCACGGGGTAGTATGCGCAGATCTGCCGTCGGCATACCCAAAGAAAACCGCCCGGCTCCACAGGGAAGCCGGGCGGCCAGACTGTCAAAGAAGTCCCAGAGGTATGGTCGGGCCGCAGCCCTCCGATTGTCAATCCGAAACCAGCGGCGTGTACGGTGGTTTCGGAACCCTTGCGTAGCAAGGGGTTCCTATCGCCGTTTGCCGCCCGGGGAGCCGT
>JAFXBE010000044.1 GCA_017516765.1 Clostridia bacterium | reverse complement strand
CGTGACCGATGGTGCCGATGTTAACGTGCGGCTTGTTACGTTCAAACTTAGCCTTTGCCATTGTGGGTTTCCTCCTTAAGTTAGGTGGTAAAAGCAACTCGTGCTTGTGTTTCGGTTCTTACGCCTTGCGTTCGCCGGTTACCTTCTCGGCAATGCTCTTGGGCACTTCCTCGTAGTGGTCGAACTGCATGGTGAACAGGCCGCGGCCCTGGGTGCGGCTGCGCAGGTCGGTAGCATAACCGAACATCTCGCTCAGCGGCACGAAAGCGTGCACAGTCTGCTCGCCCATACGGGCGTCCATACCTTCGATGCGACCGCGGCGGCTGGATACGTCGCCAACAACGTCGCCAAGGTACTGGTCGGGGATGATGACCTCAACCTTCATCATGGGCTCCAGCAGGCAGGGATCAGCCTTCTGCAGAGCTTCCTTGAAGGCCATGGAGCCGGCGATCTTAAAGGCCATTTCGGAGGAGTCGACATCGTGGTAGCTGCCGTCGAAGACATTAGCCT
This sequence comes from Clostridia bacterium, assembly GCA_017516765.1. GTDB lineage: Bacteria > Bacillota > Clostridia > Christensenellales > Aristaeellaceae > Limiplasma. Next base: position 46,207 of record JAFXBE010000044.1, on the reverse strand, counting down.
TGAAGTCGACAACCTCGAAGCCAGCCAGAATACCGCTCTGAGCGGCTTCACGGATACCGGCATCGATGGGTGCGATGAATTCCTTGGGAATAACACCACCGACGATCTTGCTCTCGAAGCTGTAGCCTTCACCGGGCTCGGTGGGTTCAATCTCGATCCAGCAGTGACCGAACTGACCGTGACCACCGGTCTGGCGTACGTAGCGGCCTTCGGCCTTGGCAGCCTTGCGGATGGTCTCGCGGTAAGCAACCTGGGGCTTACCAACGGTGGCTTCAACCTTGAATTCGCGCAGCAGACGGTCTACGATGATCTCCAGATGGAGCTCGCCCATACCGGAAATGATGGTCTGACCGGTCTGCTGATCGGTGTAGGTCTTGAAGGTGGGGTCTTCCTCTGCCAGCTTTACCAGAGCCATGGTCATCTTGTCCTGACCGGCCTTGGTCTTGGGCTCGATAGCGACCTGGATAACGGGATCCGGGAACTCCATGGACTCAAGAACGATCTGGTTCTTTTCGTCGCACAGGGTATCGGCGGTGGTGGTGTCCTTCAGACCAACGATACCGCAGATATCACCGGCGTAAACGGCGGGAACTTCTTCGCGGTGGTTGGCGTGCATCATCACCAGACGGCCGATGCGCTCGCGCTTCTGCTTGGTAGAGTTGTAAGCGTAGCTGCCGGCTTCCATGGTACCGCTGTAAACGCGGCAGAATGCCAGCTTGCCAACGAAGGGGTCGGTCATGATCTTGAAGGCCAGCGCAGCCAGAGGCTCGCTGTCGGAGGACTTGCGCTCCAGAACCTTCTCGGGATCATCGGGATCGGTGCCCTTGATGGCGGGGATGTCCAGAGGAGAGGGCATGTAGGCTACCACAGCGTCCAGCAGGGGCTGCACACCCTTGTTGCGGTAGGAAGTACCGCACAGCACGGGGGTCATGGTGCAGTTGATGGTGGAGGTGCGGATAGCGGCGTTGATCTCTTCCACGGTGATCTCTTCACCTTCGAAGAACTTCTCCAGCAGGCTCTCGTCGCTTTCGGCGACAGCTTCGATCAGCTTCTGATGGTACTCTTCAGCCAGCTCCTGCAGGTCGGCGGGAATCTCTTCCTCGCGAACGTCCTTACCCTCGTCATCGTAGTAAACTTCGGCCTTCATGCGAACCAGGTCAACGATGCCCTTGAAATCGGCTTCCTTGCCGATGGGCAGCTGGATCGGCACAGCATTGGCGCCGAGGCGTTCCTTCATCATGTCTACGACACGGAAGAAGTCTGCGCCCATGATGTCCATCTTGTTCACATAAGCCATGCGAGGTACGTTGTACTTGTTGGCCTGACGCCAAACAGTCTCGCTCTGGGGCTCAACACCGCCCTTGGCGCAGAAAACGGAAACGGAACCGTCCAGCACGCGCAGGCTGCGCTCTACCTCTACAGTGAAGTCGACGTGGCCGGGGGTGTCGATAATGTTGATGCGGTGACCATTCCACTGGCAGGTGGTAGCAGCAGAGGTGATGGTAATACCACGCTCCTGCTCCTGAGCCATCCAGTCCATGGTGGCAGTGCCTTCGTGGGACTCGCCCAGACGATGGACGCGGCCGGTGTAGAACAGAATACGCTCGGTGGTGGTGGTCTTACCGGCGTCGATGTGAGCCATGATGCCGATGTTGCGCACCTTATCAAGCGGGTGACTTCTTGGCATAGAAAAGGGTCTCCTTTCACTTTACAAGCTATCTGTACATACCTTCCATACAGACGGGGCGCCACGCCCGCGTCCGTTTGCCGATTACCAGCGGTAGTGGGCGAATGCCTTGTTGGCCTCGGCCATACGGTGCATTTCTTCCTTACGCTTTACAGCGGCGCCGGTATTGTTGGCGGCATCCATCAGCTCGGCGGCAAGGCGGTCGGCCATGGTCTTCTCGCCGCGCTTGCGGGAGAACTCCACCAGCCAGCGCAGTGCCAGGGTCTGACGGCGCTCGGGGCGAATTTCGATAGGTACCTGGTAGGTGGCACCGCCCACACGGCGGGCCTTCACTTCCAGCTGGGGGGACACGTTGGCCAGAGCAGCGTTGAACACTTCGGTAGCGTCCTTACCGGTCTTCTCGGCCACGGAGTCGAAGGCTGCATAGCAGATGCGCTGAGCGGTGCCGCGCTTGCCATCCAGCATGATCTGGTTGATGAGCTTGGTGACTACCGTGGTCCCATATACGGGATCCGGCAGCACTTCACGCTTGGGAATAAAACCGCGACGGGGCATTTTGTTTCCTCCTTACATTGAGGCGATCAATCGCCGCAAGTGTGCATTGCACACCGTTTGATGTGTGCCTGAAGTTTTGTTTTGCATGGTTTCGTACAGGCTCCTGACGGCAGTCAGCTCTGCCGCTCCCTGCGGGCAACAGCTACCATTCCGGCTGGCCCCTACCTATCGTGGGAAAGTCACGCGGTGTACGCATTGGCGAAGCATGGGTTGAATGCTTCTGCCGCGCTCCTGCGCCCACTCCGGAGGTACTGCAACGAATGCTGCGAAAACTTACTTCTTAGGCCGCTTTGCGCCGTAGAGAGAACGGCTCTGCATGCGCTTTGCCACACCGGCAGTATCCAGAGCGCCGCGGATGATGTGATAACGAACGCCGGGCAGGTCGCGAACACGGCCACCGCGGATCAGCACAACGCTGTGCTCCTGCAGGTTATGGCCGATGCCCGGAATGTAGCACGTACCTTCGATCTGGTTGGTCAGACGGATACGAGCGATCTTGCGCAGGGCAGAGTTGGGCTTCTTGGGGGTCGTGGTCTTAACGCTGAGGCACACGCCGCGCTTCTGCGGGCAGCCCTGCAGGATAGGAGCCGTGGACCGGTTAGCAGCCTTCACGCGACCCTTGCGGATCAACTGGTTAATCGTGGGCATGGGAACACCTCCGAATTGATATGCTATAACAGCGCCTCAACCCCGGCGCATTATAGTCTTTGGAATTGGCAACCGCGCTTACTTGAGCACGGCGGCGGTAGCCGCCGGAACGTCTACCGAGCAGAGCCTGCCAAGCTCCTGCATGCTGTCCACCACTGTAACGGGAACGTTTTTCGTCTCGCACAGGCTGTTGATCCTGTGGTAGATGAAACCGTCCGAGTCTTTACCCAGATAGACTCTGGCGGCCTTGTCCCCTTCCAGTGCGCGCAGCACCTGTCTTTGACCGACAACGCGGTTTGCGGCATTGTGCAGTTCGTGCTCCATGGGGGGATCGCCTCCTCTTTCCGGGTTTGTCCACAGTGTACCGACACCTTTTGCGGGCTGTGTTTCTGTGCCTTTATCGCACAAAAACCGCACACGAAAAGTACAGATTGCGAACAACCATAACATACTAACATGGACAGAACCCTTCTGTCAATTGTTTTTTGAATTGTTTTTCCGAATCTTTCACAGATTTTTCCGACCTTGACAAAGCGGAATATTTTTTACCAAATCACGCAAACATCGACAGGCAGCGCTTTGACAAATCACACATCTTCTTCTATTATTATACACATATCTATGCCACCCATGCCGAGGAGGGAAAGCATGCGCAGCCTGACAGACAAACGAATCCTTCTGACCGGCGGTACAGGGACGCTGGGTACGGCTGCCGCACTTCAATTCTGTCGTCTGGGTGCAGAGCTGATCCTGCCGGTTCGGAATCCCCGGAAGGCCGAGCAACTCCGCCGCACTTTGCTGGCGAAGTTCCCCGGTGCACGGCTGTCCTTTCCCGCGCTTGATCTTGCCGATGAGGCCACCGTTCTATCCCTTGCCGATTCTCTTCTGGCACAGGGAAAACCGCTGGACGGGATCGTGCACAATGCCGGTGTTTTTACCCGCAGCGGACGCACAGCTCCCGGCGGTACCGAAATACATATGCAGGTAAACTGCCTCTCTCCCCTGTGGCTGACCGTTCGTCTGCTGCCCCTGCTGCGCATGAGCGACAGCCCCTTTGTGCTAACGGTAACAAGCCTTTCTGCCTTCTGGCGCAGAGCCTCCGTGCCCGGCAAAAGCCCAACCGGACTTTATGCCGCCAGCAAACGGGCTTTGCTGGAGCGGATCTGTGACCTGGCTGCCGGTATTCCGGAGATCGATTTTGTTTATGCACACCCCGGCGTATGCGCTACAGGGCTTTTTCTCGCCGACCCCGGACAGAGCGCCTATCCCCCTGCCTTCCTGCGCCTCGCCCTGCCGCTGATGAAGCGCATTTTCCCCTCCCCCGAAAAAGCCGCCCGCAGCATCCTTCATGCCGCAGTGTACGCTGCGGACGGTCAGCTTGCCGAGCCCCGCGGGCTGCTGCACATCTGGGGAAAACCCGCATTGACGCCGCTTGACGAACGGCTCTGAATGCCTCTTCATCAGCCGGGATAACAAACACCAACGCCGGATCGCATGTGCGGTCCGGCGCTTGTGGTATACAGCATTCCGTCAGGCTCACTCTTCGATGGCTTCGATCAGTGACAGACTGCGGATATGCCATTGGTTATTCTCTTTTACCAGCGTTGCGCTGTACTTGCCACCCTGCCATTTGGGCGGCGTCTCATAAGTGGTACCGTACAAAGCCCGGGCAGCCTCTGCATTCTGGGAGCGGACCCTGCCGTCGATACGCGGGATGGTTTCCACAAATTCGGCCCTTGCCGTGTTTTCCCAAGGCCAGCACCACATCCATGTCATGCTGAGACGATGGTCGATACCGCGTACGGTATAGTATTGGTAGGGGCTCTTCTTTTCCAGCGCCAGCAGCAGGTTTTCATCACGCTGCAGATAGCTGGGCTGGAAGAACTTGATCAGCTCGGAGGAATCCTCCTGCATCATGATCACCTGTGCACGCTTTGCCATGCCGTCCTTGAGAACGATATTGATATTGGAAGCATTCATAGCGTAATAAAAGGTAACCGTGAACGCGCTGACCAGCACCAGCACCAGCAAAAGACGGCTGGCCAGATACCAGATGAACCGGCGGATCTTCTTCATCCGGCTGCTCCTCCTCTCCTGTAGTCGCTTCATTATACCCTATCCGTTGCCTCCGTGCAAACCCTTCCTGTAAACAATGTTGCGCAGCCTTGGCGAAGATGATATACTGCTATCGTGTAGAATGACATATACAAAGGGAGCGAGACGCTTGAGAAAACTTGTCGCGATCACATGTATGCTGATACTGCTGTTTGCCGCTTCTGCCTGCGCAGAGAATGTGACCGGTTACAGCTATGATTTCTTTCTGGAACGCTATGCGGAAAACATCGATTTTATCAACGACAACGCAGGCCGCATGATGCTGCCGCTGATCCCCGCCAAACAGGATGCCGGCTGGGGGGATGGGCGCGAGTACAGGGTGATCGGCGGCGAATGGCTGACCATGGAAATGCTGCTGGAGCCCATTAACGACGTGATCGAAAGCTGCCGCATCACCCTGACCGCCCCCGCCGATCTTGCCTACGGCAGCAGCACCTACCGCGATTTCTCCACCTCCGGTTATCAGAGCTACGCCCTGCTGATGGCCATGGATCCCGGCGAGACGGCCTACGATCGCTATCACCTTGTAACCGATGTGGAAAGCTGGCTGGCGACCGGCAACGATTTTCAGAAGCAGATCGGCGTATACAATCTGATCGTATCCCGGACCGACAACGTTGTAACCATGGTTTTTACCAACAGCACCGCAACGCCCACTCCCACTCCCGTGCCCCCCGAAACCCCTGTTCCCACCCCCACCGAAACCCCCGTTCCCGAAGAATGACAGGTCTTGTCCAACCGCCAAAAATTTCTTGTTTTTGTCTTGTTAACGTAACCAAATTGTAACCCCACCTTGCTATAATGTAGATGCTGAAAAATATCATTGATTCAGTATGGAGGTATGCACAATGAAAATGAACTTCAAGCGTATCGCAGCCGTGATGATGGTCTTGGTTCTCGCTTTCTCTCTCAGCGTAACTGCGTTTGCTTCGAACGTATACAGCAATATTATTATTGTCAACGCGATCGAAAAGCCCGTTGAGGAAGAAGTCGTTGTCGAAGAGACCCCCGCTGAGGAAGAGGTAGTCGTCGAAGAGACCCCCGCTGAGGACGAAGCCGTTGTCGAAGAGACCCCCGCCGAAGAAGAGGCTGTTGTCGAAGAGACCCCCGCCGAGGATGAGGTCGTTGTCGAAGAGACCCCTGCCGAGGAAGAGGTAGTCGTCGAAGAGACCCCCGCCGAAGAAGAGGTCGTTGTCGAAGAGACCCCCGCCGAGGAAGAGGTTGTCGTCGAAGAGACCCCCGCTGAGGAAGAGGTAGTCGTCGAAGAAACCCCCGCTGAGGAAGAGGCCGTTGTCGAAGAGACTCCTGCCGAGGAAGAGGTCGTCGTCGAAGAGACTCCTGCCGAGGAAGAGGTAGTCGTCGAAGAGACCCCCGCCGAGGATGAGGTCGTCGTCGAAGAGACTCCCGCTGAGGACGAGGTCGTTGTCGAAGAGACCCCCGCCGAGGACGAGGCTGTTGTCGAAGAGACCCCCGCCGAGGACGAGGTAGTCGTCGAAGAGACTCCCGCTGAGGACGAGGTCGTTGTCGAAGAGACCCCCGCCGAGGAAGAGGCTGTTGTCGAAGAGACCCCCGCCGAGGAAGAGGTAGTCGTCGAAGAGACCCCCGTTGAGGAAGAGGTCGTTGCCGAAGAGACCCCCGCTGAGGAAGAGGTCGTTGAAGAAGTTCCCGCCATCGATGTGGACGCTCTGCTGGCCGACGTGACCGTAACCGTGGAATGCGAGCTCATCTGCAAGGGTACCGCCCCCAACTTTGGCGATGATGTACAGCTGACCGCCACCGTGACCGGCGCCGATGATTTCGAATACGAACTGATTTGGGAGTACAACATCATCGACGAGGACGAAGAAGACGAATGGACCGCCGATCCCGAACTGGTAGGCAATGTCGTCACCTTCACCCTGACCCTGGACAACTACATGACCGAGTGGCGCGCCCGTCTGGTGCCCGTGCTGCCCGAGACCGCAGCCGAGTAAGTTACCACAACACAATTACCCCCTCCGCTTTTTCGGAGGGGGTTTTCTCTATTTGTTTTTCCTGAGCACACAACCCGCCGGATTACATTGCCCGTTGTTCTTGCCGGCTGCGTTTGGGAGCCGGGAATCGTTCACACCGCAGATAAGCGCCGGGGTCGCGAAAACGAGATCATTCCATACACGAAAACAGCCGCCGCAGATACCTGCGGCGGCTGAATATGCTGTTGCGCTTACACCAGACGGAAACCGTTCTCTGCCTGCTGCTGCTGGTAGCGACCCAGCAGACCCTTGATGCGGTCGTAGGGGTTGAGCAGACCGCTCAGGCTGCGGTCGTGGTTCAGGCTGGCGATGATATAGGAGATGTACTTGCTCATATCCGCCTCGATGAACCAGGGAGCCGCCTGCAGTTCGGGGGTGCGGTAGGTAAGGTTGGTGGAAATGATCCGGCTGATGAGACCCTCGTCGTATGCCTTGTTGAAAGCATCCAGACCGTTGGTGAACAGGGCGAAGGTAACAGAAGCAAAGATACGGTTAGCCTTGCGCTTCTTCAGCTCCTTGGCCAGATCCAGAATGCTGTCGCCGGAGGAAAGGATATCGTCGCTGACCAGCACGTCCTTGCCTTCTACATCGTCACCCAGATACTCGTGGGCGATGATGGGGTTGCGGCCTTCCACGATGCGGGTATAATCACGGCGCTTGTAGAACATGCCCATGTCGATGCCCAGCACGGAGCTGTAGAAAATATTGCGGTCGATAGCGCCTTCGTCGGGGCTGATGATCATCATATGATCGCGGTCGATGTGCAGATCCTGCTCCTTGCGGAACAGCGCCTTCAGGATCTGGTAGGAGGGTTTTACGCTGTCGAAGCCCATCAGAGGAACAGCATTCTGCACACGGGGATCGTGAGCGTCGAAGGTGATAAAGTTGGAAACGCCCAGCCCCTGCAGTTCCTGCAGCGCCAGTGCGCAGTCCATGCTCTCGCGGGTGGTACGGCGATGCTGACGGCCTTCGTACAGCATGGGCATAACCACGTTGATGCGCATTGCGCGGCCGCCGATGGCAGCGATGACGCGCTTCAGATCCTGATAGTGGTCGTCGGGAGACATCGGCACTTCACGGCCGTACATCTTGTAGGTCTTGTTGTATGCAAACACATCCGAGAGAATGTAGATATCGTAACCACGGACACTGCTCTTGAGAACCGCCTTGCCCTCGCCGGTGCCGAAGCGGGGAAGCTGGGCCTCAATAAGGAAGTTGTTGCGATTGTAACCCATCAGAGAATACAGGGGAGTGTTGTCTTCCAGATCCGCCTGCTGCTCGTGCCACTTCATCAGCCAGTCGTTGATCTTCTCGCCCAGTTCTTCACAGCCGGGCATGGCGATGAGTCCCAGAGGGGCATAGGGCTGGGTAAGAAGTTCGTTGTTCCATGTGCTTACAAAATCCGTCACTTTGCATGCTCCTTCTCAGTCGTACAGTCAGAGAGACAGCAATAGTATATCGCAAATGATACAATCTGAAAAGCTACTTTTAGGCAAAAACCAAACATTTTTAACCATCTTGTCGAATTTGTGCATGCATTTTCCTTTTTGAACATGTTGGGCGCATATTCTATGACGAGGTGATGGTTTTTGCTGGCAGTCTGGCTGTGCGGGGTGGGGTTGGTGCTGCTTTTTTCGCAGCAGGTAATGGATTCCGTGCAACGTGTTACGCAGACATTTGCCGTTTCTGTGCTGCCTGCGCTTTTTCCAATGATGGTTCTGGGCGGACTTTACCGCCCGGGAAGCTCCGGAACGGGAGAAAGGTTCTTTCTGGTATTGTTCGGGTTTTGTGCCGGTTCCCCCGCTTCGGCAAGACAGGCCGCATTGCTGCATACCCTTTGCCCCATCCCACGCAGAGAGCTGATGTCCCTTCTGTGTATGTGCGGCGTGATGAGCCCCATGTTCTTCGTGGGATCGCTGGGGGGACTGCTCGGGCAGCAGGCAGGATGGCTGCTGCTAGTTGCCCATTGGCTGTCTGCACTGGCAACGGGGTTGATCTGTGCCGGGGTTTACCGACGAAAGCCGCAAAGGGGTCCGCTTGCAGAAACGCATCCCCCCTCTGCTGCCGAAAGAACTGCGCCCGGCAGAACGCTGCTGACCTGCTTACCCGAAGCCATCTCCGCAGCAGCGCAATCACTGCTGTCAGTTCTGGGAGCAATGGCGGTCTTCGGCGTGGTTGCCGCTGTACTGCGGGGACTGGCACAGCTGCTCTTTCCCGCATGGACAGCCGACCATCCCGCATCGTTATCCCTTCTGTGGGCTGTGTTGGAGGTGGGCGGTGGTATATTCTCCCTTGTAGAGCATGCCCCGCCCCTTTGGACAATATGCGCCCTTTGCAGCTTCGGCGGGTTGAGCATCTGGCTTCAAAATCTCCTGTTTGTCGGTAAAATGATCAACCCCATGGAGCTGCTTGCGTGGCGCATGCTCCATGGGGTATTGGGGGGCATATTCTGTTATCTGCTGCTCAGGGTCTGCCCGTTTACAGTTCCGACCGCTTCCCGGACGACCGGAGCTTTGCCGGCAAGTGTGCTTCCTGTACTGCTGCTGGTTACGCTTGCGTTTCCGAGCCGCCGCCGGGTTTCCTGAAAACCCAGAACTTGCTGGCCACATAGTTGAACACCACCACGAAAACCAGCACCAGTACACGGTTAACAACGTTGGTAATGCCCATCAGCTTGAGCAGATGCATCAACCCCTGTTCAAAAAGAAGGAAGCTGATAACGCGGCTGCCTGCAAACTGGGCAAGCTCGGTAAGCAGCTGTCCCGCAGCCGCCTTGCCGGGCCGGAAGACCATCCACCGGTTGATCCAGAAAGCGAACAGCACCGAGATGACCCAGCTGACCGCCGACGCGATCGTCAGCTGGACAGGGGTAGCACGGTTGATGGTATCCGTCACCCAAGCGATCAGGTTGCCGCCGATAAAGGGGTCTTTTTCTGCCATCAGAAAGCACAGCCCATAGTGAATGACCATGCTCAGCACCGTGGTAAGACCACCGGCGATCAGATACCGCAGCAACTCGTCCTGTTTGGGATGCTCCCCAAGATAAGCCTTGATTTTCTTGATCAAATTGGTCTCTCCCCTATTCTTCTCCATGGTCGCCCCTGGCGTAATCGCAGCTGAGGATGTCCTCCAGCGGGATCGTGCGGGGCTTTTTGCTCGAACCCACCAAGGCGGTAATGCACTGCTCCTGCTCCTCCAGCACCAGCAGGTTGCGCTGCACCATCTGCCCGTCCAGCAGCAGTACCGCGCGGATCTTCCGCCCATGCTCCAGCGAATAGCGCAAAAATCGTTTCATTGCTTCATTTCCTCCGGCACCTGAAAGATCCTGTGTTCCCGGGCTGCGCTCTCGTACACCGACGGGAAAAGCTGCTCCAGCGCAGTTTCGTTCAAGGTGAACCAATTGGCGTTGCGCTCGTAGGAGCTGATGTAGATATAGTCTACATCGTATTTCTGCAACACCCACAGGTTTTCTGCCGGATCCTCATAGAATGCGGCGATCTCGGCACGGCGGGCGGCGGTATCGAAGCCGTGGTAATACAGGTAACTGTCGGTAGAGCACAGGATGGTGCGCCCCGCCAGCGAACTGACCGGGTTCAAATGCTGGTTGCCGGTGATGAAGACGCTGTGCTCGGGGGTGTTGTCCCGGATGTATTCGCCCACCGCCACATCCTTTGCGCTGTACGCCTGATAATCGCTGCGGCATTCCCGGACCACCGTAAGCCCGGCGGACAGGAAACAGACTGCAAGGAACAGCGCTGCGATCACCCGCCGCCCTGCCAGCCCCTTCAGGCGTTCGAAAAGCTCCATGGCATAATCCGCCGCCATGGGCAGGCACAGCAGGAACCACACATAGAACAGCTTGTTGTTATCATACTCGTTGGGCTGGAAGAGGATGAATTCGGCGATACCATAGATCAGAAACGCACCGCAGGCGATGAGCCGGTTCTGGCGCACATCATCGGGCATGGATTGTCCGGCGGGCTTGCGTTTGAGCAATGCAAGAAGAATGAGCAGATACGGCAGACCGATATTCTTCATATAGAACCAGAAGTAGGGATCCACCAGCCCCCTGCCGCCCCGGTTGTTGCACCAGTTGAACTGGAAACGCAGGAAATGGTTGCTTTCCGTTGCCTGTACAAAGGTAAAGCCCAGCAGCTGGGGCAGGGACAGCAGCGCAGCCGTTGCGCCGTAAACCAGCCATGGCAGGAACGCCCGCAGGGCAGGGCTCTTGATGCGTCCCTCGAAGGGCAGAAAGGGCGTTTCGCCCTCGGCGGGCAAAGCATATACATCATCCCGGGCAGCGGTGGCAACGCAATAGATACATGCGCCCAGAGAGGTGATCGCCAACGCAAGGAAGCTGTGGGTGTGCAGCAGCGGCATACCGCCCGCCATCACGCCCAGCAGCAGCATTTCCCGCAGGGTATGCCGTTTCTTTTTGCAAAGGGGCGGCAGCAGCAGGTTGAGGCAGGGCATCAGTATGGTCCAGCCGCCCAGAATGCCCCGCTGGGGCACCAGCATATCGCAAATGATATTGACCCAGCGCAGATTGTTGGGATCGGGCTGATTGGTGGGGGTCTGGTAGTACCCGTTCATCACATTGCTCAGGTTGTCCCAGATGCCGGTCACATAACCGTTTTCCACCGTGCCGGACAGGGTGTAGAAAAAGCCCAGACCGCCGTTGAGGAACAGCAGGAAAAACGCCAGGAAGCGTGCGCCCCGTCTGCGGCACAGCTGGGAGACCAGCAGTGCGTAGCCGGTATAGACCAGCGCCATCATCAGCGTGCCGGTAAAGCTCATGGCAGCGGGCAGATCCATGCCCAGCATATACATGCTGGCGGCAATGCTGTCCGACAGATAGGGATATGCCATGGTCGCGCCCAGCATCAGGCTGTTGTGCAGGGGGAATCTTGCATTGACGATGCTGGTGGTCACCGCCAGATGCAGCGACAGGTCGCCGTAGGTGCTCTGCCCCACATGGTACGCACCATCCGCAGCAGGGCGGATGGAATGGGTGTATTGCAAAAAGCCGCCGAGGATCGTCAGCGGCACAACCATCCAGAGAAGATCCAGCGCAAGCCGTTCTTCTTTGGCATTGAAGGGAAGGGGGTTGCGCTTATCCCGCAAAAGCCAGCCAAGACCGCAGAGCAGCAGCAGGGTGGCGACGGAAAGCCAGTGCGCCGCATAGCTGAAGCACACCGCATGCGCCCACAGGGCAGGCAGCCACATCATCAGCAGGACGCCGAAAGAAAGCCCTGCGTACAGCCGCACCAGCGGTCTGCGCCCGGGCAGCAGCATACAGCCCAGCCATGCGCCGCCGGCCAGGAACAACAATACAAACAAAACAGCCAGCACAGGCAAGCCCTCCTGTTATTCGTTTACAAACAAAGCATTATACCGACAGCATGGAGCGGAAAAACTGCACAGCCGTCTGCAAAGCGCCGTCCGTGACGGTGCAGCGGCCCTCCAGAGCCTCGTCGCCCGTTACCATAAAGGGCGAAAAGCGGAATACCAGCCCACCGGGCAGATCATAAAAGCGGGCATCGGTTACCTGCGGACAAAGGCAGGGAGCAATGACCGTACGTTCAAACTGGATCTCGATGGCGGTTTCCAGCGCATCCAGCGCTTCGCCGGTCACATCGCTTTCCGTGCCGCCGGTATGATCGTGTTCCACGGTCATTACCAGCCCGTGGCGGCGGCAATGCTTCTGCAGTTCCTCCAGCGAGAAGGGCGCACCGGGCACCCACAGTCGGCGGACGAGCAAGGATGCCTCTTTGGCGGGCACATCCCGGCTGCCGTCCATATCGATGGTGCAGACCATCTGCCGGGAAACGAAGAACTGCTGCATAACCGATCGGTTGCGCCACTTGAGCCGCAGCAGGGGAAAAGCCGCCCGGGGAGAGCGCAGCAGCAGCGCATACAGACCCCTGGCCTGTTTCCCCAGCCGCTTGAGCATCTTTGCGCTGGCGCTGCACAGCGTGGTGCGCAGGGGATGCTCCTTGATCTGCGCCGCAAGGCGGAACAGGGCACACATGCCCATTCTGTCCCCCGCACGGATGCGGATATCCTGCAACCCTTTTTCATCGATGCCCACCAGCGCAAGCGGTGCGCCCTTGGGCAGGAAATTGCGGAATGCGTCCATGGTCACATAGCCGCCGAAATCCAGCACAAAGCAGGGAGAAATGCTTCTGGCCTTCAGGTGCTCCGCCATGCTTTTTGCGCCTGCGCCGCCGCTGAGTCCGTCCATGCTCAGGGCAAGGATCAGGTCGCCGCCGGGGCAGTAGCCATCGCGCAGAAGCTCTTCCAGAGCCTCCAGAAGAGCAACCACGTGGGCGCGGCTCAGCGGCACATGCAAAGGCATCTGCTCCGATTGCCAGCCCTGCTCGCCGTGCTGCCCTTCGGGCACATCCAGCCGCGCAGTAAACACCAGCGGGTCGGTAACATTTGCGCCGGGCAATTGCAGAAGCAGCGCATCGTTGGCAAACTCCTGCTGCTCCATACGGGCAAAAACAAGGGGATAGCACTCCCGCAGCACCTGCTTTACCGCCGCCGCCCCCTCCGGGGTGTAGGCGGTATAGGCATCCAGTCTGCGCAGCGCATCACGGGCGCGGACGTAATTGATGGGGGCCAGAAATTCGTTCATCCCTGCATTCCTTTCCTTGTTGTGGGGAAGGGGCAATCACTGCTGCTTTTCTGCTTCTTTTTCCTTCAGTTTGCGAAGCGCGCTACGGGTGTAGACCACCATGGCATACAGGGACAGCGCCACCGCCACCCAGATAATGATGACATCGATGCCCACCGGCAGCCAGGGCAGCGCCTGCGCCAGCTGATCATGGAAATAGCTGAGCACCAGACCCAAAATAAAGGCGCAATGAGCCACCTTGCCGGACATCTCGCTCTGCACCACCACGCCGTGTTTGAGCATCTGAGAGCTGCCCAGAACCATGTAGGTTTCCTTGAGAAACAGCACGACCACAGCAGCCAGCGGGATCACCCCGGGGATGTACCGGTTGCCCAGCACCATGGAAAACATGGCTGTGATGACCATCACCTTATCCGCAAGGGGATCCATCAGCTTGCCGAAATCGGTGATCAGGTTATACTTGCGGGCAATGTGACCGTCCAGCAGGTCGGTAAAGCTGGCCACCATAAAGGTGATCAGCGCCCAATACTTGCGCCCTTTTGCAAACAGCACCACATATACCGGTACCAGCAGCAGACGAAGCAATGTAAGCACATTGGGAACATTCAGGTTTTTCTTGATATACTCGCGCACCGTCAAAGCAAAGGCCTCCTTAGTTATCAACAGGCATCGCCTGAAAAGGACACACTAAAAAAAGAAGTGTATCGGCTTCTTTTTATTATATCATTTCCATAATTGGCATGCAAGCAATACCCTGCATATCCTTAAGCAAACCATTTGCGCCAATGCTGCCTTCGTGGTATGATAGGCAGGAAACATTTGCAACAAATGGTCAACGCCATTGAAATCGGAGGAACGATCATGCTGCACCACGACTCTCACCTGCTGCGCTACCGCAATCCCCTGGGCCCCATTCCCGCCGGCGAACAGGTGAGCATCCGCTTTCTGTGCAACGAAAGCAACGCAGTTACCCTGCGTACATGGGACGGCAGCGAACACCGCCACCCCATGACCCCCATCGGCAACCACCTTTTTGAAGCGACCATTACCGTACCCAGGACACCCATGCTGTTCTGGTACGATTTTATCATTCACGTAAACGGCAGCGAATTGCGCTACGGCAATTCCGTCAACCAGCTGGGCGGCGAGGGCTTCCCCACCTGGGAGCAGCCCGCCAGCTTCCAGATCACGGTATACGATCCTGACTATTCCACCCCTGATTACGTGCGCCATGGCGTGGTGTACCAGATCTTCCCCGACCGTTTCTTCAAAGACGGCAAGGGGCAGACCGGGCGGGAGGAGCAGATCCGGGCGGCACATCCGGAAGCTGCTTTTCACGAGAGCTGGAACGAACGTCCCACGCTGGATACGGATCCCGAAACCGGCGACAACCGTGCGCTGGATTTCTTCGGCGGCACCCTCCGGGGCATTGCCGAAAAGCTGGACAGCCTGAAGGAGCTTGGCATAAGCATTCTCTACATCAACCCCATGTTCCGCGCCCGCACCAACCACCGCTACGACACCGGCAGCTATGAAGAGATCGACCCCATTCTGGGCAGCGACAGCGATTTTGATCTGCTGATCGCCGAAGCGGAAAAACGGGGCATGCGGGTGATGCTGGACGGTGTTTTCAGCCACACAGGATCGGACAGTATGTATTTTAACCGTTTCGGGCGGTATAACACCCTTGGCGCCTATCAATCCAAGGAATCGCCCTACTATGACTGGTACACCTTCGAAGACCATCCCAACCGCTACCGCACCTGGTGGGGCTTCCAGACCCTGCCCACGGTGAACAAGGATCACCCGGAATACCGGCGGTACCTGCTGGATGGGGATACGGGCATCCTGCCCCGTTGGGTGCGCCGGGGCGCATGCGGCTGGCGGCTGGATGTGGCCGACGAGCTGCCCATGACCATGTTGCGGGATATGCGCACCGCCATCCGCAATGTGCGGGAGGACACGCTGTTGCTGGGCGAGGTATGGGAGGATGCCAGCAACAAGGTCGCCTACGGGCAGATGCGCTGTTACTGTCTGGGCGATACGCTGGACAGCGTAATGAACTATCCCCTGCGCCGGGCGGTAATCGATTTTTTTACCGGCGCATGCGATGCCCACCACCTGCGGCGGGTGATCCTGCACCAGCAGGAGGTTTACCCCGCTCCCTTCTACTATTCCCTGATGAACCTTCTGGGCAGCCATGACCGGGTGCGCATCCTCAACGCTATGGCAGGCTGCGACCGGGAAGGCGCAGCCCAGATGGATCGCCTTGAAGCCAGCAAGGTGCAGCTGGATAAGGATGTATACGCCATTGCCAAAACCAAGGTGCTCAAGGCCATCCGGCTGCTGTGCCTGCTGCCCGGCGCGCCCACCATCTATTACGGAGACGAGATCGGCATGCAGGGCATGGCGGATCCCTGGAACCGAGCCCCCATGGACTGGGAGCATGCCGACGAGACCATGCGCAGCGCCATTAAGGAAATGCTGAACCAGCGTCTGAACACTCCCATGCTCCAGACCGGCTGGCTGACCGTGGAGACCGACGGCCCCGACACCCTGATCGTGAAGCGTTATGCCGTAGGCGGCCGGGACGTATTCGGACAGCCTGTTGAGGGCGACGCCATTACCGAGACCATTACCCGCTGACAAGCACAAACTGTAAAGAAAGGGAGGAAAATCGAATATGAAGTTTACCTCCCTGCGTTTGCAGCAATTCCGCAACTATCCCTTTCTGGAGCTGCAGCCCGGCGAGGGCGTTACCGTGCTCTACGGCCCCAACGGCAGCGGTAAGACCAATCTTTTGGAAGCCATGCACCTGCTTTCCCTGGGGCGCAGCCACCGCACGGCGCAGGATCAGGAAATGATCGCCGCGGGGCAGCATGTGGCCATCGTGCACGGGCAGACCGAGCGGCTGGACGGCGGACACGAGGTGGAGGTGCGGCTCTACCCCTTTGAAAAACCCCGCAAGCGGGTGCTGCTCTGGGGCAAGCCCGCCCCCCGCATTGCAGACATGATGGGGCACGCCACGGTGGTGATGTTCTCGCCCGAGGATATCCGAATCGTACGGGACGGCCCGGCTGCCCGCCGCCGCTTTGTGGATATGCAGCTGAGCCAGATCCGTCCCAGCTATGTAAAGGCATTGAAAACCTACCTGAGCGCGCTGGAGAACCGGAACGCCCTTTTGAAGCAATCCAAATTCGGCGCACCCTCGGATTTTGAAAACGAACTTGCCGCATGGGACGAGCAGCTGGCAGCAGCCGCCGCCCCCATCGTCAACGCCCGCCGCTGGTTTCTTACCGAACTTTCCGACTATGCCTCCCGGCAGTATGCGGATATTTCCGAAAACCCTGCAGAACCTTTTGCCATCCGCTACACAGGCCCCCTTGCCCAGACCGACACCCCCTACCGGGATATGCTGGCAGGGCTTGCCGCCACCCGCAAGGACGATCTGCAGCGGCTGTTCACCCACTTCGGCCCCCACCGGGACGATGTGGCCATGACCCTTTACGGCAAAGAGCTGCGCGCCTTCGGCAGTCAGGGACAGCTGCGCACCGCCGTGCTTTCCCTGAAGCTGGGCGAGATCAGCCTGATCGAAAACGAAATGGGAGAATTGCCCACCCTTCTCTTGGACGATGTGTTCAGCGAGCTGGACATCCGTCGCCGCAGCGCATTGCTGCGGGCTACCGAGCACTTGCAGACATTCCTTTCCTGCACCGATAAGCAGGATGCCGCGGGCGCCCATGCAGAACAGTTTCTGCGGGTGTCTCAGAACGCAAACGGCGAAGCAGCCGTATCGGAGGGATAGCCTTGCAATACCAAGATTTATTGGAACGCTTTACCGCCATGAGCCGACGCATCTTCGGCGACAACCTGCTGGGGGTATATCTGCACGGTTCTCTGGCCATGGGCTGCTTCAACCCGCAAAAGAGCGATATCGACCTGCTGCTGGCGGTGGAGAGAGAGCCCACAGATGAAGAAAAGCTGGCCTTTATGCAGCAGGTGATCGCTTTCAACGAAGAAGCGCCCGCCAAGGGACTGGAGCTGAGCATCGTTACCCGGGATGCGGTGAATCCCTTCTGCTACCCCACTCACTTCGTGCTCCACTTCTCCCCCATGCATCTGGATTGGTTCCGCAGGGATCCCACCGGGTATGTGCAGCACATGAAGGGCGAGGATCCGGATCTGGCTGCCCATTGCACCGTTGTACGGAAATGCGGCAAGGTTCTCTGCGGCGCACCTGTGGAAGCGTTCTTCGGTGATGTGCCCACAGCCGCCTATCTGGACAGCATCCGGCAGGATGTGGCAGGGGCCGAGGAAGATATCGTGACCGACCCGATCTACATGACCCTGAACCTGTGCCGGGTGCTGGCCTATGCCCGGGAGGGGCTGGTGCTTTCCAAGCAGGAGGGCGGGCAATGGGGGCTTTCTCATCTGCCCGAAGAACATTGCCCGGTGATCCGGCAGGCTTTGGATTGCTACGCCAACGACCGTTCCATGCAGACCGATGAAGCCGCCGCCCGGGCATTCGCCGTAGCGATGCTGGAAAGCATCACATCCGCGGCTGCCCATGCCGGATAACAAACCAAATAACACCCCCAGACACGATCGTTTTCCAGCCGTGCCTGCGGGGTGTTTTCATATTCACAAATGCTTTTCGATCCCGGTTTGCCGGACGACCCTTTTCCCCAACAGGGTGATCGCCTGCTTCGGGCAGCGATTCACACAGCGGTAGCACAGGGTGCAGCGGTCTGCGCTGCACGCGGTCTGCCCCTCCATGGAAATATTACCTGTGGGGCACAATTTTGCACACATGCCGCAGCCTACGCAGACGGCGGGGTCGATCTTCAGCTGATCGCTGTAGGTTCTGGTCTTGTAGCCGAACCAGAGCCGCTGGGTCAGAAAACCTGCAATGCGGGAGAACCACCCCAGCCCTTGCCGGGGATAACGACCTCTGCGGATCGCCGTTGCAGCCCGGGTCAGCTTATGCCCCGCCACCTGTACAAGACGGCGGTTTCTTTCCGGGGTACGCTTCAGCACCTTTTCGTCGGCAATGCTGTCGGGCATTTGCAGATGCAGCCCGCCGAGGATAATCGCACCATGCTTCTCCAGCTCTCGTGCCAGCACCCCTGCGCCGTCGCCGCTGAAAGCGCCATGGTGGCGATCACGAACACCCGCTTGCCCCGCCACAGGGCAGCATGGGTCTGCACAAAATCGCCGACCAGTTTGGGCAGCGCGCTGTATTGCACCGGATACGCGAATACCACCTCTTCGTGGGCTGCCAGCCTGTCGGCAGCCTGCTCATCCTCAATGGCATATGCCTGTGCCGGGAAACCGCACTCCTGTAAGAGACGCTCAACCGCCCATCTGGAATTGCCCGTGCCGCTGAAATACAGACCGATCATACCCTGCCCCTTTCGTTTCGACTCAAAGAAAAGCAGCCCGCTGACGGGATACCGTCAACGGGCTGCCGAAAAAACCTTCGATTACACAGCGCCCTGGGCCAGCATGGCATCGGCAACCTTGATGAAACCGGCAATGTTGGCGCCGGCGATCAGGTCGCCTTCCATGCCGTATTCCTTGGCAGCCTTGTAGGACTCTTCGTAGATGCCCTTCATGATCTGCTGCAGCTTGGCATCCACTTCTTCGGCGGTCCAGCTGTAACGCATGGAGTTCTGGCTCATTTCCAGACCGGAGACAGAAACGCCGCCGGCGTTAACGGCCTTGGAGGGAGCGATCACAACGCCGTTCTGCTTGAAGTACTCAACAGCCTCGGCGGTGGTGGGCATGTTGGCAACCTCAACATAGAACTTGGTGCCGTTGGCAACGATGTTCTTGGCATCCTCCAGACGAACCTCGTTCTGGGTGGCGCAGGGCATGGCCACGTCCACCTTCACTTCCCAGGGCTTCTTGCCTGCGAAGAAGGGCACGCCGAACTTGTCGGCATAATCCTGCACCTTGTCGCGGCAGGAAGCGCGCATTTCCAGCATGTAGTTGATCTTCTCGGGGGTGTTGATGCCGTCTTCGTCGTACACATAGCCGTCGGGGCCGGAGATGGTAACCACCTTGCCGCCCAGCTCGGTAACCTTCAGAGCGGTGCCCCAGGCAACGTTGCCGAAGCCGGAAACAGCAAAGGTCTTGCCCTTGATGTCTTCGCCGAAGGTCTTGAGCATTTCAACAGTGTAGTACACAGCGCCGAAACCGGTGGCTTCGGGGCGGATCAGAGAACCGCCGTAAGCGCGGCCCTTACCGGTAAGCACGCCGGTAAACTCGTTGCGCAGACGCTTGTACTGGCCGAACAGGTAGCCGATCTCGCGGGCGCCAACGCCGATATCACCGGCGGGCACGTCGGTATCGGGGCCGATGTGCTTCGACAGCTCGGTCATAAAGCTCTGGCAGAAGCGCATAACTTCCATGTCGCTCTTGCCCTTGGGGTCGAAGTCGGAGCCGCCCTTGCCGCCGCCCATGGGCAGGCCGGTCAAGCTGTTCTTGAAGGTCTGCTCAAAGCCCAGGAACTTGATAACAGACTCGTTTACAGAGGGGTGGAAGCGCAGGCCGCCCTTGTAGGGGCCGATGGCGCTGTTGAACTGGATGCGGAAGCCGCGGTTTACCTGCACCTTGCCGTTGTCGTCGATCCACGGCACGCGGAACTTGATGATACGCTCGGGCTCGACGATGCTTTCCAGAACGCCGGCCTCAACATACTTGGGGCTCTGCTCGATAACGGGCTCGAGGGACTCCAGAACCTCGGTAACAGCCTGAATAAATTCGGGTTCGTTGGGATTTCTCTTCTCAACTCTTTCAAGGAGACCGATCAGATACTGATTCTTCATGAAATTTCTCTCCTGTCTGATTGGATTAGTGTTCCTGTGACAACGGGTGACACCAGCTGCGGAAAACGGGCAGGAACACTTTGAAATCGACCCCGTCAACCGAAACTGATTTTACATGATACGTTTTTCAATGTCAATAAAATGCAAGGCAAAATAAGGGTTTTGAACAGTTTTTCTATTGTATTTCCAACCGGAGGGGAAGCCAAAGGGCTCTGCCCTTAGGAAACCCGCCCAAGGGGCTGAGCCCCTTGGAGAACCCGCTTGCTGCGCCCGCTTTGCGGACGCAGGGGGTAAGGGATCACGGCGGTTTGACTTATCAAACGGAAGGGATATAATAGAGACAAACGCAAACGAAGGGAATAAAGTTATGAATATCAAGCACACGCTGGAAGCCGCTCTGGGCACACAGCCGGGCATCCGGCTCAATGATATCGACATCGACCCCGCCGCCATCCGTGCCGTGATGATCAACGAAGTGGTACCGGAAGATCCTGCGCAGGATTTCTACGGAGCAAGCGGCGAGACGTATCTTTCCACCACCATCCCGCTGTTTCAAAAGGCAGGGCTGGCGGTAGATGGGATCGATGATATTCTGCACATGGGTGTCTACATCACCAATGCGGTCAAAACGCCCAAAAGCGGCTATGCCATCGAAAAGGAAAGCATGGCACAGAGCCTGCCATGGCTGGAGGCGGAACTTGCCCTCTTCCCCAACCTGCGGGTGATCATGCTTATGGGCGATGTGGCAAAGAAGATGTTCAACCAAATCGCCCGAAAAACGGCAAAGAAAAACCCCATACCCGCAGGAGCCACCTACAAGCTGCGGGCAACGCCCTTTACCTGGGGCGATATCCGGGTGATGCCTTCCTACATTATGACAGGCGGGAATCTTCTGATCGAAAAGTCCAAGGTCGCCATGGCTGCGGAGGATATCCGGGTAATGGCGGGGATCGTCGGGGAGTAAGACAGTCGGCAAAATGCATACAGAAAAGGAGCCTGCTTTCGCAGGCTCCTTCGTTATGCGCCTTAACCCAGCGCCTTGGTATCGTTGATCTCCTTGACCATCTTCACAGCCTCTTCGAAAGAGAAGGTGCCAAGGTTTTCGCCGGCACGGTTGCGGATGGTAACGGTCTTGTTCTCGGCCTCGCGGTCGCCCAGCACGAACATGAAGGGGATCTTGTTCATCTGAGCCTCGCGCACCTTGAAGCCGATCTTCTCGTTGCGCAGGTCGACCTCGGGACGCAGACCGGCTTCCTCCAGCAGGGCAGCCACTTCGTTGGCAGCCTCGTCGCTGCGGGAGGTGATGGTCATTACCTTTACCTGCACAGGAGCCAGCCAGGTGGGGAACGCGCCGCCGAAGTGCTCGGTCAGGATGCCGATGAAGCGTTCGATGGAGCCGAACACCACGCGGTGGATCATCACGGGACGGTGCTTCTCGCCGTCTGCGCCGGTGTAGGTCAGGTCGAAACGCTCGGGCAGGTTCATATCCAGCTGGATGGTACCGCACTGCCAGGTACGGCCCAGGCAGTCGGTGAGGTGGAAGTCGATCTTGGGGCCGTAGAAAGCGCCGTCGCCTTCGTTGACCACATAATCCACACCCAGATCATCCAGAGCGCCCTGCAGACCGTTGGTGGCCAGCTCCCACATCTCATCGGTGCCGATGGAGTTCTCGGGGCGGGTGGACAGCTCAACATGATATTCGAAGCCAAAGCGGCTGTACACCTCGTCGATCAGGTTGTACACGCCCTTGATCTCGTCGCGGATCTGCTCGGGGGTCATGAAGATATGGGCATCGTCCTGGGTGAAGCAGCGAACGCGCATCAGACCATGCAGGGTGCCGCTCTTCTCGTGGCGGTGCACCAGACCCAGCTCGCCGGAGCGGATGGGCAGGTCGCGGTAGCTCCACAGCTTGCGCATGTAGACCAGCATGCCGCCGGGGCAGTTCATGGGCTTGATGGCGAAATCGGTCTCGTCGATCTGGGTGGTGTACATGTTCTCTTTGTAGTGATCCCAGTGACCGGAGCGCTCCCACAGACCGCGGTTGAGCATAATGGGGGTCTTGATCTCTTCGTAGCCGGCCTTGCGGTGGATCTGACGCCAGTAATCCTCCAGCAGGTTACGCAGCACCATTCCCTTGGGGTAGAAGAAGGGGAAGCCGGGGCCCTCGTCCTTCATATCGAACAGATCCAGCTCGCGGCCCAGCTTGCGGTGGTCGCGCTTCTTGGCTTCTTCGATACGGTCAAGGTGCGCCTGCAGCTGTTCCTTGGTGGGGAAAGCGGTGGCGTAGATACGGCAGAGCATCTTGTTGTGCTCGTCGCCGCGCCAGTAAGCGCCTGCCACGTGGGTCAGCTTGAAAGCCTTGATGTAGGAAAGGTTGGGCAGGTGGGGGCCAACGCACAGGTCGGTGAAATCGCCCATCTCGTAGAAGGAGATCTCCTCGCCCTCGGGCAGATCCTGGATCAGCTCTACCTTATAGGGCTCTTCCTTCTCCCGGAAGTAAGCGATGGCGGCATCCCGATCCATCACATAGCGGCGGGGACGGATGCTCTTCTTGGCGCAGTGCACCATTTCCTTCTCGATCTTGGCAAGATCTTCGGGGGTGAAGGGCACTTCCACATCGAAGTCGTAGTAGAAACCGTCGGCAATGGCGGGGCCGATGGCCACCTTGGCGTTGGGGTAGAGCTTCTTCACCGCCATGGCCATCAGGTGACTGGCAGAGTGGAAGAACACCTTGCGGCCTTCGGGATCCTCAAAGGTGACGGGGGTAACGGTCTGACCCTCTGCAACGGGAGCGAAGAGATCCTGCATGGTGCCGTCCTCCAGCTTAACGGCGAGGTACTTCTTCAGATCGTCGGGGAAGTTGGCCTTGATGAGGTCGCCGACAGAGCTGCCGGCTTCCACTTCATAGACCTTGTCAAACATTTTCAGTTCCATGGTTTGTGTCTCCTTTCTGTATTCGGGGACAAGAAAACGCCCGTCCCCACATGGTTCATGCGGGGACGGGCGATGATGTTTTCATTCGCTCGCGGTTCCACCCTGCTTGAAAGCAAGCTGCTTCCACTCATTGCGGCGCTGTATCGCTCGCCGTGCGTCCTTGTCGGTGGGTGGTATCCTGCCGGGGTTGCATCCGCTGCTTTCAGCCAATGGCAGCGGTCTCTGATGATGCAAGGGTTGCGGAGGCGTATCCCACGTCATTCTCGGATGCTGCGATAATAGCACGGAAGGACGGGAATGTCAAGGGGAGAAAGGCATGGTAATGCAAATTGAGCAGGATGCGGGGCAGAGCCCCGCATCCTGCCGCCTTACGGCTCTTCCTCCACCCGGAACTCCGGGATGGGTCTTCCATTCTTCTTGCGCTGCTTCACGCATTCCGTAAGCAGCCATTCGATCTGCCCGTTAACGGAGCGGAAGTCCTCCTCCGCCCACGCCGCCAGTTCGGCATACAGCTTGGCGCTCAGGCGCAACGGCACCTGTTTCTTTGCTGCGTCTGCCATAATCAGTACAGGGAGCCGGAATTGACCACCGGCTGAGCATCCCGGTTGCCGCAGAGCACCACCAGCAGGTTGGACACCATAGCGGCCTTGCGTTCCTCATCCAGCTGCACAACACCGTTCTGGTTCAGGCGATCCAGCGCCATTTCCACCATACCCACTGCGCCATCCACAATCATCTTGCGGGCATCGATAATGGCAGAAGCCTGCTGACGCTGAAGCATCACAGCGGCGATTTCGGTGGCATAGGCCAGATAGGTGATGCGGGCTTCCACGATCTCGATACCGGCTTCGTTTACACGCTGCTGGATCTCTTCACGGATGCGCTGGGCCACCACCTCGCTGGAACCCCGCAGGCTGCCTTCGTCGGCGATGCCGTCGCCGGTGGTATCCACATTGGGAGCCACATCGTAGGGATAGATGCGTACGATGTTGCGCAGCGCGCTGTCGCATTGCAGGGACAGGAACTCCTTGTAATTGTCCACATTGAAAACAGCCTTGGCGGTATCCACAATGCGCCATGTTACCGCAATGCCGATTTCCACCGGATTGCCCAGACAGTCGTTGATCTTCTGGCGGTTGTTGTTCAGCGTCATGATCTTGAGGGAGATCTTCTTGCTGGGCAGCTCCACGGAAACGCTGCTGTCGGCGGCATGGTGCACCATGCTGCTGGAAACATCGCCGCTCTGGTTGAGACGGGTCTTGGCAGCAGGGTTCACAGAAGAGCAGAAAGGATTGACCCAGTAGAATCCGTCACCCTTCAGGGTACCGATGTACTTGCCGAACAGGGTCAGCACCAGCGCCTCCTGGGGCTTGAGCACCCGCAGGCCGCACAGGGGGATCCAGCCCAGAAGCAGCACGATCATGCTGATGATAAACAGCCAGATATTCTCGCCGCTTTCCAGCCGGATGGCTCCCATAATCATGCCGAAGATGGCAGCCGCCAGCACCAGCAGGTTTACAAGCAATACAAACATACCGTTCTTTTTCTTGGTCAGAATGATTTCCGTCATGGTTACCCCTCCTTTGATATCAAAATGATATCATCAAGAAATCGCATTGTCAACTTCTGGCAGCCCAATTGTCAAAAACACTGCCGGAACGGCAGCATATTCGTGCCCAAACCCGCTTTTCCTTGACTGTAGCCGGGTTATCCGCTATAATAAGGCGTGCCTGTTTTCAGGCAGAAGGAGTATGATCCGCCCAATGGACGGCGACAGTTGTTATCAACGCGTCATTCTGCAAGGTTTTCCCAAAGACAGATACAAGGCATATCCGGATGCGGCTGCATAGCGGGTATGCCTTTTTGCGTCCAAAAATCCCCCTTGTGTAAAACAAAAGGAGCTATGAAAGAACATGTTGGTCGAGATTCTTCCTTATTTATGCATCATGCTGCTGTGTCTTGTGTTCAGCTGGTTTTTCTCTGCCGCCGAGGTGGCGTATGAGCAGCTGAACAAGAACCGCCTCCGCCTGATGGCGGAAAAAGGCAACCGCAGCGCAGCCACCGCCTTGCGCCTGTCGGAAAACGAAGACAGGATCGCAACCACCATCCTGATCGGCGATACCCTCGCCGATGGGGTGCTGACTGTGCTTGCGGTTCTGATGCTGATCCGCTGCACCGGAACCCCCACCGGCGGGTTGTGGGCGATCCTGCTCTGCGGCGTGCTGATCCTGCTGCTGGGCGAAACCGTGCCCAAGCATATCGCCGCCGCCCGTCCCGAACGCACCGCCCTGCTGACCACCCCTGTCCTCCAGCTGTTCATGTGGCTGTTTACCCCCATCTCCGCTCTGCTTACCTTTATCAAGCGGCTGCTGGATAAGGTGTGCAAGCACGAAGACGAGGACAAGATCTCTCAGGAGGAGCTGCTGCTGTTTGTGGACGAAGCCCAGCAGGAGGGCGGCATCGACGAGGACGAGGGCGATCTGCTGAAGAATGTGATCGAGTTTACCGACCTGCGCGCCGAAGAGATCCTCACCCACCGGGTGGATCTGGTGGGCGTGGAAAAGGGCAGCAGCAAGCAGGACATCGCCCGGGTGTTTACCGAGACCCAGTATTCCCGTCTGCTGGTCTATGAAGAAAGCATGGATAACATTATCGGTGTGGTGCATCAGAAGGATTTCTACATGAACGACGGCATCACCGACAAGCCCCTTGCCGCGATCATGACCCAGCCGCTGTTCATCCAGCCGGGCATCAAGATCAGCGATCTGCTCAAGCTGCTCCAGACCCAGAAATCCCACATTGCCGTGGTGCTGGACGAATACGGCGGCACCCTCGGCATCGTGACCATGGAAGATATTCTGGAAGAGCTGGTGGGCGAGATCTGGGACGAACATGACGAGGTGGTGGAGGATTTCAAATCCTCCGGCGAAAACTGCTGGCTGTGCGACTGCTCTGCCAAGCTGGATGATTTCTGCGAGTTCTTCAGCATCGAACCGGAAGCCTCCAGCGTATCGTTGGGCGGATGGGTGATGGAGCAGCTGGGCAAGGTGGCACAGGTGGGCGACAGCTTTACCTATCAGGAGCTGACCATTACCGTTACCGAAACGGATCATCCCCGTGTAAACCAGATCCGTGTGGAGAAGCGTACCGCCCCCGCACAGCTCGCCCAGGCGTGAGCAAGAAAGGAATGCCCTGTGAAGCAAAAAAGCAAACACGCCCCTCTGTCCGGGAGAGTATTCGCAATTCCCCCTTCATCCAGCAGAATGCGGGAGAGGCGATCGCAGCCCTTGTGCTGTTCGTGCTCGCCTTTGCCGCTCTGGCGATCCACGTCATCATCAATGCCCTGCGGTGACCCCTGCCGATCCATACATAAGGAGTATATGAAATGAACGAATTTCTCAAGGATACCTTCCGCCCCGATACCGAAGCCGAACGCGAGGGCATTCGCCGCTACCGCCGCCGCAAAGCTGTAATCGGTCTGGCGGGCATGGCGCTGGCGCTGGTCATGCTGGCATGCTTTCTTTTGCCCAAGGCGCTTTTCACCGCGCAGCTGCAAGGCACCTGGATCCCCGCCGACGAGTATGCGGACGGCTACCACGCCGAAGATGACCGGCTGGAGTTCCGGGACGACCACTTCTATCTGAACGGCTCCAAATACGGGTATCTGGTGATGAAGGACGGCAAGAACTACATTCCCGTTTACGCCCCTATGGGTGAGTTCCGTAAAGAGGTTTCCGTGAAGGACGATACCCTTACCATCCGGTACACCCCACCCAAAGCAGCCCATACCTATACCGGCGATTCTCTCAACGTTTCCACCCTTGTACAGAGCGTTACCCTGTCCCAGCCGGAGGAAGTGGTGGAGACCTACATCCGCGTTTCCGACCAATGCGATCTGACCCCCGCGCAGCTCAGCGATCTGTACTGACGATTTTTCCTTGACACCCCATCGCTTCTGTGCTATAAACAGTACATCATTCCGAAAGGAGGGAACCCCATGAAGGTCTTTGCTTATACCGCCTATACCAACGTGCAGCATGTCTGGGCCAACGAGTGGCGACAAGGCAGGCTTTCATTGCGGTACCCTTTTCCGGGGTAAGGCTCCGATACAGACGGAGCTTAAAGCAGTGCAGGCTTGCCATCTTCGGCATATGCCTGCACTGCTTTTTTATTTCTATAAATATAAGGAGGAAAACGAACATGAACGCCACCGAACACCTGAAGCAGTTTTACGAAAGCTATGACGAGGATGCCCGGCTGACGGGACGCAGCGGGCAAGTGGAATACCTGACCACCATGCGTTACATCGAAAAATATCTGCAGCCCGGTATGCGGATCCTGGAGATCGGTGCGGGCACAGGTCGCTACAGCCATGCCCTGGCTCGGATGGGTTACCGCGTGGATGCGGTGGAGCTTTTGGAATGCAACATCGATGTCTTCCATAGAAATACCCAGCCCGGGGAAGACATCACCATCCGGCAGGGAACCGCTACCGACCTGTCCGCTATCCCTTCCGACACCTACGATATGACCCTGCTGCTGGGGCCCATGTACCACCTGTTTACCCGGGAAGAGCAGCACACAGCCCTTTCCGAAGCCCTGCGGGTGACCAGACCGGGCGGCCTGCTCTACACCGCCTACTGCAACAACGAAGCCACGATTCTCAGCTTCTGCTTTATGCGGGGCGGGATCATGGATCCGCATTTTTTCCCGCTGATCGATAAGGAGACCTTCAAATGCGCCTCCAACCCGGAGGATCGGTTCGTGATGCACCGCCCCCACGAAATCGATGCCCTGATGGCCGATCTGCCCGCAACGCGGCTGCACTTTATCGGCACTGATATGATGACCCATTACATGAAGGATGCCATTGAAGCCATGGACGAGGAAGTATACCGCTACTATCTGCAATATCATTTCCTGATCTGCGAACGGGCGGATATGGTGAGCATCACCAACCATTATCTGGATATTTGCAGGAAATCTTAATCATTCTGTCCTTGTTTCCTCATCCAAAAGGTGATAGGATGACCACGTACCACCCAAGAACCAACGGAGGCTGCTATGGAACACTGCCATTGTGAAGAACGCTACGAATCCCACGAACTGGTAGAGTGCATCGCAAACGCTCTGGATGCCCGTGATCCTTACACCGGCAACCACTCCCGCCGGGTAAGCGATATGGCCTGCATGCTGTGCCGCTATCTGGGGCTGAGCGAACAGGAGACCCAGACCATCCACATTGCAGCCCACCTGCACGATATCGGCAAGATCGGCATCCCGGATGCCATTCTGTGCAAACCCGGGCGGCTGGATGACCGGGAATGGGGCATCATGAAGGATCACCCCAAGATCGGAGCCGAGATCCTGTGCACCTCTCCGCATTTTGCAGAGATCGGAAAGATCATACAGCACCACCACGAGCGGTACGACGGGAAAGGCTACCCCAACAGCAGCGAGCTGGACTACATTCCGCTGGGGGCAAGGATCATTGCCGTATGCGACTCCATCGATGCCATGGCTTCCGCCCGCGCCTACCGCAAGGCGCTGCCCCTGGACACCTGCCGCAGCGAGATCGAAAAGAACATCGGCACCATGTACGATCCGCAGATCGCCATGACTGCTCTGACCCACTGGGACGAGCTGACTGCAATGTACCGGGAAGAAAACGAAAACTCTTACAAAATTTCAATCGATATTGTTCCGTAAACTTTGAAACCCCGCCGGTTTGTTACAAAACCGGCGGGGTTTCTTTTGGAAAGCTTTCATTCTGAGTGGATGACAAACAGAAATTTTCGTGCTATAATGATGCCAACAACAGGATATTTCCCATATCCGAACGCAAACCTGTCATTTTCATCCTTATGCAGGGGGCTTGAGCTACCGAAGTCGATTGTATTTCTCCTGTATATTACAGAAAGCGCTTACAGACTGTTTTCTCCATATCGTAAGTGTGAAATTTGTTACAGGCAAAGGGTTTGCGAGTTTTGCCCTTCAGGCACGTTTTCGGGAAAAGTCGAAATTGTACATAAAGCAACTGATTTTGTTTATGTACGAGAGGGCAAAACATATGTACAATACTATTGTAAGTCTTCCCAAAACGTACCTTTTCTTTTGGGAAGAGCAGAGTAAGCGTTCCCAAACATCATCCACACGCTCTGCCAAACCACCGGTCGGGAGGCCGAAAGAATGAAGCAGCAAATCACCTTCCGGCAATACCGGGCCATGGACATCTTCTTTTTCACCGCGCTGCTGTGCCTGTGCGAAACGCTGATCGTGCTGGGTGCGACACGGTGGTTCCCCGGCGAGCCCTATACGTTATCGCTTACACCGGCGGTTACCGCCATTGTCATGGTACGCTGGGGCGCCTTCGCCGCCGTTCCCGCCGCGTTGGGCGGGCTGGTCTTCTGCATGGCATCGGGCGCAGCGCCTGCCCAGTACCTGGTTTACTGTCTGGGCAACATGGCGGCAATGCTGCTGCTTTTCCTCCGGGAGCGGTGGAACTGGCGCAGGCTTCATGAAAGCGTTTTACTTCTGATGAGCTACGCCGCCCTTACCGCCCTGCTGATGCAGCTTGGCCGATTCCTGGTCGCGCTGGCGCTGGGCCACGCCCCCGCCACTTGCGCAGGCTTTATCACCACAGACGTTCTATCCGTGCTCTTCGCTGTTCTTCTGGTTTGGATCAGCGGTCGGCTGGACGGTATTTTGGAAGATCAGAAAGATTACCTGAAACGGATCCGGGAAGAACAAGAAAACGAGGCTAGGAGGATGAATCCATGACATCGAAAGCTGCGGACTTTCTTGTCTATGACGAGGCCGCCAAAGTATATCGGGAAAACCCCGAGCAGGCTGTAAGAGACGATGTGGAAAAACACAGCTGGAAGCACATCGGTCTGACCATTCTCAAGGACTGGCGGCTGTACCTGATGCTGGTGCCCATGCTGCTGGTGTTCCTGCTGTGGCGGTACCTGCCCATGTACGAGCTGCTGGGCTGCTTCAAGGTACCGGACGAGGTGAAGCCGGTAGCCGACCAGCTCTTCAGCGGCTTCAGCTACTTCAAGCGGCTGCTGGTGGGCGGCGCGGGCGACAGTATGTCCACCGAGTTCTGGCGCGCCCTGCGCAACACCTTCCTGCTCAGCTTCTACGGTCTGTGCTTCGGCTTCCCCATGCCGATCCTGCTGGCGCTGTTCTTTAACGAGATCCGCTCCAACATCGTGCGCAGCACCTGCCAGGTACTCACCTACCTGCCCAAATTCATGTCCACCGTCGTTATGACTTCTCTGGTCACCATGCTGGTCAAGCAGGGCTCTCTTACCTCCAGCATGGGCGTCATCAGCCAGGCGCTATCGGGGCTGGGGCTGATCAGCGAAGAGGTGGCCATGAAGGGTCTGCTCAACAACCCGGCCTTCTTCCGCGCCATCTATCAGATCTCCGGTGTTTGGGAAGGCGCAGGCTACGACAGCATCGTTTACTTCGCCGCCATCATCGCCATCTCCCCCACCAGCTATGAAGCTGCCCAGATCGACGGCGCGGGCAAGATGAGCCAGATGCGCTACGTGGTGCTGCCCAGCATCCTTTCCACCATCGTGATCATGCTCATCACCCGTATCGGCTCGCTTTTGAACGTGGGCTACGAAAAGGTGCTGCTGCTCTACAACACCAACACCTACCAGACCGCCGACGTGGTATCCACCTTCGCCCAGCGCTACGGTCTGGAGGGCGCCCAGAAGGGGCTTGCCGCCGCTGCCGAAATGATGAACAACGTCATCGGCATGCTGCTGGTCATCAGTGCGAACACCATTGCCCGCAAGGCATCCGATACTTCGCTGTACTAAGAGGAGAGACTTATGAAAAGAAAGCTTGAAACGTCTGAGCTGATCTTCAAGGTCATCAGCTACACGCTGCTGTGCGTATTCTCCCTCGCCTGCCTGTACCCCTTCGTATATGCCATTTCCGCCTCCATCAGCGGTGCGGATGCGGTGGACTACGGCAAGGTGGTTCTCTTCCCCAAGGATATCCAGTTCGAGGCTTTTGCCCAGATGTTCAACGACAACATGTTCTGGAATTCCTACTCCAACACCCTGTTCCTTACCTTCTACGGCACCATCTGGGCGCTGTTTGTAGCCATTCTGGGTGCATACGCCCTGTCCAAGCGCAGGCTGCTGTTCCGCCGGTTCTTCAACTTCTTCCTGGTGTTTACGATGCTGTTTTCCGCCGGTATCGTGCCCCAGTACCTGAACTATCTGGACACCAAGGCGGTCTTCAACGCCGCAGGCATCACAGACGACAAATGGCTGGTGGTCATCGCCATGGGTATGGCAGCCATGAACATCATCCTGCTGCGCAACGCCTTCGAGGGCGTGCCCAGCGAGATCGAGGAAGCCGCCGTTGTGGACGGCGCGACCGAGTTCCAGGTGCTCAGCAAGGTGTACATCCCCATGAGCAAGTCCACTATCGCAACGGTGGCGCTGTTCTTCGCCATCTCCCGCTGGAACGGCTACTTCTGGGCCCGGCAGATGATCTCCAACTCCAACGAGCATCCCCTGCAGGTGTTCATCCGTCTCAAGCTGGAATACTACACCGACCCGGAGGCCATGGCGGGCTGGAATGCCGTCTACTCCTCCGACTCCGTCATCTACGCACTCATTGTCTGCTCCATCGTACCGATCCTTATCATTTACCCCTTCATTCAGAAATACTTTGCCAAGGGCGTTAACGCCGGCGGCGTGAAGGAGTAACCGACACCGTAGTTTTCCGGGAGGGATACCCGGTAAACATAAAAAACAGGAGGGAACTTATTATGAAGCGTACTGTCTCTTTGCTGATGGCACTGGCCATGATCGTGACCATGCTGTGCAGCACCGCTATGGCTGAAACTGCCGAGCTGACCTACGCCGAGGGCACCGTGCTGCGCATGGCCACCGGCTACAACAGCACCAAGACCGGTCTCTTCTTCGACGCCGAAGTGGCTGGCGAAGGCGTGACCCTGGCCGACGGTGTTACCTACCACACCGGCGACCTGAAGCCCACCTGGGTAGAGGTTCAGAACGATCTGAAGGTCGTTTTCGAGAACCAGTACCAGGGCAACAGCGCTACCAAGGAATTCGACTTCTGGAAGGAACGCCTGAACGAAGTTGACATGGTAAGCGGCACCGCCTCCAAGCTTTCCGAGTACGGCGAAGCCGGCAGCATCGTGAACATTGCCGAGTATCTGGACATGATGCCCAACTTCAAGGCTTACCTGGAAGCCAACCCCATCGTTCGTCTGTCCATCACCGGTAACACCACCACCGGCGCTATCTACTTCAGCCCCTACTTCGACGGCGTTAACGACATCGAGCGTATGCCCCTGATGCGTGCCGACTGGGTGCAGAAGCTGCTGGACGGCGAAGGCGAATTCACCGCCGAAGCTTCCAACAAGCTGGCCGCTGCTGTGTACCAGCCCTACATGCCCACCACCGGTTCCGTCGAGATCGACGTTGTGACCCTTGATGGCACCGCCACCGAAAAGGTTACCAAGAACTACGACGCCGCCGGCAACATCGTCGCTACCATGAACGCTGCTGCCGACCTGGATGGCGTTGCTGCCGTCAACATGCTGCGCACCTACATCGACACCGCTTACAACGGCTACTACGGCACCACCCGTTCCAACCTGTTCATCGGTCAGAACGCTGCCTGGGATGCTGACGAGCTGGTTGCCCTGCTGCGCTGCGTCGTCGCCAACCCCCAGACCCTCAACGGCACCGATTCCGTGCAGGGCCTGTTCAGCCGCGAAGACAACAACAACCAGCGCCGCGTTGACATGAAGCGCTTTGCCGGCGTTCTCTTCGGCGTGCGCGGTCTGGAATCCCGTCAGGATTCTCTGTGGATCGACGCTGAAGGCAAGCTGCGCGATGCCCGTATGGAAGCCGATTCCTACGCCGCCATGGAGCGCCTGAACGCCATGGCTCAGGAAGGCCTCATCTCCAAGGCTTTCCTGGAGACCGCTGAGGAATCCACCAAGACCTACCTGCAGAACGACCTGGGCTTCATGCACTACGACTACAACCAGACCCAGACCGTGTACAACGAGACCGCCCTGCAGGAAGGCGAAAAGTACATGGCCGTTATGGTTCCCGTTGCCCGCTGGTTCGACGGCACCTCTGAGGATGGCGTGTTCATGCGCTTTACCGAGAGCTGGCGCTCTGTTAAGGTTGACGGCTGGGGCATCTCCGTTGCCGGCGTTGACGGCAACCAGGATAAGCTGAACGCTGCCCTGAAGCTGATCGACTACGCTTACAGCCCCGAAGGCATGATCCTGATGAGCTACGGCCCCGATGCCTTCATCAAGACCAACGAAGACGGTTCCTATGTTACCTTCAGCTTCAACGGTCAGGAAATGCCCGTGATCGCCGATGCCACCTTCGCTGAGCTGTGGGAGAAGGCCTCCGGCAACTACACCAACTACGCCCGTCAGTTCCTGGGCTCCACTCTGAGCTTTGCCAAGAGCCAGGCTTTCGAGTACCAGTGCACTCACGAGGTTGGTAAGGAAGGCGCCGGTTACATCTCCAACGCCATCGGTTTGGGCACCATCAAACACCCCGAGCTGGCTGTGACCGAGAACCCCTGGTACACCTCCGTGCCCACCGTTCTGCCCAACACCACCGTTGAAAACAACATGATCAACGAGTTTGCTGATCTGTCCACCAAGTTCAACGAGGCCAAGGGCGGCCAGAACCTGTTCATCGACCAGATCGTGAACGGCTACGCCGTGGAAGGCATGTCCAGCGCCGACGAATCCGCCGCCGCTGTGAAGGACACCATGGGCGGCACCCAGTACCTGGCCCTCAAGCAGCGCGCTTGGGATCGCCTCACCGAGTACTACGCCAACCTGGCTAAGTAATTCCCTTACCTTGGCGGGAGCTTCGGCTCCCGCCAAGGGTTTCCGTCAGTCCCCCACTTTTGCGGACGGGAGATTGACGGAAGCCTGATTCTACCAGACCAAGGCTGAAGTTCTTTGCACGCAGATGCAATTTGTTATGGGAGGCCACTATGTACCGGAAACAGTTGACCTGGCAGAAAATTCTCTGCTTTGCCGCCATCGCGGTAAGCGCCGTCGTTTTTCTCTATGCCCTGGGGCTGATGACCGACCTGTACGACAGTCTCTACTACACCATGATGGATCCCAGCAACCCGGATGATACCTGGGTGCCCGGTTCCCAGATCTATTACCATATGCAGCCCTACAACCAGCAGCTGCTGAGCGCTTCCATCATCATGATCCTGCTCAGCTGCGCCCTGTTCCTGACCAGTACCCACAGCCGCCGCCGCTACTACACCGCCAACATCCTTTCTTCCGTGGCGTGGGCGGCAGCCGGTACCTATTTTGCTGTCTGGGCCCATGGGCAGAGCGAACAGTTCAAGGCGGAGTTTTTGAAGATCAGCTTTGCTGACCTTGAGTTCTTCTCTGAAATGATGGATACCCCCTACATCGATTCCACCTTCTGGTTCGATGCCCACTACGTGGTATTTGCCCTTGTGCTGCTCGTCGGCATTCTGCTGATCGCCAACCTTTGCTGGAAGTTCTCCCTGATGCACGCCGAGAAACGCCTCATCGAAGAAGGAAAGAAGGTATCTGCATGAGCCAAGTCATCTCCCCTGCCGAGCAGAAGCAGATCCGGCTGGATCGTATGCGCTACACCAAGAACACCCTTTCCTCCCGGCTGACGCTGCTGGCGATCGTCTTTAATGTACTGTACTTCGTCAGCATCTACTCCACGGATGTGGGTTCCTGGTACTACACTTTTCTGATCGGTATTTCCATCGTGTATAATCTGGTCTTCATGCTGATGGCATTCCTGGCCTCCGAAGGTGTGAAGAGCTACCGCATCGGCTATGCATGGTTGCTGCTGGCGCTGAGCGCCGGGCAGATCATCCGCATCTTTATTCTGCCCCTGCAGGCCTATACCGCCACCGTAACCATCAGCAAGGTCACCTACCCCGTGATGCAGACACCCCAGTTTATCTATGTGGTGGTTATGCTCATTCTGTCTGCGGTCTGCTGCCTCATCGCCGGAATTGCCGGTATCAAACGGAGCCTTACGCTGAAGAACTACACTGCTTCCCTCAGCGAAAAGGCCGCGTAAAGGAGATGCCCCATGGCAAACATCAGCTTACAGCATCTGGACAAGATCTATGACAACAACGTACAGGCTGTGTACGACTTTAATCTGGAAGTAAAAGACGGCGAGTTCATCGTGCTGGTCGGCCCCTCCGGCTGCGGCAAAAGCACCACCCTGCGCATGATCGCCGGTCTGGAGGACATCAGCGCGGGCACGCTTCTGCTGGACGGCAAGGACATTACCGCCGCCCCCGCCAAGGACCGTGACATGGCCATGGTGTTCCAGAACTACGCCCTCTATGCCCACATGACCGTGTACGAAAACATGGCCTTCTCCCTGACGCTGCGCAAGGAAGACCCCAATGTGATCCATAAAAAGGTGCTTGCAGCCGCAGAGATCCTGGGGCTTACCGACCAGCTGAACAAGAAGCCCAAGCAGCTTTCCGGCGGTCAGCGGCAGCGTGTTGCCATGGGCCGCGCCATTGTACGCAGCCCCAAGGTGTTCCTGTTTGACGAACCGCTTTCCAACCTGGATGCCAAGCTGCGCGGCGCCACCCGCCGTGAGATCCTGCTGCTGCACAAGCGGATGAACGCCACCATGCTCTACGTTACCCATGACCAGACCGAGGCTTTGACCCTTGCCGACCGCATCGTGTGCATGAGCATGGGTCGGGTACAGCAGATCGGCACGCCGCTGGAACTGTACGACACCCCTGCCAATCTGTTCGTTGCCAGCTTTATCGGTCTGCCCCCCATGAATTTCTTCGATGTGGAGGTTCGCGGCGGTTCTCTGGTAAGCCCCTACTTTACCGTTGCCATGACCGAAGAGGAAAAGCAGCTGCTGGCCGACTACGAAGGCAAGACCATCGTTCTGGGCGTACGCCCCGAGAACATCGAGGCGGGCGGCGAGGATGTAAAGGTCAACGTCTTCTCTAACGAGAACCTTGGTATGAACACGCTGGTACACGGCTATCTGGGCGGCAATGCCCAGACCATTACCTGCAAGCTGCGCGGCTGGTGCGATTACAGGCGCGGCGACGAAGTGAATGTGCGCTTTGTGAAGCGGCATTTCTTCGACAAGGAAACCACCAACGCGATCCGCTGAAAGGAGGCTGGAGCATGAGTAAAAAGAACAACCGCGGACTGAAGGAAGCCCTGCGCAAGATGATCGTATCCCTCAAGCGCAAGCCCCAGACCATCCCTATGCTGGTGCTGGCGGTCGCCTTTCTGGTCTATTCCCTTAACCTGACCCATGTTTCCGACACCACCGCCAAGATCCAGTCCAAGGGCATGGGGCTGAGCGGCTTCTGCACCATGCTTTTCAGCATGCTGTCCTTTGTCTGCTTCCTGAATGCCTACCCCCACCGCAAAAAGACCAACATTCCCATGCTGGTGCTGATGCTGCTGATGGTGGTGGGACTCATCTTCTGCGACACCTACTACATGGGCTGCATCAACGCCGCCATCTCCCGCGCCGACCACCCCATCGTGGTGGATCAGAACACGATCTATATCCAGCAGGCCTTTGATATGCTGGGCGTGCACCGCATTATTCTTGCGATCGGCTTCGTGCTGGTGCTGCTGGTACCCGTTCTGCGCAAGATGCTGCGGAAGATCGATACCTCCCTGGCTGTGGAGGAAGGCAGCGAAATGGCCTCCCTGCACCTTTCCCAAGAGGATTGATCCATGAAGAAAAACACCCAACCGCCCAAAGCTGCTGAAAAGAAGGGCGGCAGCGATGCCAGCCCCTACTATCAGCTGCATACGCAGGCGGTAGAGGATCTGGTTTCCGCCACCAGCGAGAACACCCCCAAGTATTCCAAAGAAGAGCTGGAAAAGTATCGTTCCGGCAAAACAAGCAGGTTCCGTCTGCCGGAATGGC
Source organism: Clostridia bacterium (assembly GCA_017516765.1). GTDB lineage: Bacteria > Bacillota > Clostridia > Christensenellales > Aristaeellaceae > Limiplasma. The sequence continues at coordinate 8,801 of JAFXBE010000044.1, read as the reverse complement.
TGAAGGTGCTGCTGATCAAGTTCTGGTTCTACGGGGCGATCTGCTTCTTCGTTTTCTGGGGTCTGGGGCTGTATGTGGCAGACCAGCTGGATCTGTACTTTGTGGCAGCCATCATCATGGGCATGGTCAACGACCTGCTGGTGAAGCACTTTCTCCGCTTCACCGAAAAGTTGCCCGGCGGCAGCGCCCGCTGGATGATGGTAACCAAGGACGGTGTGACCGGTTTCTTTCTGAATCTGCTCTACGCCTTCCCGGTGCTGTTTGTGGTGGTTACGGTCTACAGCCTGATCAACATGGGGCTGGCAGCCGTAAGCACAGGCGGCGATCCCCTTTTTCTGGGGGTGGAACCGCTGCTGTTTGGTCTGTTCACCATGGGTGCGGATCAACTCTTTATTTTCCTGAAACAGGTGCTCCTGAGCATCTTCCGGGATGCAAAAGCCAAGTAAAAAGCCGCCCGGCACAGCCGGACGGCGGATCTTCGGTTTTCTGCCCCGAGGGCTCAGGTTTCCTGCTGGCTCTGCCGCTCGGCAAGACGCTGGCGGTAATACTCCTTGGGCGATACATTGTATTTCTTCTTGAACATGCGGGAGAAGTACAGCGGATCCCGGAAGCCGCACAGATGAGCGATGTCGGTAATGCTGCCGTCGTTATGCCCGGAGGAGAGCATCTCGGCAGCGGTCTGCATGCGGATGTTCGCCAGATAGCGGTTGGGCGTCATGCCCACTTCCTTGCGGAACAGCTTGCACAGGTAGTCGTAGGAATACGGCATACCGCGCAGCACCTCGTCCAGCTCGTAGTTGGCGTTGGCATAGTTCTGCACGATGCTCTGCTCGATGCCCTCCACGATGCGGTTCTGGGGATGGAGCGCAGACTGGTACGCGGTCATGTACCGCACGATCAGGTTGCCGTACGCCGAGAGGAGCATATCCTTGCGCTCCGGATCGCCGCAGAAGATGTAGTAGGCATCCGAGAACAGATGCAGGATGGACTGGTTGGCATCGTCCCGGATCAGCGACGGGGTGCGGAAAGCCAGGGTGGCATCATCCACATGGAGATGGATGTTGGTAAAGCCGCTCTCGCTCACGTTCTCGTGGGGTGTATCGGGCGGAATGACCACGATATCGCCCTCGCTGTAGCCCAGCTCCTGATCCCGGAACAGGAAACGCCCGTTGTCGCTGGTGCAGTACACCAGCTCCCAGCTTTTATGCTGATGCCGACTGACTGTATAGGTCAAAAAATGCTTTCCGGCGAAAATGATGTCATTCACGCTGTTCGCCACCTTTCCAGTAGCATTGTATCAAAAAATGTCGGTTTTGTCCATGCCCAACGGATTCGTCCATACACCAATACCAAGCAAAGGAGCGTATTTACATGGCTTACCTCACGCTCAAAAACATCAACAAGATCTACCCCAATGGTTTCCACGCCGTGCACGATTTTAATCTGGAGGCTGAAAAAGGCGAATTTATCGTATTCGTCGGTCCTTCCGGCTGCGGTAAAAGCACCACCCTGCGCATGATCGCCGGTCTGGAGGACATCAGCAAGGGCGAGTTCCTGATCAACGGCGAGTTGGCGAATCAGTGGGGCCCCCGCGAGCGGGAGGTGGCAATGGTATTCCAGAGCTACGCTCTCTACCCCCACATGTCCGTTTACGACAACCTTGCCTTCGGTCTTTCCCTGCAGGGCGTTGACGAAGACGTGATCGACGAGCGGGTAAAGAAGACCGCAGCCATTCTGGGTCTGACCGATTATCTGGATCGTATGCCCCGCGCCCTGTCCGGCGGTCAGCGGCAGCGTGTGGCGGTGGGCCGCTCCATTATCCGCAAGGTGGGCGTGTTCCTGATGGACGAACCTCTGTCCAACCTGGATGCCAAGCAGCGCGTGACCATGCGTTCGGAGATCACCCAGATCCACAACGAGACCGGCGCTACCACCATCTACGTGACACACGACCAGACCGAAGCCATGACCATGGCCGACCGCATCGTGGTCATGAAAGACGGCTATGTGCAGCAGATCGGCACCCCCAAGGAAGTGTACTTCAACCCCGTAAACATGTTCGTTGCAGGCTTTATCGGCGAGCCGCCCATGAACTTTGTGCGCCGCACCGTGGAAGGCGGCTGCATCACCGTGGGCGGGCACAGCATCGATCTGCGCGGCAAGCTGGGCGACAAGGCTCAGCAGTACGAGGGCAAGCCCATCGTGTTCGGTTTCCGCCCCGAAGCCATCGTGCTGGGCGAGCAGGCGGGTGCATGCTGCATCTCCGGTCAGGTGGAGCTGACCGAAATGCTGGGCGACAATGCCAACGTTTACATGAACATTGACGAGGATCACTCCATTCTGAAGGTATCTCCCCACCAGATCCCCGAGATGGACAGCGAGGTTACCTTCTCCGTGCCTTACGAAAGCGTTTATCTCTTCGATGCCGACACCGAAGAGGTCCTCTGAACAAAAGCATAACCATGCAAAACCCGCCGGGCTTCCGGCGGGTTTTGCTTTGCAGGAATAACAACAGCTTTTTTATTTTCCCGGAAGGACATTCCATCCGGGTACAGAATACTATGACGGCAGCCCTCCGGCAGCAATCCCCGGCGGGCAAAGAAAGGGATACAAACCATGTTTATCAAAGGCTTTACCTATGGCTGGGACGGGCGCAGAGGCGCATACCGTACCCCGGAAGCAGCGCTATCCATGGAGCGGCTGGCTGCATTGGGCGGCAACTGGGCCGCACTGGCATTCGGCGTGGTGCAGGACAGCTACAACGCCACCCAGATCCGCCCCGATTACCGCTACACCGTAACCGACAGAGACATTGCCACCGCTGTGGATACCCTGCACCACAACGGGCTGAAGGTATGCCTGAAGCCCGTGGTTAACTGCGCAGACGGGCTGTGGCGCGCCAATATCACCTTCCCCGACGACGCCTACGCCCGCCGGGATTACTGGAAGGAATGGTTCGAAAGCTACACCGCCTTCCTGTGCCATTATGCAGAGATCGCTGAGGAGACCGGGTGCGAAATGTTCTGTGTGGGCTGTGAGATGGTGGGCACCGAGCGCAAGGAAGACCACTGGCGCAGCACCATTGCCGCCGTGCGGGAGATCTACCACGGCCCCATCGTTTACAACACCAACCACGGGCACGAATTTGACGTGAAGTGGTGGGATGCGGTGGATCTGATCGGTACCTCCGCCTACTACAAGGTTGCCCAGAAGCCCGGCGAAAGCATGGAAAACATGAAGGCCGCATGGGACGAGCGCAAGGAGAGCCTGCGGGAGCTTTCCCGGCAGAACGGTGGCAAGCAGATCCTGTTTATGGAGATCGGCTGCCGCAGCGCAAGCGGCTGCGCCATGATGCCCTACGACTTCAGCCACCGGGAATTCCCCTACGACGAAGACGAGCAGGCCAATTTCTATGAATCCTGCTTCCGCTCCATGTGGGACGAAGACTGGTTTGCCGGCTGGTTCTGGTGGGACTGGTACACCAAGCTGCCCCAGCGGCAGCCGGAAATGGGCTTTTCCATCGTTGGCAAGAAAGCGGAAGCCATCGTGAAGGAATGGTACGCCAAGACCCGCTGAATCCCCCCCCGCAACAGGAGGTTGCCCATGAAGAAGACCGACAGAGCTCTGATTACTGTTTTTCTGCTGCTGTGCATGGTGTTTCTCTCGGCGGTTTTTGCCGTACAGGGATCGCTGCTGACAGCCATGATCGATGCCTACCGGCTGGAACCCGCCCGGCAGGGGCTTGCCAACACCATGGCCTTTGCAGGCGGCGTGCTTGCGCTGGTCTGCGCTTTTCTGATGCAAGGCCGGCAGCGCAAGCGCACCCTGCTGAAGATCGCCGTGACCATCTGCGCAGCCGGGCTTGTGCTGATGTGGATCGCCCCGGGCTATGGGCTGTACACGGCGGCGTGGTTCCTGACCGGCTTCGGGCTGGGGCTGATGGATACCTTGCTCTCCGCCTGCATGGCAGACCTGTACACCGGGCGGCAGGCGGTGACCATGATGTGCATCCTGCACACGGCCTATGGGCTTTCCAGCGTATTCTCCCCCATGGGCTATGCGGGGCTGCTCGGCGCGGGTACCCCGTGGAAGCTGGTCTATCTGATCATTGCCGCAGCGGGGCTTCTGATCCTGCTGGGCGCGTTTGCGGTCAAGAAGGGACTGGGCATCGCCGATCACGAATCCCTTGCCCCGGGCAGCGCAGGCAGCATCGCCCGGGTTGTGCCCGCCCTGAAGGAGGGCAGGCTGCTGTGGCTGGTGGCGGCCATCTTTTTCCACGGTATTTTCCTCTCGGGGCTGAATACGTGGATCAACCGCTATGCGGACAGTCTTGGCGGCAGCATAGCCGTACCGGCACAGAGCTGCGTTTTTCTGGGGCTGATGCTCTCCCGTCTCGCCATGCCCTTCCTGCCCCTGAAGCCGGAGAAGTATGTGGCAGCGGGCGGTCTGCTGGGCGGTATCGTACTGTGCATCGGTCTGCTGATCCCCAGCGGCTGGGTGCTGCGGATCGCACTGATCGTATCCAGTCTGCTGTTTGGTGCGCTGATTCCCTGTGTGTTGACCATCGGCTGCGGGCGGCAGCCACAGAACACCTTGCTGGCCACCACCGGCATCATGCTGGCGCTGTATCTGGGGCAGGCGGTCTCCGCACCTGCCATTGCCGCACTGGAGGCTGCTGTGGGGCTCAGGGCGGGGATGCTGCTGTGCGCCCTGTGCATGGCGCTGTGCAGCCTGTGCTGCGCTGCCGATGCCGCCGGGGAGCGCAGGGTAGCGGGTAAAACCTGAGGTCTTTCAGCCTCCGCCTGTAGCTGCGATATCTTTCACAATACGCAAACCGCCCGCAAAGAGAGGTTCTCTTTGCGGGCGGTTTTGTTCTGCGCGGATATACCGATCCGGTCTGCTTACAGATACCCCCGGATATCCACCGCCAGCTTCTCTTCCAGATCCACCAGCTTTCGGGCGATCTCCTTGGAGTGCTCATCGGCGGCTTTGTACTCGTTCAGGTATTTGCTCAGCGACTTAACGCCCATATTGCAGCCGTCGGTCATCAGATCGGCGATGGTGGCGTCGCAGGGCTTGGCCATCAGCATGGCCTGAGTCTTGAGCCACGACATGCTCCGCGCCATGGCGGGCGGTTCCTTGCCCTCGTCCTGAAAACGTTCCAGCAGCTGCTGCAGCTCCCGGTCCAGCCGGTCGTGCTGCTGGCGGCTGTCCACAAGGATCTGACGGAAATCTTCGTTGTGGATCTTCTCCACCACCGTCTCGATGCTCTCCACGCCCATCTTGACCCCGGCATCGCATTCCCGGAGCAGACGGATGGTATCCTGTTCGATCATACCCTATTCCCCCTTCCTTTCGGAAGGCAGGATGCCCGGAAGGGCTGCGGGTTATTCCGGCAGGAGCTCCAAAAGCTGCTCCTTGGGCTGTGCGCCCATGGTTCTGGCAACGATCTCGCCCTGATGCATCACCAACAGGGTGGGGATGCTCATAATGCGGAACTGCTTTGCCAGATCGGGCTGCTCGTCGATGTTGATCTTGCCCACCTTGATATCGCTGCGCTCGGCGGCGATCTCCTCCACCACAGGCAGCACCATGCGGCAGGGAGCGCACCAGGGCGCCCAGAAGTCCAGCAGAACGGGCTTGTCCGACCGAAGGATTTCCGACTCAAAATTCTCTTTGGTAATATGGATTGCAGACATGGTACAATGCCTCCTTGCTTTTGTTTTTTCACCTGTAATCTACCCGGAAATGCAACGGATGAAACAGGGATTTTTTTGTTTCAAAAACGGTGAAAAAAGTGTATGCTATAGACAAGAAAAAACGTGCCGCGAATGGTGACGCGGATGCTGTTGAACATACCGTTACAGAAAGGAACCGATACCATGGCTGCAATGCATATTGACGAAAAACGGCTGAACGAACTGATCAAGAACGGTGACACTCTTCTGGTGGATTTCTGGGCCCCCTGGTGCGGGGATTGCAGGCGCATCGAGGCTGCCTACGACCAGATCGCCGACGAATACGCCGGGGCGATGACCACGGTCAAGATCAACGTGGATGAGATCGAGGGCATCCGGGAGCGGGAGGACATCCGCCGCATTCCCACCCTGCGGCTGTACAGAGACGGACAGCTGCTGGGGCAGATCGTGGAGCCCCCTGCCAAGGCGGATATCGACGCCTTTCTTTCCGGCATCCTGCCAAAGCGGCAGACCGGGGATGACCGGGAGATCCATGATATGATCATCATCGGCGGCGGTCCGGGCGGATATACAACAGCCCTGTATGCCGCACGCGCCGGACTGGATGCGCTGGTGCTGGAACGGCTCTCTGCCGGCGGACAGATGGCGCTGACCCATCAGATCGACAACTACCCCGGCTTCCCGGAGGGGATCGGGGGCTTTGAGCTGGCGCAGCAGATGCAGCAGCAGGCGGAGCGTTTCGGCGCAAAGACCCGCCTGGCGGATGTGCAGCGGGTGGAGCTGGCTGCCAGCCCCAAGAAGATCGAAACCAGCGAGGGCACCTTCTATGCCCGCACCGTGGTGATCGCCACCGGCGCAGACCCCCGCAGGCTGGGGCTGCCCAACGAGCAGGAGCTGCTGGGGCGGGGCGTCGCCTACTGCGCCGCCTGCGACGGCATGTTCTACCGGGGCAAGACCGTGGCGGTGGTGGGCGGCGGCAACTCGGCAGCCGCAGACGCGCTGCTGCTGAGCCGCATTGTGGACAAGGTCATCCTGATCCACCGCCGGGATACCCTGCGCGCCACCAAGATCTATCACCAGCCCCTGATGGAGACCAAAAACGTGGAATTCCGCTGGAACAGCGTGGTCACCGAAATTCTCAGTGAAGATACGGTGACCGGGGTACGCATCCGGAATGTGCAGACCGGCGAGGAGGAAGTGATCCCCCTTGGCGGGGTATTCGTCAGCATCGGCAGACAGCCTGCCACCGCTCTGGTGGAGGGGCAGCTTGCCTTGGAAAACGGATACATCCTTGCCGGGGAGACCACGGAGACCTCCCTGCCCGGCGTGTATGCCGTGGGCGATGTGCGCACCAAGCCCCTGCGGCAGGTAGCGACTGCCGTAGCCGATGGAGCGACCGCCGTACACATGGCAGAGGAGTATCTGGCGCAGCTTGGCTGAAAAAAGTACTGCAAAGGAGACATGAAGCATGAGCCGCTTTCTGACCTATGAGATGTTCGGCGCAGCGGGCGACGGTGTGACCGACGACCTGCCCGCCATCGCAGAGACCCACCGGGAGGCAAACCGGCAGCAATTGCCTGTCAAAGCCCGGGAAGGGGCGGTGTATTACCTCTCCCCCAAGGCATTGACCGCTCCGGTGGAGACCGACACCGACTGGACGGGTGCGCGCTTTATCATCGATGATGTGAACTGTGAAGACCGCACCGCGCCCGTGTTCCATGTGCGCTCCCCGAAGGAGCCCTTGCTTTTGCAGGTCGCCTCTATGGTCTATGGACAGACCACGCTGGAAAACCCCTTCGGCTGCGATCTGTTCGTGGCGGTGGAGAACCAAAACCACCGGGATTACATCCGCAAGGGGCTCAATCAGGACAACGGGCATACCCGCACCGACGTGTTTGTGCTGGGGGCCGATGGCAGGCTGTCCTCTCCCCTTTCCTTCGATTTTGAAGAAATCACCTCCCTGCTGGCCTGCCCCATCGATGAAGAGACCCTTACCCTGAAGGGCGGCAGCTTCACCACCATTGCCAATCGGGCGGAATCCAAGTACAACTACCACTACCGGAACATCCACATTACCCGTTCCAATGTGGAGGTAAGCGGCATCACCCACCTGATCACCGGGGAAGGCGACCACGGCGCGCCCTACAACGGCTTTATCCGCCTGTCGGACTGCGCCCGGGTGTGCATCCGGGATTGTCTCTTCACCGGGCATTTCATCTATCATACCATCGGCAGCGCAGGGCTGCCCGTGCCCATGGGATCCTATGACATCCGGCTGGATCGCACGGCAGAGATCCGCATCCTGCGGTGCAGCCAGACCACCGACATCCACGACAGCCGCTACTGGGGGCTGATCGCCACCAATTTCTGCCGGGATCTCTGCTTTGAGGACTGCACCTTCTCCCGCTTCGATGCCCACATGGGCGTGACCAACTGCACCCTGCGCCGGTGCCGTCTGGGGTGGCAGTGCCTCAACGCCATCGGCAACGGTACCTTCCTGATCGAAGAGACCGAAGCCCACGGCAACGCCTTTGTAAACCTGCGGGAGGATTACGGCTGCACCTGGCGGGGCGAGATCATCATCCGCAACTGTACTTGGGTGCCCCGCAGCACCCAGCGGGCGGTGTTCAGCGGGCGCAACGACGGCACTCACGATTTCGGCTACATTTGCCACATGCCCAATGTGGTCATCGACGGGCTGACGGTGGCAGAGGAAGCAAGCGACAGCGCGCCGCTGTATGTGTTCAACAACTATCTGGGCAGCGCAGAAACGGCCGGGGAGCGCAGGCATATGCCCCTGCCGCCGGAGCGGGTCTCGGTGCGGGGCATCCACACCCACAGACCGGTGGCGCTGTGCGAGGAACCCGGGCTGATGCCGGAGACGGTGTGGCAGTTGGGGTAAGAGACAGCCACCCCGCCCCCCTGATACCACGCGCCGCACCCCTACGGGTGCGGCGCTCAACTCGTCAAAAAACACGCCTGCGGCGGCTTTTTTGACGACATTTGCACCGTTTGCCTAGGAGCCTACGGCTCCCCGGGCGGCAAACGGCGATAGGAACCCCTTGCTACGCAAGGGTTCCGAAACCACCGTACACGCCGCTG
>JAFXBE010000043.1 GCA_017516765.1 Clostridia bacterium | reverse complement strand
GCCGGCCCGCACCGCGACGATAGAGAGCGACGTCAAATCCCTGTGCCCTTTTTCGGGGCGGCATAAAGGGCGCACCGTGTGACAGCCAAGTTGACTTAAGTTGTCCTGCTGCGATAACAGCAGGTGATTGCGCCCGCCGCCCCGAAAAAGCGGCTTTAAAGGGGATTTGACCAAAGCGAACGTGTCGCCCTTTTCTGGTCACTCTTTTCATAAAAGAGTGACCGCAGGTGTGGGGCGCGCAGCCCCACCCAGCCCCACGCAGCGGCCCTGCGGGTATCTACACCCAGCAGCGCAGCGAAACCAGATTGGGCACCACAGCCCCCCTCAGCCGCTTGCCAAAAGCAGCCATACATGATATGATACCCCCAGCTTTTCACGTTTCTGTACCCAAACGTGGAAGGCTACCTTTTGTTTTAGGGGGATCCGCACCAATGAAAAAACGCACCTTCTATTCCGAAGCGGCCTATGCCGTCGGGCTTTTGCTGATCGCCGCAGGCGTTGCGCTGATGGAAAAAGCCAATTTCGGCATGTCCATGATCGTTGCCCCCGCCTATGTGCTGCACCGCTGGCTGCAGCCCGTGTGGGGCTGGTTTACCTTCGGGGCGGCGGAGTACTGCTTCCAGGCGTTGCTGCTGGCGCTGATGTCGCTTGTGCTGGGGCGCTTCCGCATCAGCTGGCTGTGCAGCTTTGTGACCGCCGTGATCTACGGCTTTGTGCTGGACGGCATCATGCTGCTGGCTGCGCCCCTGCCCACGGGCATGCTGTGGCGGGTGGTGTGGTACGTGCTGGGCATGGTGATCTGCTCCATGGGCGTGGCATGCATGTTCCGCACCTACCTTTCGCCGGAGGTGTACGAGCTGCTGGTGAAGGAGGGCTCCCGCCGCTACGGGGTGGAGATCCACCGCTTCAAGACCGGCTACGACTGCGCCAGCTGCCTGCTGGCGGTGGTGATGAGCTTCCTCTGCTTCGGACTGTGGCAGTTCGTGGGCGTGCAGTGGGGCACCATCTTCTGCGCGCTGATCAACGGCTGGCTGATCGGGCAATGCTCCCGCCTTTTGGAAAAATGCTTCGTCTTCAAGGATGCCCTGCCCTGGCGGGGCTGGTTTGAACAGCAATAAGGCTTATGCCCTGCCGGGCTGCGCAAGCACGCGACCGGCAGGGCGTTTTTTCGCTCCGGACAGGAACGGCACCCTCCGCCGATTGACAAAATCTGTTGCAAAATCTATACTACAAGTACTCTGTTATCTGCATAACCCATGCGAGGTACACGCCATGACGAAAGACAATCCCACCCCTGTTGCCGGAAGCCACAAGAGCTGCCCATCCTGCGGCGGACAGCTCCGGTACGATATCACCACCAAAAAACTGATCTGCGAATCCTGCAAAAGTTCCCACCCTGTGGGCATTTTTTCCGATCCCGACAACTCCTCCCGGGAGATGGAAGTGCTGGAGTACCGCTGCCCCCAGTGCGGCGCAAGGCTGCACACCACCGCCACCAACATGGTCAGCTATTGCAGCCACTGCGGGTCGGATGTGCAGTTTACCCAGCGCATGACCCATACCCGCCGCCCGGACAGCATCATCCCCTTCCGGGTGACGCGGGAAAAGTGTGAAGAGGCTTACCGGGAGTACATGGGCAGGCAGCTGAAGGCTGACCAGCCCCTGCACTTCCAGCCCGTGTATGTGCCCTTCTACCTGTACCGGGAGACCTACGAAGGCAGTTTGAACGGGCAGTATGTGGAGGAGGACAGCGAGGATTCCGAATACATCGTCTACACCACCAGAGAGCAGACCTTTGATGCCAAGGTGACCATCCGGGGCGAGATGGAATGCGCTTCCTCCCAGTTTGAGGCAGAGACCGCAGACCAGCTGCAGATCTGCGCCGATGACCTGAAATCCTTCTCCCCCGGGTATCTGTGCGGCTTCTTTGCCGAAGCGCCCGATCTGGATGCCAACGTGGAGGAAAGCCGTCTGGATGCGTTTGCTTCGGAAATGTCCAAAACCCATGTGGGGCAAGCATTGAACCGCCGCATCACGGCTCTTTCCCTGCCCCCGAAGACCGAGGACACCGCCCAGCTGGTGCTGGCGCCGGTATGGCTTCTGGCCAAGGGACACGGGCGACGGGTGCTGTACACCGCCATCAGCGGCATCGACGGGCGCATCGTCTGCGACAAGCCGGTATCCGGCAAAAAGATCTTCCTCACCGCCGCCCTGATCGCTGCGGTGCTGTTTGCGCTGCTGTACCTGCTCTCATCCCGGGTGATCCTGCAGCCCAATGTGGTCATTACCCTGTGCGCGCTGCTGGCATCCGCCGGGTATTACTGCATCAACACCCACCTGACCCGGCACAACCGGAATATGCAGGTGTTCGAGCAGCGCAAGGAGACCAAACGCTGCGATGTGCTCAGGGGACACAAGGATGTGCTGAACATTACCGCCATCCAACTGGGCTGGCAGCACCTGCTGCCCGTGATCACACTGGTGGGCGGGCTGCTGTTCATGCTGGTGATCCTCGCACTGCAAAGCCACTTCCTGCTGTATCTGAGCTTCCCGGTGGTCGGTTTCACGCTCCGGATCACCATTGCAGCGATCGGGAACATCATCACCATCCACCGCACCCGGCGGGATCTGAACCTGCCCGTGCTCAAGGAGGGCAGCATTCGGGAATGGCTCGTCCTCTACGGCGCATGGCCCCTGCTGGGCGCGTTGGTGGCTTTTGTGATCACGTGGATCTCCCAGAACTACAATGCCGCCGTGGGGCTGCTGGTATCCGACCACAGCCGGCTGCCGGCTGCCATGTGCGCCTATTCCGCACTGTCGCTGATGATCCAGCTGGCCGGCGCAAAGCTGGACAGTGCTGACACCGGTCTGTGCGTGGGCGAGATCATCGTCACCCTGTTTGCCGCGCTGGCGCTGGTGTGCAACCCCGCCAAATGGGGACTGCACTGCCTGAGCATCCTGCTGCTGCTCCCGCTGGTCTTCTCCATGGTGCGCATCAACCGGCGGCATAACGAGTTTATCAGCCGCCCGGTGCCCTTCTTCGGAGAGGAGGGTGAAAAGTGAAGCAGCTTCTCCGTTTCGCCTGCCTGCTGCTGGCGCTTTTGCTGCCTGCAGGTTCTGCGTTGGCAGACACCCCCACCCTGTCGCCGGAGTTCCTCCAAGGCGAACACCTGCCCGACGAGGTACGCATAAGCCTTGGGCTGATAACCGCCACCCCCGAACCCGAACCCACCGCCGAAGCAAGCAGCGCCTCTGCCCTGCTGGAGCATCTCTTTGGCGAAGGGGCGCTGCTGACCCCCGAACCCACCGCCACCCCAACGCCCTCCCCCACGCCCACGCCCGTGCCGACCCCCACCCCTGTGCCCACGCCTACGCCCACGCCCATTCCCGCTTCGGTGCTGCCGGGCAGGGGGGAAAGCTATTCCCTGATCATTGATGACAAGCTGGATCTGCTCACCGCCGAAGAGGAGGCATCCCTCGTCCCGGCCATGGAGCCCCTGACCCAATACGGCACCGTGGCATTCGTGACCACCGCCGATACCGGCTCTGCCGACAGCAACGCCCTCGCCTACAGCCGGGAGCACATCCACCCCGACCGTTCCCACAGCAGCGTGCTGTTCATGATCGACATGGAACCCCGCACCATCTATATTTTCGCCCGGGGCGAGCTGGAAAAGCACATCACCCGCTCCCTTGCCTACGACATTACCTCCGGCATCAGCCATTACGCCACCGACAAGCAGTATTTTGCGTGCGCCGAAGCCGCCTATGAGCAGATGCTGGCGCAGATCGACGGGGCATACCGCTACAGCTGGCTGCGTACGGTGGGTCTGGCGATCCTGTGTGCAGCGATCGGTCTGCTGGCAGCCTATCTGGGCTACCGGAGCGACAGCGTGCAGCGGCGCGCCCTGCCCGAGGAGGAGACCCGGCGCAGGAATATCGAGATGAAAATGGATCGGTTGGAAGAGGGCGGGAACAAGATCATCTCCATCGACCGCAAACGCAAGGCAAGCAGCTCCGGTTCCTCCTGCTCCGGCTGTTCCTCCGGCGGTTCCAGCTGCTCCTCCGGCGGCGGCTCCAGCTGCTCCAGCTGTTCCAGCTGCGGCAGCGGCGGCGGTTCGTCCTTCTGATGGGGAAAGGAGGCTATTGATGATGAAAAAGACTTTGTTGATCTTCCTTCTGCTGCTCTTCCTCCTGCCCGCCTGCGCCCTGGCAAAGAGTGCGGAAACCGCATTCTACACAGACGAGCAGACCGGTCAGAGTGCAGCATATCCCTTCAGCTGGCTCAGCTACGAGACGAAGAGCGACGGTACCGCCTGCCTGCAATGGCTGGACCTGTCCAATACCGCTGCGGCGGACATGAACGGCGTCCTGTACCTGCCCACCAAAGTGGATGACATTACCGTTACCGCTTTTGAAACCGATCTGTTCAACGATATGAAGCTCAAAGGCTTTACCCGGCTGGTGATCCCGCCGACCGTTACCGGATGCGTCCCCGCTGATTTCTACGGATCGGACGGCTTTGTGCTGAAGGGTGGAATCACGAAGATCTCGCTGCCGGGACAGAACCCCTCCTTTACCATCGCAGAGGACGGCAGTCTTCTTCAGGGCAGCAGTCTGACGGGGCTCATCTATGATGAGAGCCGGACAGAGATCGTCCTCCCCGAAGGAGTGGAGAATGCAGACCTGAGCCTGCTCGCCGAAGCCTACCCCAATATGGCAGCATTGACCCTGCCCGCTTCCCTGAAGGAACTCACCGGCTACACGAACCAGCTTCCCGAAAAGCTGGAGCAGATCGACGTGCTGCCCGGCAACCCGGTTTTCCGGTCGACAGACGGGGTGCTGTTTCAGGGAGGTGACCTGTACCTGTATCCCCCTGCCAATCCGGCAGAAAGCTACACCATACCGGAGGGAACCGAATCCATCTCCTGCTGTGCGTTTACCCGCTGCGAAAACCTGCGGGAAGTGATCCTGCCCGAAAGTCTGAACCATCTCTGTTGCGATGCATTCTCTGTGTGCCGCGGGCTGCGCACCGTCAACATTCCCGCAGGGCTGACCCGGATCGAGGAAGGGGCCTTCAGCTATTGCTGGAATCTGGAAACCATTCGCCTTGCTCCGGAGAATCCCGCCTTTACCTTTGAAGGCAATCTGTTGATTGACAAGGAAAAAGACCTGCTGCTGGCAGCGGTGTGCGGAGACGAACAGGTCACCCTGCCGGAAAATATCCGCACCATCGGCGTATGCGCCTTCACCAACAAGAGCGACATGACCCATGTGGTGCTGAACGAAGGGCTGGAGACCATCGGTGAAGATGCCTTCACCTTTTCCGGTCTGACGGAGATCTGTCTGCCCGCTTCCCTCCAAACCGTCGGCGACAGCGCATTCTACGGCTGCGACCAGCTGAAGCAGGTCACCTTCGGGGAGGGAGTGTCTTCCCTCAGCCGCCTTGGCGCATACGCCTTTGCCTATTCCACGCTGGAAAGCATCCTTTTCCCGGCGGATTGCCCGTTGGCGACCATCGGTGACAGCACATTCTACGATTGCAGGTCGCTGCAGGAGATCTCCCTGCCCGGCGGGCTGAAGGAGATCGGGGAATTTGCGTTCTACGACTGCATCAAGCTGGCAAGGATCGACCTGCCCGACAGCATTACCACGCTGGGAGAATATTGCTTCAGCGGCTGCTCCGTCCTGCACAGCCTGAAGCTGCCCCAGGGGATCACCGAGCTGGATACGGACATTATCTACGAATCCTATGGCATCCGGTACCTGATCATTCCCAGCCACGTTTCCCTGCCCTCCTACCTGCCCGATACCCTCAAGAAGCTGAACCCCTACGGGCACGGGCGGCTGGTGGTGCACCGGGGCAGCGATGCCCACGACGATTGCCTGCGCAAGAACATTCCCTGTACGCTGTACGAAGAGCTGCCCTTCTGTCTGGGTGAGCTGCGGGTGACCGCCACCACCGATGCCCTCCTGCAGCAATTCCTTGACGAGGGCGGCAGCCTGACCTTCGGCTGGAAGAACGGGTATCTGACCATTACCCAGAAGCCCGCAGAGGGCGAGGGAAGCGTGCTCGGGTTCCCCTGCACCATTCGGGATGGCAAGCTGATGCTGGGCGATGAGGGGTATCTGAACTACACAATGAAAGACATTACCCATGTGGAGCTGGTGTCCAATCAATGGACCATGCAGCTGGAAGGGAAGGATCTGCCATGACCGCTGTTTTTCCGTTTTTCCGCAAGAAACCAAACAAGACCGGCGACGGGATCCGGCAGCTGGGGCGGGATACCTTCTCTTTCCAGTTCCATATTACGGATGCCTGCGACCAACGCTGCCGCCACTGCTACATCTACGGCGATGACGGCACCAAAGCGCCCCTGACCATGCCATGGGACAAGCTGCTGGAGGCAGTGGCCCTATGCGAGACCTTCTGCGAGGGCATGGGCATGCGCCCCTTCTTCTTCCTGACCGGGGGTGACCCCCTGCTGCACCCGGATTTCTGGCGTCTGGCAGAGCATCTGCACCGCAGAAAGCACTCCTTTGCCATTCTGGGCAACCCCTTCCACCTGACGAAGACGGTCTGCCGCAGGCTGAAGAAGCTGGGCTGCCTGCGCTACCAGCTTTCGCTGGACGGGCTGGAGGAGACCCACGACCTTTTGCGCAAGCCCGGCTCCTACAAAGAGACCATGGAAAAGATCGGCATGCTGAAAAAAAGCGGGCTGAAAACCACGGTCATGACCACCGTCAGCAGCCTGAACATTGACCAGATCCCCGCCCTGGTGGACGAGGTGGTGGCGGCGGGCGCGGATCACTACGCCTTTGCCCGCTACTGCCCCTCTGCCAAGGACGGCACCAACGGGCTGACCCCCGAACGCTACCGGGAGCTGCTCTACACCTGCGGCAAGAAGTTCCACGAGCTGATCGAAGCGGGCTGCCAGACCAGCTTTGGCAAGAAGGATCACCTGTGGGTGCTGTACGATTACGAGAACGGACGCTTTACGCCCCCGGAGGATGCTCTGCCCAACGTGATCTACGGCGGCTGCCACTGCGGCACCCAGCATCTGACCCTTCTGCCCAACGGCGATGTGATGGCCTGCCGCCGGGTGCCGGACAGCGTGCTGGGCAACCTGTTCACCCACTCGCTGGAGCAGCTGTGGGCGGGGCAGCTGTCCCAGTACCGCCAACTGGAGCGGTTTGAAAAATGCAGCGGCTGCGAGTTGCTTTCCTGGTGCCGTGGCTGCCCGGCGGTGGCGAAATGCACCAACGGCAGCTTTTATTCCCCCGATCCCCAGTGCTGGAAGGAGTGACGGGGGACGGAGCGGGACGGAGCGGGACGGAGCGGGGGCGCTGCCCCCTGCACCCCCGCCAAAGGGATTTCATCCCTTTGGAATCCCGGTTCTGCGCCTGCTTTGCAGGCGCAGGGGGGGATGGTATGACCTTTGTACGGCTTCTTCAGAATGAAGGAGCTGTAATTTTGTATGGACGGGGGGCGGAAGGCAACCCGAAACGGTGTGCACCTCCCACTCCAAGCACCCTCAGTCGCCTGACGGCGACAGCCTACGGCCCGCAACCTCAGTCGGCGTGCAGCCCACTAACCGTGGTCTGTACTTGCTTCGGCCCGAGACTGCGGGTCGCTAACGCCTTCGGCGTTGTGCGCACTGCGCACGCGCTTCCCGACCTCGCCCACCTTCGGAAGGAGCCTTTTGTTGACTGTCCCCAAAGAAAATAGCCAACAAAAAGGCTTCTTCCCCCAGCGGGGGAGGAAGCTGGCACGCAGTGCCTGATGGTGGGGTATTTGCAAGGCGTTGGGGACGGTGGTTTTCTGCCAAGGAGCCTTCAGCTTGTCTGTTCCCCGGCGAAAACACCATCAAAAAACGGGTATCCGGATTTTACCGGATACCCGTTTTCCTACATCCCGTTTATGAAATCCAAAGGCTTACCACAGCACTTCCTGCGCCGCATCCGCATTGGCAAAGGGGCCGGGGAGAATATCCATGCCGCGGTGGTTGCCGTTGTAGTCCCGATCGAACACGATGGCGGAACCGTCGTTGTTCTCAAACCGCTGCTCCGGCTCGAAGGCGCAGCCCAGAATGTCGGAATGGATCATGCCGCAGCGGAAGGAACCGATCAGCTCGGGCAGGTTGGTCTGCAAACGGTAGGAACCGTTCTCCTCCACCAGCTCCACCACCGGCTTTTCTGCGGATACCAGATTGTGCTTCTCGTGCTTGCAGGGCTTTGCGCCGTTCAGGTACACATTGCCCTCCACCCATACGGGCAGGTGGCTGCGGTGGTATTTGTCCAGCTTGCCCATATCGGGGCGCGCCACATCCATGTCGAACCAGGAGATCCATTCGTCGTAGGTGGGGTATTCGTCGAAGCACCAGGTGCCCACAAGACGTTCGTGCTCCGCAGGGCCGCCCCGCTTTACCGGCTCGTCGGCGGGATGGTTCTGCACAAAGATGTTGTTGTAGAACCGGTCGTCGCCGTGGAGGATGGTCATAAAGCCCGCAACCTCGGTACGGTGGCGGATATGGTAGGGAGTGTAGCGGTCGCCCGTGCCGCCGCCCACAAAGGTGAGGGTGCCCATCATCAGGTTATGCACCATGGCAACGCCTTCGGTGGCGATGCGCAGGCTTACCTCGGACAGCAGGATGTTGTTGTCGATCAGCGTGGGGCCGTGACCCACCTCCACAAACAGATCCTGGCTTTCCATGCCGCCCTCCGCCCAGTCGCAGAAAGCGGGGCGTTCGTTATGGTGCAGCAGGTTCTGGGTGATGCGGGTGCCCTGCGGCTGCCAGTCGCACCAGATGCCCATGGTGCAGTGGTGGATGTGGTTGCGGCGCATGGTCACATCGATGGCTGCATGCAGCTTGATGCCGGCGATCTCCGCGCCGCCCAGCTCCTGCATGTTGTTGATGTGGTGGATGTGGTTGTTCTCGATCAGGGAGAAAACGGAGCCCATACGACCCACAATGCCGGTCTGCTCGCAGTGATGGATATGGTTGCGGCGGATGATGTGGCTGCCCACCTTCTCCTTGAGCCAGCCGTGGTACTGCCCGCGGCAGACCGCATCCCGCTCCATCTGGGTGGGGCTCTTTACATGCTTACGGGTAAAGTAGTGGTCGTTCTCCGGGTCGTAGTACTTGCCCAGCGAGATGCCGCAGCACTTGGCGTTGGAAATCTCGCAATCCTCAATGATCCAGCCCTTGCTCCAGTGGGGACCTACCATACCGTCCTGGAAGGCGGCGGGGGGAGCCCAGGTGGTGGCGGCTTTTTCCACCTTGAAGCCGGAGAAGGTGATGTAGCCCCTGCCGGTCTCCTCGGGGAAGAAGCAGCGGCGGCGCACGTTGATCTCGATCTTGCGGGTGTTGGGGTCGATATCGTGGAAGTTGCAGTAGAGCACGGTCTCGTTGCCCTCCTGCACGCCGATCCACTTATAGACAGAGAAATCCGGATCCCAGCTGGGTTTATAGACCTGACCCGCCTTCAATTCGTCCATGGTCAGGGCTTCGTAGAGCATTTTGTCGTCCATATAGACGCAGCCTGCATGGCGCACCGTGGGGGCGAAGTACCAGTCGCCGTAGACTTCCTCCACGTAGGGGTTGAAGGAACCGAAAATGCCGTTATCCACCCGGTTTGTCCAGATGCCGCCGCCAAGGGGCTGCCAGCCGGTCAGCTCCTCTGCGCCGGTGATGACTGCGCCCAGCGGTACTTCGCTGCGGTAGGTGATGCGGCTTTCCTCGGTGCCGCCGTTTACGGGGCTTACATACTCCCGGTAGATGCCGGGGGCAACGATGACCTCGTCGCCGGGCTTTGCCAGCTTGGCGGCATCGCTGATCCACCGGAAGGGGCGGGCTTTGGAGCCGTCGCCCTCCCGGGCTGCGGACTGGTTCACGTAATAGATCATCTGGTTTTCCTCCCTTGATGAGCCTTCCCCTGCACCGGCGGGCGCAGCGGCAGGAAGCAGGGCTTTCCCATGGCTGCGGGGTGTTTCGGTTGTGTGCAAGAGGCTCTTTTTTGTCATTATAGCAGGGGGCACGGGGGTCTGTCTATGCAGTTTTTGCGCCGGGATGGGACGGTTTTGCATTCGTTGCAAAAAACGCCCCGGCGGGCTGCGGATTTGCAGCCCCCGGGACGCGGAACAGGTTTATTCGGTTTCCGGCTCCATGGAAAGGATCATGCCTTCGGGCACAGCCGGTTTTTCCTCCACCCGGATACACCGGGCAGTAACGCGGGTGCGCCCGCCAAGGGTGCAGGTGACCAGCGTAAGGGGGTAATCGGTATCCATCAGCGCCTTTACCTGATTGGGGCGCAGGATCTCGATCTCTGCCAGCTCGTAGCAGAACACATTGCCCGTCATATCCGTAAAGGTGATGGGCGAGCCTGCGGGCAGGTTCTTGATGTTGCCCAGATGGGTCACATAATTGTGCGCCACAATGATCAACTGCTGCTGATACGCCGAACCGGCAAAGCGGCAGGGGGCGATCTTCAGCTTGGGGTAGCTCCACTCGCTCATCACGGGCAGATCCAGCCCCAGCTCGGGGATGCACAGGGTGCCGATGTAGCTGTGCCCCTCCACCTCCGCCATGGGCATCTCCATATCGGGGAAGCGCACATAATCCGGCACGAACAGACTGTCCGGCTCCGCGCCGGGCAGGGGCTGCGCCGGCTGCAGCAGGGGGGCATCCGGCATATCCGCACCGCCGGTGGGCAGCATTTCCCCGCCGGTTGCGCCGGGCGCATTCTGCCCGGGGGTATTGACCGGGACGGGAGGCACATCCCCGGCAGGGCTGCCGCCGTTCGGACCGGGGGTGTTTCCGGGAATGACAGGCGCATTCTGCCCGGGGGTATTCCCGGGCAGGGCAGGCACATCCGCAGCAGAACCATCGCCGGGAAGCGCATCCCCGGGGGCATCCTGCCCGCCCGGACGCAGCCCGGACAGCGCACCCAGCACATGGGTCGCGCTCTGCCCTGCGGTCAGCTCGGTCTGCATATTGTATACCGCAAGCCCCAGCGCTGCCGCCAGCAGCAGAAGCCCCAGCACGATGAGCCAATTGCCTTTTCGATTATTCATTGTTCACCTTCCGCTTCAGGATACAGCCGGTCAGGATCAGGGCAAGCCCCAGCACCGCCAGCAGCGGCACCGGCCACCACATCAGCCCCGTCTGGGGAATATTGGGCGGGGCGGGAGGCTTCTGCTTGAGGGTGTTGGAGATGATCAGCCCTTCGGATGCGGTGCTGTAGGACACCTGATAGCCCGCAGGCACGGTCTTTTCCTTCACCGACCACACATGGGCGCTTTCCACCCCCGCAAGGGTGACCATCCAGTTGTTTTCCCCGTTCAGCTTCACGGTGGCGTACAGCTCTCCGTCGCAATAGACCTCCGCCTCGATCTCGCCGGGACGACCGGTGGTTACCCCGTTATCGTACCAGTACTTGACGATGCACAGATCCCGGGTGAGGGGCTTACGGGAAAACTTGATATCCGCCACGGGCGCATAGTCCCACTCCCCGTCGGTAATGCCGGGGGTGCATACCAGAAAAGGCGCGAATTCGTACGCCCATTTGGAGGTACGCACCGGGTTGGCGGTAACCAGATACAGACCCGTTTCCAGATGGGAGAAAACCGCGTTGCCCTTCCCGTCGGTAGCGGCAACGGCATCGGCGGTCACGGTCTGGGCAGCCAGTGTTTGGGCAAGCGCAGCCCACCCGGCAGAGCCTGCGGTATCGTTGATGTCGCCATCCGGCAGGGTATAGCCCGGCAGCAGGGTGAAGCGACCGTCCCGATCCAGCGACGCCACCCGGCGGATGACGAACCTGACCCCTTTGAGGATCGTGCCCTCATCTGCCAGATGCAGGGTGAGGGATGCGGCCCGTTCCGGACCCAGCGCAGCCGCCCCTGCCGCCAGCGGCAGCAGCAGACAAAGCACAAGGCAAAGCAAGGCAATGGTTTTTTTCATACCCGCTCACCGACCCTTTCTTTTGGAATTCTTTTTACCGGTGGTTGCCAGCAGCACCACCAGCAACAGCAGCAGCATGGGCGCCGCCACCACGGGAGCCACCAGCAGCGGCTCGATCTGGATGGCGTCGGCGACCACGCGGATCACCTTTTCCTCCTCGGGCGTTTCCACCCGGTGCCCGCGTACCAGCAGCCGGTGGGAGTTGACGCCGTAGGGTGTGCACGTAACCAGGGTGCACAGATCCTGGCCTTCGATAATGTCCAGTCCGGTCAGATCGAAGGGTTCAACGATGAGGATCTGATCCACCTCGTAGGTGAGGATCTCATCGAGCACATGCAATTGGAAGATATCGCCATTTTCCAGCGCATCCAGCCTGGAAAACAGCGTGGCAGAGGGCAGGCCTCTGTGCCCCGACACCGCGCAATGGGTGCCCGGGCCGCCCACCGGCAGCGAGGAGCCCTCGATATGGCCGATGGCGATCTGCAGCACAGCTTCGTCTGTGCCGTGGTAAATGGGCAGGGAAACATCGATCCTGGGGATCTCGATATAGCCCATGATGCCCAGCCCGGCGGCATCCAGCTGGGCGTTGTAGACGGCGCGTTCCTCATCGCTCAAATAAAAGCGGTTGCGGCGCAGGGGAACCTGTTCGTTGTATGCCCGGGCATCTGCCCAGATCTGGTCGTAATGATCGTTTTCGATGGTAGAGACCGCCTGTGAATAGGTGGCAATGGCACGGGACTGGTGGAAAGAGTTCCAGTAGTCTGCAAAGGTGGGGTACACAAGGAGCGCCACGCCTGCCAGCAGTACCAGTACCAGCAGCACGTTCTGCCATTTTTTCTTCATGGACGCTCCTTTCCTGTTGCCGGCCGGGGAGGGGGACAATCCCCCTCCCCCAGCCGCAAAATCAACTCAAAGACTGTGCTTTGAGGGCGATGGGGAAAAACCTCAGTTTTCTTCGCCTACACGGCGCTTGGTCACCAGCAGCACAACAGCCAGCAGAACCAGCACGCCGCCGACCACGTAGAAGATGGTGGTACCGATGCCGCCGGTGGTGGGCAGCTCGGTGCCGGTCAGGTTGATAACGCCGGTGGAAATGATACCGGTGGTGGCATTGGCCTCAAAATCCTCATGGTCAACGGTCAGGGTACCGAAGGCGGGGCTATCGGCTTCGGTATCATAATCGGCAGTGATGGTGAAGGTGATGTCATCCACGGGGTTGTAACCGGCGGGAGCCTTGGTTTCCTTCAGCAGGTACTCGCCGGCATCCAGACGCTGGAAGGCGAATTCGCTCTGGCTGGTGCCTTCGATGGTGGCAACTTCCACATACAGGTCGCTGCCGTCCTCCTGCTTTTCCTTCTTCATCAGCTGGAAGGTAGCGCCCTCCAGAGGCTGACTGCTGCCATCCACCTTGTCCACATCCAGCTCGTAGGTGAACACGATGACCTGATCCCAGGGGGTAACGCTGGTGTTCTTTTCGGAATCGGGAGCATCGTCGCCGGTGCCGGTGCCATCGTAGTAGGGGTTGTTGTTGTAGGTGAGCATGGCCTTGTTGGGGTTGCCGGCAGAACCGATAACGCTCTGTTCGTTCAGCTTGGCGGTGTAGTATACGACGATCTCGGAATCCTTGTCGATGGTCACATTGGGGATCTGCTTCAGGTCGGTGCAGGTAACGGTGAAGCCGGTTGCGGTCTCGGCAGTGGTGAAAGCGGAGGTGACATCGGTCTCCTCGCCGCCGTTATCCACGACCACACGCACATCCTTGTTGAAGGTAAGACCGTCGCAGATCTCGTCGGTGAACTGGTAGTAGTAGGTCTGGTAGCTGTCGTAACGGTCGGACAGGGTACCGATCAGCTTGAAGGGTACATCGTCGCCCAGATCGTAGTCGGCGCCGTCCTGCCAGCCGGAAACATCACCGGTGGTATCGTTGGTCTCCTTCAGCTTCTTTTCCAGCTGAGGCACGTTTTCCTTGGTGTTGATGTTGATGTTGTTGCCCTTGGCGGTGCTGAGCATGAGCAGGGAGTAGGTATCGCCCTCGTCGCCCAGCTGGGTCTCTGCCACCAGCACATAACCGGTGCCCGCATCGGCAGAAGCGTTGCTGCCGGAGGCGGTGGCATCGGGATCGATGTTCGCAGCCACGATGGCATCGTAGATCTGCTTGGCCTTGGCATCCAGTTCGGTGGCATTGCCATCCAGCGCTTTGAGGGCTTCGATGGGCTCGTCGCCAAGAACGCTGATGAGCACTTCGTCGTACTTATCGTTGAGGAAATAGGCGATATTGGTGCCATCTTCGGAAACAGTGGCATCCAGGATGCGGTAAATGCTGTACTGGGAACCATCGGTGCCGCCGTTCATGGTGATGGTGGCGGCGTTTGCGGCAAAGCATGCACACAGCAGCATCACAGTCAGGGCCAGAGAAACCAGTTTCTTCAAGGTAGTCATGTTCGTCTTCCTTTCTGTTTTTGTCTGGGATACCTTATTGAACCATTGAGGGAAAACAGGAGAATGGATTATGCATCAAACCTCCTTTTCCCTTTGTTTCCTTTATACAGAAGCCCAAGCGCGATGATGATGAGCAGCGCGCCTGCGCCCGTATACAGATGGGTACCCATGCCGCCGGTCTCCGGCAGGGTGAAGGTGGGTTTGAGCCTGTTGGTGATGGTGACCGATCCGCCGCCGGTGACCGCTGCATCGGCTGCGGTCTCGGTGGCTGCGCCTTCGCCCGTCTGATAGGAGGTCCGGTAGAAGGTGAGCATGTCGGTGGTGCCGCCAAGAACGGCAACCTCCTTTACATAGTAGCTCTTGGCGGGATCCAGACCCGTGTGGGTCTTCTGCCAGCCGTTGTTCCGGTTGAGCACCAGATCTTCGCCGCTGAGGAGGGCTTCGGTACCGCCCACCTCCCACAGCTCATAGCGGACGGCGTAGTTGGGCGGGGTGGTCTCGCTGCCCTGCTCGTCCTGCCAGACCTTCTTCACCGTCAGGCTGACGGTGATGATCTCCGGCTCGCTGTTGGTCATGGTGATGCTGCTGCCGTCGGGGGCAACGCCGCCGTTGTTGCCGTAGGCGACCACATAGCCGGTGGTCACTTCCCGGACAAAGTACTTGTAGGCTGCACCGGTGTCGTCCGTAGCGGGGAGATCCCAGAAGGTATAGGAGCCGCCGGCCGGGATGGTGAAGAGGCTTACGCCGTCGATCTCCACCTTCTCTGCGCCCTCGATGTTGACGGTCTCGGATACATTGCCGCTGCGTGCGCTGTAGGCGGCGAAGGATGCTGTGGCGGATGCCACATTCACGCTCTGGGTAAAGTCTGCCGTCATCCAGTACTTTGCAAACGTCGCCCGGATGGTGGCATCCACCGTTGCTTTGAAGGATACCTCGTAGGTTGCAACGCCGTTCTCTGCCTTTGTACGCCGGCAGGTATAGGTCGCGCCGTCGTAGTCGAAGGTGAACTCTGCGGGCGGTGTCCAGCCAATGTTGCGGGTATGCACCACCTGAATGTTCCACGTGATGTCTGCACCCTTGGGGATCGCCTGTGCCGTGTAGCTGTGCTCCGGCGATTCGGTGTTGATGCCGTTCTCATCGTGGGCATTTTGGTTGATGAGCACAAAGGTGATGGTGACGGTCTCCTCCTCCGCACCGCCGCAGGCGGTATGGTCGCTGCCGTCGCACAGGAATTCACCGCAATCGCCGCAGGGCTGATGATCCGCCTCTGCATAGTCATCCATACAGATGCGGTGCTGTCCGCAGGGGGCAAAGGCATGCTCGCCTTCATTGGTGACGGGCTTGCCGCAGGTCTCGCACAGGGTCTCCTCCGGCTGCCCGCAGGTGCTGTGGTCGCTACCGTTGCACAGGTAGCTGCCGCATTCGCAAAGGGCATGGTCGGCTTGGCTGTAGCCATCCTCGCAGGTGAAGTGCCCGCAGGCCGCCTTGTGATCATCGGCAGTGGTTACCGCTTCGCCGCAGCCGCCGCAGAGGATCTGCTCCGGCTCTTCGGGAGTAACGGGAGCGTCGCCGGTTCTGCGGTACAGCTCGAACTGTACATCCACAGGCTGATCGACGCCCACCCAATGCTTGTCCACATCCAGACGGTTGCGCCTGGTGTTGGTGATGGTAAGGGTCTGCACATCCTCCGGGTTTTCGGCAGGCATGGTCACACCGTCGGCGCTGCCGATCTTCCATTCCAGCGTGTCCACATCCCCGATGGGCTGTATCTCGCCGCCCTCCTGCTTCCATGCCAGCTCCGCAAGGGTGTAGAAGCCCTGGGGCAGCGCGTAGAAGGAAACGGGATCGCCGCCGGTTACGGCGAAGCAGTTTTCGTATACGCCGTCCGCACTTTCGATGCGGTACTTGGTGACACCGGCATACAGGGCGGGATCCACCACCATGCCGTCGCCCAGCAATTGCAGGTAGACGGTATAACCGTCGGTCTCGCCTTCGGCGTAGCCCAGCCACTGCTTATCCACATCCAGCTGAGTGGGGGTGTTTTCGAAGGTGACGGTATGGTTGGCATCCAGCGTGCCGTCGTTGGGTGCGCTGGCGGCGATATAGCCATCCAGCGGGGTCTCCTCCACCTTGTAGGTGAATGCGCCCGTCAGGGTGACCGTCTGCCCGCTGAGGGGATCCTGATAGGTGCAGGTACCGAAGGCGGGCAGGTCTTCCCATGTGTAAGCGGTCTGGGGAGCTTCCCCGCCGGTAAGGGTGATGGGGTTATCCGCCCGCTCTACCTTTATGAAGGTGGTGCCGTTATCCTGCGGGATGCCGTAGAAGAGGGTCATCTCCACATCGGGTCTGACGGCGGGATGGTTCCCGATCCAGCGTTTCTGCACGGTGGCGGATGTGAGATCCCGGATGTTGGTAATGCTGTAATTGCCCTGCCCGTCGCCCGTGATCTGGGAGGCGGTGAAGCCTTCCACCGCTGCTTCGGCGGTGATGGCGTAGGTGTAGCTGTACTCCGCTGCGCCGTTGACGGTCTTGCTGCCGGGCAGGTCGGTGATGGACAGATTCCAGATTTCGCCCACGATGGACGGGGTCAGTACCGCGCCGTCGATGGCAGGGTCGCAGGCGGCGGTCAGGCTGCCGTTCTGCTGCGCCACGGTCAGGGTGTAGGCGGCGGTTTCGCCGGTGACCGTGTCGGTACGGGTCATGGTGAAGGTAAGGGTTTCGGGCTTGTAGTCCGCTGCGCCTTCCCACTGCTTGGTCAGGGTCAGGGCGGCGGGGGTCTCCTCAACGATGATCTCTTGCTTTGGACTGTTCTTGATGAGGATGCTGCTGCCCGTGCCGGGGGCGATACCGTCGTTGTTTTCGTAGGAAACGATGTAATCGTCCGCTTCCAGCTCTTCCACAAAGTAGCGGTAGGGCTCGCCGCTTTCGTTGACGGCGGGCAGGGCGTAGAAGATGTACGACCAGTCGCTCCCGGTCAGTTCAAACTCGGTCTGCCCGTTGTAGGTGACCGGTTCTGCACCTTCGGTGTTCACGATCTCGCTGACTGCATCGCCGGAGCGGGCGGCGCTGCGCAGGGCGTAGGAGGCAGCCTGTCCGGTGGTGTACCCTTTATCGCTCCAAGTACCTTGGGTACCGCCGTTTTCGTTAACCTCGGTCAAACGGATCACGCCGCTTTGGACCGCGGTGAAGGTAAGGGTGTGGGTACGTCCGTCGTCGGCTCTGATCACGGTCTGGGAAGTAATGCTGCCGCCGTCATAGGTGACGGATGCGGGCATGAAATTGTACCAGCCCGTGTTGTTATGGATCTGCCACACCACCTGCGAACCCTTGGGCACTGTGATGGAGGGAGCAAAACCGTCGAATTTGATATCTGCAGAACCTTCTCCCCAGCCTTTGTACCAGATTTCAAGAGAGATGGTCACATCCTCCCCGCCGGCGCTGCCGTTGCACACGCCTTCGCCGTGGGCATTGCCGTCGCAGAGATAGCCGGTGCAGAAACCGCAGGCTGCATGCGCCGCTTCGGTGTAGCCGTCGGCACAGCGGTAGTGGGTACCGCAGGGGGCCGCGCTGTGATCCTCGCCGTTGCTCAGGCTCTCGCCGCAGACAGAGCAGGGATCGGTGATCTCCGGCTCATCCGGCTGTTCCGGCTGTTCCGGTGCGGGGGCTTCGCCCACCCTGCGCCAGAGACGGAATTTCATGGGCTTTTCGGCTGCGCCGCCCAGCCACTGCTTTTCCACCTTCAGCTGGGTGGGGGTGTTGGTGAAGGTGACGGTTCCGGTTGCATCCGGGATGCCGTCTTCGGGGCTTACCTGAGAGGTGTAGTTCTCCACAGGGGTCTCGGTTACATAGTAGGTATATGCGCCCGCCAGCGTGTTCCCGTTTTCGGTAATGCTGCCGTAGGCGGGGAGGTTTTCCCACTGCTTTTCGGTAACGCCGCCGGTAAGGGTAACGCTTTCCACCTGCTGCTGTACCTTAACCCCGTTCTGCTCGATAAAGCGGTACAGGGTCAACGTTACATCGGGTCTGGTGTCGGGGGTGCCTTCGCCCCAGACCTTGACCGCCTTTACGGCGGTGGGGATGCGGGTGTTGGTAATGCTGTAATTGCCCTGCCCGTCGCCCGTGATCTGAGAGGCGGTGAAGCCTTCCACCGCTGCTTCGGCGGTGATGGCGTAGGTGTAGCTGTACTCCGCTGCGCCGTTGACGGTCTTGCTGCCGGGCAGGTCGGTGATGGACAGATTCCATGTCTCGCCCTGTGCGTTGACGCTCAAAGCTGCGCCCTCAACAGCGGGGTCGCAGGAGGCGTTCCACTGCCCCAGCGTGAGGGTGTACTCCGTCACGCCGCCGGTGACTGCATCGGTGCGGGTCATGGTGAAGCGGATGCTGTCGGGCTTGTAATCCGTCGCACCTTCCCACTGCTTGGTCAGGGTCAGGGCGGCGGGGGTGGTCTCCACCACATCATCCGGGATGGTGTTGGTAATGGTAAAGTTGCTGTCCTGATCACCGCTTGCGGGGGTGATGACCGCATCTGCCGCTTCGGTGTAAGCGCCGTTTGCGTACAGGTATTCCTTCACGGTATAGCTGCCGTCGGGCAGGTTGAGCACCGCGGTATTCCAGCTGTTGGCGGCAGAAAGCACGATATAGCCGTCCTGCATGGGTACGCCGTTGGCATCGGCGGAAAGCCCGTACTCGCTGCCATCTTTGAACAGCTTTACATACACCGCCGCCTCGGCAGGCTCTGCGGTTTCGCCGTCTGTGGTCTGCCAGCGCTTGGAGACCGTCAGGTCGGTAACGAGCTTATTGGTGACGGTGATCTGCCCGCTTTCGGGCTGGGCAAAGCTGACCCCGTCTGTGCTGTTGGAATAGCTGACAGCGTACCCGGCGGGCACGGGCTCTTCCACAACATAGTAGATGTAGGGCGTTGCGGAGGGTTCGCCGTTCACCGGCACAAACTTCTCCAGATCGGATACGATCAGCTTCCAGCGGTTGGCGGCGTTGAGTTCCAGACTCTGCACCGGCTCGGCTGCGCCGCTTTCGCCCGCCCTGCGCATCAGCTTCAGGGTAACGGAGGGCACATCGGCGGGTGCGCTCACTACCGCACCGGTCTCGTCCTGCCATACCTTTTCGGCGATGATCTGTGTCTTGGGGATCACCTTGGTGTTGGTAACGATAACAGAGCCGTCGGCGCCGTACTCGTAGGTTGGCTCGTAAATGGTGCTGTCCACATCGGTACCGTTCACCTTGATCTCGGTAACGGTATAGGAGTAGCTCCTGGCGGTGCCGTCCGCTTCGATGGCGCCGTTGGGCAGCCCCGTCCACTGATGCTTCCACTCGTTGGCGGCGCTCAGGGTGGCTTCGGTCGCCCAGCCCTTCTGCTGGGCTTCGGCGGCGAAGGTATCGTCGGGGACGTAGCCGTTTTCGGTGTAGATCTGGCGATCCAGCCGTACGGTCACATTGGGGTCGCCCTCAGGCTTGCTGCCCTCCGCCCACTGCTTGGTCACTTCCACGGCAATGTTGCGCACGGCAGAGTTTTTCACGGTGATCACATCGTACTTCTTGCCGTTTGCATCCACTTCGGTGCCGGTGGGTACCAGTTCTACAATGTAGTCGCCGTCGATCACTTCTTCGATAAAGTAATCGTAGCTTTCCAGCAGCTGCCCCACAGAGTTGTACATCCTGGTGGGCAGGTCGTTAAAGTTGTAGGTCCAGTTGGTGTTGGCATTGATAACGGTGGAAGCGTTCTGGTTATAGATATAGGTCTCCCACGGAGCATCGCTGCCCGCCAGCAGGTCTTTGCGCAGAAGACGGATGCTGACAGCCTCCAGCGGCATGGTGCTCAGCTTCTGCTGATCGGTGATCTGCGTGCGGGTATCGCCGCTTACGGTATACCAGACACCGTTCTCGTACACATACTGCTGGTTGTCCGAATCGGTCCAGATGCCGGTGGTCTTGTCGTAGACATATTCCTCGCCATTTGCGCCGAACCAGCGTTTCTTTACCCGCAGGTTCATCTTCTCTATCCGGCTGCCGTCCTTCTGGTTTTCCACAACGAACTGTCCGCCGCCGTCGCTGCTGTAGCCGGTGATCTTGACAGCAAAGCCGCTGGGCGGGGTCTCGGTAACGAAATACTTGTAGTGTACCTTGTTGCCGTTCTCGTCCAGTCCCTCCAGAGGCAGGTTTTCCCACAGGCTCTTCCATTCGCCTGCGGCGGTCAGCTTGGCGGAGACCACGTAGCTGCGGTCCACATAGGGTGCAAGCTGGCTGTTGTAGGCAGAGTTGTCCATAGGCTGGGAACGGGTCGCCTGAATGTTGGCAATGGCAACACGTTTATCCAGACCGTTCCAGTCGCCGTTGGAATCGCCCCACTCATTGTTGCTGTTGGAGAAGCCGCCGATCAGCTGCAGACCTTCGGTAACGGGCACGGAGAAGTGGTACCACTCCTGCCCGTTCTCCACCCGCTTGGAGGTATGGGGGTAGCCCGCAAAGGTGGGCATATAGCCCCACGCATCCTGCGAAGTCTCCTGACCGCCGGAGATAACATTCACATCAAATTCCAAGGTGGTGCCCACCTTGGCCTCCACCTGCACAGCCACGTCGCGGGACTGCAGCTGGGACAGACGACCGCGGATCTGGATATCCACAAGGGCGTTGGTGCCGCCGTCCGCCAGCGCGCCGTTGATCTTGCCGTCCGTTTCCTCCACCAGCCGATCCCAGTCTGCTTCGGGAACGGCGTAGCGGTGCAGATCCACCGTGACGGAGGAGGGGATATCCCGGTCGCTCATCAGGGAGCCGTCGGGGTTGAGCCAGATCTTTTCCACGCCGAGGCTGGTTGCCAGCTTGGCGTTGGGCGCGTAGAAGGTGACCGACTCGTTCATCAGGTCGACGGCATCGGAGCGGTTCACATCATCTGGGAAGGCCACGTTGCCCATCCAACGCCAGTAGAAGTAGTAGGTGGGCGGCGGGTTGGGCACCTCGTAGCCGGTAATGGTCTCGGTCTCCACCACACGGTAGAGCCGGTCCCACGTATGGGTGGAAACACCGTAGGCAGGCGGGCTCAGGCTGATGCTGCCCGTTTCATCGGTAACCAGATCCATTACACGGCTCCAGCTGCCGTTCACATACTGCTGCAATTCAAAGGTAACGCCTGCCAGCACATTGCTCTGGTTGGCGGCATCGTGCTTGAACAGCTGCATGGGGCTGCCTTCAATGTAGCCCGCGCCTGCGCTGGCATTCCACCGGTCGGAGCTGCTGGTCTGGGAGTTGTCTGCGCTGCTTTCGTAATCTTCCGCATAGATGCGGTTGCTGATGCCCAGCGGCTCGTTGTTGTACAAGCCCATGGTCTTATTGATGGACACCTCATAATCGTACACCAGCACAAGGGCGCGCCCGTCCGGCACGGTAAGGGTCATGGTGCGGGTGGCGGTATCGTTGGAATCGTCCTCCACATAATCCATGGTCCACTTGGAGGCATCCACCTCTTCGCCGGGGATGAGGCGGCCGTCCTGCATCAGCGGCTGACCGTTCTCATCGTAATCGGCATAATAGAGCTTTACGGAATTGGAGAGCAGGGTAAGGCGGCGGTCGGCAGAGACCTGCCTATTACCCCACCGTTTGATGGGCTGGCTCTGGCTGTAGCTGGCCCTGTCCACAATGGTGACCTGGTTCTTGGCGGGATCCATATCCTGCTGTTCGGGGTTGATATCCACCACATAGTGCAGGATCTTGTCGTCGCCGTCG
This sequence comes from Clostridia bacterium, assembly GCA_017516765.1. Classification (GTDB taxonomy): domain Bacteria; phylum Bacillota; class Clostridia; order Christensenellales; family Aristaeellaceae; genus Limiplasma. The sequence continues at coordinate 8,672 of JAFXBE010000043.1, read as the reverse complement.
TACACGGGGGAATTCTTATCCACCGTGGTAAAGGTGGGACGCTGCTGGGTAACGGTAACGATCTGGGTCTGCCCGTCGTGCCCCAGATGACCTTCGTTGGTGGAAACATCCACCGTGTTGGTCACCTCGCCCAGTTCCTTCTGATACTGACCGTCTGCGGTATTGGGCATATAGTCTTCGGTTACGCGGCAGTGGAAGATGAGCACGGTCTCGTTTTCCAGAACGCCGTTGCGCTGCCACGGGTCGCGCTCCAGCTTGATATAGATCCTGCCGGTCTGGGCGTTGTAGGTGGCCTCGTAGCCGTAGAGCACTTCGTTCTGGTTATGCTGGTTGTACGCCACCAGCGGATAGGTGATGCCGTCGGCGCTTTCGCCAAGGCGCAGCCAGTAGCCGCTCCACTGCTTGAGCTGGATAACGCCCTCGCTCTTGGTGGGGTCCAGCTCGATCATACCGGCGGGCAGCTGGTCTTCGATGACCACGTATTCGTACAGATCCGCCTGGCTTACCTTCACCTTCCAGACCAGCTGACCGGTGGCGTTGTTGACCACGGTGTTGCCCTCGGACTCCTGATTGTTGGAGTCCACACCCAGCTTCTTGACCGGGGGGTTATAGGTGAACTGGGTTTTGATGGTCTGGTCGTCGGTACCGGTGATGGTGTTGTTATCCTTGGTGAAATCCACACTGACGGTGTTGGTGTAGGTGTTGGATACGCTGGGATTGCTCTCGGATGCCACATGATCCTCGGGCAGGGTGCAGTAGTAACGCACGGTGAGGGTCTGATCCACACCGTATCCCTTGGTGTGGGTGGGGTCGTCCTTGAGATCGCTGTCGGGGTTGCGCTTTACGGTGATCGTTACCTTGCCCGTGGCTGCATCGTAGGAAGGCGTGATCAACAGACCCTCCTCATCGGTATGGAGATGGGGGGTCAGGGTAACGGTGCCGTCTTCGCCGCGCGCCACTTCGATCTCGGTGCTGCCCACGGTGATCTTGTACAGGTTGGGCTCGGGGGGCAGGGTATCGGTAATAACCAGCTGATCGTATTCCTGATCCTGACGCACTTCGACGATCCAGCCGAAGTTATCGGGCTTGTAGTTTTGCATCGTGCTGGTGTTTTCCTGCCAGTTCATATCCTTCTTGGTGACCAGATCGGGGGAGGTGTAGCGCACCTTGTAGGTATGGGAATCGTCATCGTAGAAGGATTCGGTGTTGTTCTTGGATACATACACATTGGCGGTGTTGGCAAAGGAGTACTCTTTGGTCTCGCCGGGGGCGGGACGGTTGTCCTTGGTCACGGCGGCGCGCACCTTCAGCTTCAGGGTCTTGCCCTGACCGAAGTTGTCGTAGATCTGGGTATTGGGGTCGCTGTCGGGGCGCACATCCACCACCAGCTGGCGGGTCTGGGGGTTGTACTTGCCGGTGATGGCCAGACCGGAGGTATCGCCGTTGGGGGCAAGGGTAAGGGGATAGAAGCCGGAGCCGTCGGGGGCGGCAGAGGCATCGTAGCTCAGCTTGGTCTGCAGGTTCTGCCCCAGATACACATCCGTCAGCTCCAGACCCTCGGGCAAAGTATCCTCGACGCGTACGTAGTCGTACTCCCCGTTCTGATATACGCTGATGCCCCAGGAGATGGGATCGTTCTGGTGGTGGTAGGAGCATTCGCCGTTGTGGTTGCCGTCGTCGCCGCAGTATTTGCTTACGGGGTTGGTATTGTCGGCCACATAGTCCACAGCGGCGTAGCTGGAGGAGTTGCCGTTATCGCCCACGCCCAGCCAGTTGCCGAATTGACTGTTGGTGGTAAGCCCGTCGGTGTAGGCGGTGGAGGAATAGTTGAGGGTAAGGGTGGTGTTCTTCAGGTTGACGATGCCGGAGGCGTTGTGGCTGAGCGTAAATTTGACCGCGCCGAAAACAGCGCTGCTGTCTGCCTGCGCCAGTACATCGTCGATATTGGTGGTGGTCGCCTGATAACCGCCCGAGCCGTTTGCGCCGGCGGTGATCACATCCACGGTCATGGCGGTCTTGCCGTCCTCGGTGGTGCCCAGCATATCCTTTACCTGATTGTACAGGGTGTTCAGCTGGTCGTATGTCATGTAATGGCGGCCGTTGGGGCTCATGTTGTCGGTAACCGCAACATCGTTGCTCAGACCGTCCTCATCGATGGGGATCTCCACCTTCCAGTCGATGGTCATGCTCTTGCCGTCCTCGGCTTCGGCGCTGCCCGCCACGCTCTTGGATACGGTCTGGTTGCGGTTTACGTTGTTGACGGTGTAATCGTCCTCCACGACGGTATCGCCGTTGGGGTTGACCACCGTTACCTTGTTCGCCTCGGCGTAGTTACCGGCAAAGTCCTTGCCGGGCTTGGTCTGGTAGACGATCTCGTAGGTGGAGGTGGTGTAGTTCTGGAAATGGATGCCGGAGATGCTGCCGTCCGGGTTGTACTGGATGGCATAGCCGCCGTCGTTGGGGGTGACGGTAACGGAGGAGGCATCCGGCAGGGAGCCCAGCATCTGGTCGGTAAGGGTAAGACCGGAGATGTTCTTGCCCGCCTGGTTAAAGACCACCTTCCAGTTGATAACGCCCGCATTGGCATCGTAGGAGCCGGTCTTCTCCAGCATCTTCTGCTCTTTGGATTCGGAGATGCTGTCGCTGTCCTTCACCTCGTTGGGGGTGCCGGAGCCGGAAACAGCCTGAATGCTGTTGTTGGCGGTAAGGTAGGTATTGGCGTAGCCGGAATCGGCCAGCTTTACCTGATAATTGATCACATACTCTGCCGTCTGCCCGTCGGGTACATCGGCGGGCTTTACCTGCGGCAGGGTGATGTTCATGTTATTGCCGTTGATGTTGGAGGTATAGTCGGAAACGGTGGTGGTAACGCCGTTGTTGGTCAGCTGCACAGAGGTGATCTGCTGGCTTTCGATGGTAAGACCGTTTACATTGATGCTGTCCGTCAGCTGAATCTGATCGGGGGTACCCTTGGTCTTTACCTTGATCTGGTAGCTGAGGGTGTTGGTGGCGGGATCGTAGGCGGTACCGTTGTTGGCACCGGTCTTTTCGGTGCTTACGCTGTAGAGGGCGGTCTCGTCTTCGCTGCGGTTGATGTCGCTGCCATTTACCTCGAAGCCGATGTTCTGCTCAAACTCCACATAGATGCTGCCATCCTCCCGGGTGGCATTGCCGTCGATGGAGCAGTTGAAGTACAGGGTACCGGTGCAGTCGATGGTGGTATCCACCTTGGTGGAATCCAGACGGATGTCCAGATAATGGCTGCCGTCATCCCGGCGGGCGATGGAGAATTCGCCCACCTTTACGCCGGAGGCGTTGAGAATATCGTAATTCTCGCCATAGGTATCGGGGCTGGTGGCGCCCACGTTCTCCGGCAGATCATAGATGAACTGATAGACGTTCTCCTGGGTGAGCACGCTGTTGGGGATGCTGAATTTGATATCGATGGCGGTGCTGTAGGAATCGGTCGTGCCATCGTAGGAGGGCTTGTAGAGATCGTCGTACTTGCCGTCAGTATGCACCTTTACGTCGGTTACGTAGTTACCGAAATCAGAGGAATCGCCGTTATCAAGGGTGGCTGCGCCGCTGCCGCTGTCTTCGGCGGCGTAGGCGCAGGCTTCGGTGTGGGTATGCTCCCCGAGGGTGCAGATCAGGTTGCCGTCGGCATCGTAGCAGCCGTTGTCCTCTTCAAGGCTCAGCAGCATCAAGCCGCCGGCTGGGGTGGCGCTGTGGATGTGTTCGGGCTTGCCGCAGGCATAGGTGCAATCGCTGCTGTGCTCATGTACGGGCAGGGTGCAGATCAGGTTCCAGTCTTCGTCCAGACAGGTGTCGTCGTGGAAATGTTCCTCCATGCCGCAGTAATAGACAACGGCAGAGGGATCCACCAGACACTCCCGGTCGTGGCGGTGTTGGGCGGCATAGCCGCAGAGGATGTTGAGATGTTTGTCAAAGCACAGCGCGCCGTGGAGATGCTCCTCCATTCCGCAATAGAACACCGGGTCGGTGAGGCGGATATAGCAAAGCTCGCCGTGGAGATGATCCTGGGAATAACCGCAGACCACCTCGCCCGCCTCGTTGAGGCAATCGGCGCTGTGACGGTGTTCGGGGATGCCGCAGTAGGTGGGGTCGGGGGTGGGTTCCACGGTGGGTTCGGTAGTGGGTTCCACGGTCGGCTCGGTGGTGGGTTCGGTGGTGGGTTCGGCGGTGGGTTCGGTTGTGGGTTCGGCGGTGGGTTCGGTGGTCGGCTCCACGGTGGGTTCGGTTGTGGGTTCGGTGGTCGGTTCGATGGTCGGCTCGGTAGTCGGCTCCACGGTGGGTTCGGTGGTGGGCTCGGTAGTCGGCTCGGTGGTGGGTTCGACAGTGGGTTCTGTAGTCGGCTCGGTGGTGGGTTCGACAGTGGGTTCGGTAGTCGGCTCAGTAGTGGGTTCGGTAGTGGGTTCCACGGTCGGTTCGGTAGTCGGCTCGGTGGTGGGTTCGACGGTGGGTTCGGTAGTCGGCTCGGTGGTGGGTTCGACAGTCGGTTCGGTGGTCGGCTCGGTGGTGGGTTCGACAGTGGGTTCGGTAGTCGGCTCAGTAGTGGGTTCGGTAGTGGGTTCCACAGTCGGTTCGGTGGTGGGTTCGGTAGTCGGCTCGGTGGTCGGCTCCACGGTGGGTTCCACGGTCGGCTCAGTGGTGGGTTCGGTAGTCGGTTCGGTGGTCGGCTCCACAGTCGGCTCGGCAGTGGGTTCCACGGTCGGTTCGGTAGTGGGTTCGGCGGTGGCATCGGGGTAGCAGGCACCGGTGTGCTCGTGCTCCTCCAGACCGCAGATCAGGGCATCGGTGTAGCAGGCATCGGTATGGGTATGCCCCGCCTCCGTATTCACCACGACGGTGCGGCAGGTCTCGCTGTGGCGATGCTCGATGGTTTCGGTCTTGCCGCAGACAGCGATGGTGATGCCAGCCACGGTTTTGAAGCAGCTCTTCTCATGCTTGTGCAAAAGGGTGCAGGTCAGCTTCTCTTCGGCAGTATAGCAGTCCTTGCCATGGGCATGGGCGCCTTCGCCCTCTTCCTTGCCGCAGAGGATCACATCCTGTGGATAGCAGGCAGATTCATGGGTGTGCGCGCCTTCCCCTGCCTCCTTACCGCAAACAAACCCCGCGGTATAGCAGGCATCGGTATGGGTGTGGGCATCTGCGCCCGCTTCCTTGCCGCAGGCATACACCACAGCAGAGCAGCCTTCGCCGTGGATATGTCCGGCGGTTTCCTCCAGCCCGCAGAGCAGGGGCTGCTCATAGCATGCTTCGGTATGGGTGTGGGTCTCGTCGGTGCAGATCAGCTGCGCATCGCCCAGACAGGCTTCGCTGTGGGTATGGGCGCCTTCCCCCTCGGGGATGGTGCAGATCAGAACGGTTTCGGGGGCGCAAGTTTCATCATGGACATGTCCCGGGTTCTCGGTGAGCGTGCAGGTAAGGAGGCTGCCGCTGCATTCGTCGGTGTGGATATGGCCCTCGGTCGCCTCAAGACCGCAGACGGGTTCGCTGCCCTGTCCCTTGCAGGCGTCGGTGTGGATATGCCCCTGGCTTTCGGGGGTCTGGCAGATCAAAGTATCAACGGTTTCGTAGCAGTTGTCGTTATGATAATGGGGGCTCTTTTCTTTGAGGGTGCAGATGAGCACGCCGTTTGCATCCCTGCACAGATCATCGTGGAGGTGCCAGTAGGTCTCCGACCAGCCGCAGACCGGCTCCTGTTCGGCGTTCAGGCACTGTTCGGTGTGCACATGGGGCCGGAAGTCGCAGGTAAGCTGAACGGTCTCGGTCACGCTGGCGCTCTCGGTCTGCCCGCAGGTAAGCTGCGGCTGATAGCAGGATTCCGTATGGGCATGCTTCTCCAGCCCGCAGAGCATATCATGCTCCATGGTGATACCGGGGAGCATGAGCACATAGGTGGTCATCAGCGCAACCAGCACGCCGAGCACCGCAACAACGGTGCCCAGCCGTTTTCTGTTCTTGACTTGTCTGATATACTGCTCAGTCTGTTTGTTCCTGTCAGCCCTCACGGTAATCAGTGCCTCCTTGTATGTCTGCATAATGCGCAAGCGTTTGTACAAATGCGTAAAAGGTTATTCGATCGTGCCGAATGCCCGGAAGGGCCAGACCCGCAGCACCATTTTGCCTACGATCTGCTCTTCCGCCACGCAGCCCACGGCGGTGTTGCGGCTGTCGGCAGAGGTGGAGCGGTGGTCGCCCATGACGAAATACTTGCCCTCCGGCACCTGATAGGGCAGCTGGATGTTCACATCGCCGTAGGCTTTGTCTGCCAGATAGGGCTCGTCCAGCTTCTGCCCGTTGACAAACACGTTGCCTTCGGCATCCATATTGACCCAGTCGCCCGGGAAGGCGATAACCCGCTTGACCAGAATCTTGTTGTTGTAGTAGAAGGAAATGACGTCGCCCTGCTGAAAATCGCTCCGCTTAACGGTTACCACGATATCCCCGTCCTCCAGGCAGGGGGACATGGAGGAGCCGTAGATCTGCAAAACAGGCATAAACAGCATGGCGATCAAAATGGCCACCGCCGCCACGCTGACCAGCGTGAACAGGGTGCTGCGCAGCACACGCCCGTAATTGCGGCGGTAGCGCTCCCGCTGCAGCTCTTTTTCCAGTTGGGCTACGCTGGGCACCTCCACCGGCGGGCGGTTCTTTTTGTTGCTCATGTACGTATCGTCCTTTGCTTACGGTCAGCCGCGCCTGCCGAACAGACCGCGACGTTTTTTGGGCTCTGCCGCATCCTCGTCGGGCAGACCGGCTTCCGTTCTGGCACCGGCAAGGATGGTATCCCGCTGAATCTGGGCATCGGCAAGGATGCGCTGTGCATCGGTCTGGGATTGGGCGGCGATGCGGTCGGCCTCGGCGCGGGCGTTGGCAAGGATGCGCGACGCCTGATCGTTGGCTGCATCCACAATGGTGCGTACCCGCTTCTCGGCATCCGCCACCAGCTGGGCGGCGTGGTTCTGGGCCTCGTCCAGCAGCCGGTTGGATTCCTGCTGCTGCTGATCCATCACCCGCTTGACGTTTTCGGTGTAGAGATCTGCCGCGCGCTGGGCTGCGCCCATTACATCGTTGAGACGGAAGGCTGCATCGGCGATGCTGCCGGATTCCTCGATATTCAGCTGCCGCTGCGCCAGCTCCTGCTGTGCCTGCTCCAGCTCCTGCTGTATGCGCTCCTGCTGCCTGCCCTGTTCCACCAGGATCTCCAGCAGTTCATGGCGGCGGAGTTTGCGCAATTTCTGATCGGTCATGGTTGCCAGTTCCTTTCGGGGGCCGCGCAGAAAGCGCAGCCATTATGCTGCATGGATATAGAAATGGCAGCATATTCGTTCATAATATACCCCGTCCGGCAAAAGAATGCAAGTTATAGAATATGGTTTTGTAAACATCTTTCTTGATGTAAATATGCCGATTCCGCTCCCGTTCCACACGCTTGCTGCCAAGCGTGCAAACGTATTGAACGCACCCGATACAGACCGTTTTCCCTCTGAAAAAACGGATGACAGGTTTTGTAAGTTTGTTACCAAATTTGCCTGATTCCAAAATCGTCCGGACTTTACAAACAGTTAACGGCAGATTTACAAGCAGAGTAACACATTATGGGATATTTGTAAATTTCTTTGCACCGCAGGGATGAAACGCCCTATCAGCCCGGCTGCCTGCGGCAGATGTGCAGCAGATGGCTGGATGCTCCCAGCAGTTCCCGCTTTTCGCACAGCGCCAGATGATAGCGCACATAATGCTCGAAAGCCTCATCGGGCAAGCTGAAATCGGGGCTTGTTTCTGCCAGCTCCAGCACGCCGTCGGCAGCGACGGTGGTAAGGTAAATGACCGGCTTTCCGGCAAAGAGGGCTTCAAACTCCGCAATGTCGTAGCCGGTAAACATCTGCTCCTGAAAATGGCGCACGGCAAAGGAGCCGGTAAAGTTCTCCTCCAGCCCATCCGGAAAATCTTTGTTCAGGTAGCAATCGTGCATGATGGCATAGACCGACAGGAACGCCGTCATCAGCACGCCGCCGGGACGGGTGACCCGCACAGCCTCATCCAGCGCACGGCGAACATCCTGCGCATCATAGAGATGATACATGGGACCGAAAAGCAGCACCGCATCGAAGCTGCCGTCATCAAAACGGCTCAGATCCAGCGCATCGCCCTGAAGAGCGGTCAGGTTTTCCAGCCCGGCGGCGTTTTTGCGCAGGGCAGCCAGATTGTGCTCCACCAGCTCCACAGCGGTAACCTGATAGCCCTCTTTGGCCAGCGCGACGGAATACCGACCCGTGCCTGCGCCCACCTCCAGCACCCGTGCGCCGGTGGGGATCATCCGGTGGATGTAATGCATGGTGGTCAGATACTCCATCTGGCCATGGCGGGAGCGGGTAAGGCGGGTGTCCTCGTCGCCTTCGGTGTAAATGGATGTGATCATTTGGGTTCTGGTGTCCATGGTGGTATATCTCCTTTCATTGGCTGCACGTCCGCCCGGTTTTTCCCCGGGAGGGGAAAAACCGGGCGTTCGCGCTCATAGGGGACAGCAGTTCCGCGGCTTAAAGGGGAAGGGGCCCTTCCCTTCCCCACGCCGCTTGCTTGGTCGCCTCCTCGAGCCTACGGCTCTGCGGGGGCGCCCCCGGTTCGTGGGGCTTGGGTGCGGG
>JAFXBE010000079.1 GCA_017516765.1 Clostridia bacterium | reverse complement strand
GTTCATTTCTATAATTTTGAGCGTATTTCGCTCAAAAACGGCCTTACTCCTATTGAAATCAGGAGCAAGGCCGCGTAAACTGTTCTTATTCTACTTCAGGTCTTTTCTTTTTTCTGTCTGACAATTGGGATACTGTCCAAAACTTCGGAAGGGCGTTCGTTTTCATTTACACAGGCACTTTATTCCCCGGCGGGGCGCAGCAGCTGCAGGTATGCGCCGCATTGCTTCAGCGCCGCGCGGCGCTGCTTTGCATCCGGCAGGTAACGCTCCGTGTGGGCATGGAAAGCCGGCGAGTGGTTCATGTGCACCCGGTGGGACAGTTCATGCACGATCACGTAATCGATCAGTTCTGGGGTGCAATGCATCAATGCCACATTCAGTCGAAGAGATCCGTCGCTTTTCATGCTGCCCCAGCGGGTTCTGGGGTTTGCGATGGTAATGGAAGCAGGGGTGATCTGCATAATCTGCGACCAGTAGAGCACCCGCTGCGGCAGGTATGTCTGCGCCTGCCCGAACAGCCACCGCAGGGCATGTTCTCTGGGATCGCCGTATTGAGGCAGCAGCAGGGTATTCCCCCGTGCCGAAGCCGATGCGATCTCACAGGTCGTTACCTGCAGGCTGCCGCCCAGATAGGGGATGCTTTCCCCCACAGCAAACGCGGGCGCCTGCTCCTGCCTTATCGCCTGCCGTTGCACCGCCCGCTGTATCCATTCCTGCTTTTCTTCCACAAAGCGGCGCAATTCGGTAACCGGGGTCGTCTTGGGTGCCCGGATGGTCACATTGCCATTTTGATCCACATTGATAGAAATGGTGCGCCGATCGGAGCGCACCACAGGATAACCGTTGATCGTTTGTTGCTTATCAGTCATAGTTCAATCCCGGATAATAATAAGCTGTACGGATATGGGTTGCTCTGCAGCTGGTGGCAAGCTGCCGCTGCAGATCGCAGCCGAAGATCAGATCAGCCTCCACGTGTGTAACACCCCGGTCGCCAAGGATCTTCATACCGGTTGCGACAAGGCATTTGGCAAGCCCGCGTCCTCTGTAATTGGGCACAATATAGAGCCCGACCAGCCTTGCCGCACTTCCCTCGCCGGTAAAGACGATCTCGCCCACGATCTCGCCGCCGCGGCTCAGATAGAGGGCGAAGAAATGCGGCAGACTCATATAGCGCTGCATCATAGCGGGCTGGATCACATTCAGCCGGTAGGTATTCATCCGCTGGATAAAGCCCATCAGCTCTGCCTGAGATCGGAAGGGCACATAATTCATTTCGTACCCCATGGGTGCGCCGGTACGGGCATCGGGCGCGGAGATCTGTATCACATCCAGCCTGTCGTTTACATCAAAGCCGTTTTCTATATAGAAATCCAGCATAGCTTTATCCTGCTGGGGAACCTGTGCAAAGGCGCGGGCACGCATGTTGGCGGTCTGCTCGTGCAGTTGGCGGACACGCGCAAGCAATGCGCCCAGCAGCATATCCTTTCCCGCACCCTGTGAACGGATGCTCAGAAACAGGTTGACCGGACGTTCCGGAAACAGGAAGGGGTGGTAGGTGGGAACGATAAAGCCTTCGGCAACGGTCTGGTTTGCGCTGTCGGCAATATAAAACACATTCTCCGGCAGCATGCCGTTGACCGCCTGAGGCGGATGAAAAATATGCATCGGTGCAGCTCTCCTTTCGGGCAGATGCTTTCACGTTGCTTATTGTACCGCAATTCGTCAAGATATGCAAGCAGCCGCACAGAAGATGCAGCCATAACAGACAGGGCAAAACGAACCGGGCAGCGGAACCAATGCCGCTGCCCGATGGGAATATGCCGGATTTTTTACTTTTCTTCGACGGGTTCCTTCTGAATACGGCTGAGCAGCCCCGCTGCCGCCGCACCGAAGAAGAAGCAGGCGCCGTAGATCAACCAGTCGCTGATGCCGGTGGCGAAGGTGTAGCCGGGCTCGATGAGCACCTTTACCGGCGGCAGGATCACGATGGTAGAGGCAATAACGATGCCGATGACCGCATGCATAAAGATGCTGTACTGCTTCTTGAGGCAATAGTCAATGCCCTTGGAAAGCGCAAGTACCGTACCCAGCAGCGCAAGACCCATAGGCAGGATCACACTGAAATCCAGGTCGCCGATGGCTGCATACATGGGCGCTTGCAAGCCAAAGAAGAAAATGATGTTGGACGGGCTCATACCGGGTACCACGATGCCCAGACCCCACAGCACACCGCAGACGATCCACCACAGGAAGGAAGGCTGTACATTGGTGTTGCCTTGGAGGGACATGGGGATCATCCAGGCCAGCATAGCGACCAGTGCAATGACCAGCGCAGCATAGCTGCCCTTCTTAACCCCCTGCTGGCGGGCTTCCTTGAACAGCCCGGGCATGGAGCCAACGATCAGGCCGATAAACAGGAACAGGGCGGCTGCTTCGTTGGCTTCCAAAAATTTGTCGATCACCTTTGCGCCCAGCAGAACGCCGATCACAAAGCCGATACCGATGAAAATGAAGAATTTCCATTGTTTCTTGATTTCCTGAATGGGATGGCACAGCAGCGCCATGATGCGCTTGTAGATGCCAAGGATCACGCACAATGCGCCGCCGCTGATGCCCGGCAGCAATGCACCGATGGAAATCAGCGCACCTTTGAGAATACCGAGAATACGATCCTTCCAGGTTTCGTTGGCGGTTTCTGCTGCCCGAACCTGCTTGTTCTCTTCCTGCATGGATTACACCTCGCTTGTATTGACTGTATGCAGCCGGTCTCAGAAACAGTATACCCAAGCATGACTGTTTTTTCTACTCCCGCGATTTATCCCCGCAAAAGCCCGACCCGCTCATCCTGCCACAGTTTGCTGCCGCTGCCCAGCCGCAGCACCCGGCGGTAGCCCGCACGGCACAGCAGCTTCATAGCGGTATCAAAACCAAAATCCAGATACTCTGCCCGGTGGCAGTCCGAAGTAATGGTCACCTCGCCGCCCATTTCCCGCCATGCACCCAGCAGGGCAAGGGTGGGATAGGGCGTTTCCATATACCCCCGTGCCATGGCGCCGGTGTTCACTTCCAGAACCCCAACGCCCCGGATGCTTTCCAGCGCATCCAGCGCAATGCGGCGGTAGGCAGGGTCGTTCTCGTCGAACAGCTTTGCTTTGACGGCGTTTTTGCGGATCAGGTCAAAATGCCCGATCACATCCACCCGCTGCGCCCGCAGAGCGGTACAGAAGGTGTGGTAATAATGCCGAACCATGGCAAGCCCGTCGCCATCCATAAAGCGATCCACATACTGCCTCATCTGGGCAGAACTGCCATCGATCGCCACCCACTCCCCATCCATCTTTGCAGGGGTGCCGTCCGGGTTATGCACATAGTGGCTGGAGCAAAGCACATAATCCAGCTGCTTGCGGTGGCGCGCCTTCACCAGCTCCGGGGCAAGGATATCCTCCTCCACACCCACCCAGATGCGCAGGTCTTCAGTCTGCTGCAGGGAACGGAGCTCCTGCATATAGGCAAGCTCGCGTCCATCATCCATGGCATAGTTCGAATCGAAGCCCTGTTCCCCATGACCCGAAAAGCCAAGGCTGGTAAAACCCAGCTCCTTGGCTTTTCCGATCATTTCCCGGACGGTGCTTTTCCCGTCGCAGTATGTGCTGTGGGTATGTGCGTTGGAACGGAACCTCATTGCATACGCTCCTGCTTTACCTTTTTGTCGATCACATGGCGGCGTGCCAGCTCCCGGGTCACATCCTCGAGGGAGATGCCCGTATGGATCATCAGCACCATGGCGTGGTAGACCAGGTCGCCCAGCTCATAAATGGTCTCTTCCTTGTCTTCCTTTGCGCCCGCGATCAGCACTTCGGTGCATTCCTCGCCCACCTTCTTGAGGATCTTATCCAGACCCTTTTCGAACAAATAGGTGGTGTAGCTGCCTTCCACGGGATTGATCTTACGGCCCTCGATCACCTTCATCAGATCACTGAGGGAGAAGGGACGGCGGTTTTCATCCTCGTAGCCTTCGTTGAAGAAGCAGCTCTCGGCACCGGTATGGCAGGCGGGACCGGACTTCTTTACCTGCACCACCAGCGCATCGTTATCGCAATCGGAAGTGATGGAGACGATCTCCTGCACGTTGCCGCTGGTCTCACCCTTGCGCCACAGGCACTTACGGCTGCGGCTCCAGAAGCAGGTGCGCTTCTCTTCAAGGCTGATGCGCAGGCTCTCCTCGTTCATGTATGCAAGGGTGAGCACCTCGTGGGTGGTATAGTCCTGCACGATGGCGGGGATAAGACCGTTTTCGTCAAATTTCAAAGTGGAGATCCACTGGTTCTGCTGTTCGTTCATGGTTGGTTCCTCCTTATCAATAACGGGGTCAGATGCGCATGGGTACGCCCTGCTCCTTCAGGTATGCCTTCAGGGCGTTGATCTCCACTTCCTGCGAATGGAAGATGGATGCAGCCAGACCCGCATCCACGCAGGGCAGCCGGAAAAGGGTAACAAAGTCTTCCATGCAGCCCGCGCCGCCGGAAGCGATAATGGGCAGGCGCACCACATCGCCGATGGCCTGAAGCATTTCCAGATCGAAGCCCTTGCGCACACCATCGGTGTCGATGGAATTGAGCACGATCTCGCCCGCACCGTGATCCTCACCGAATTTGGCCCATTCAATGGCATCCCGACCGGTATCCTCGCGCCCGCCACGGGCGAACACGTGGAAGCTGCCGTCCACGCGCTTTACATCCATGCTCAGCACCACGCACTGGTCGCCGTACCGCTTGGCAGCGTTCTCAATCAGGCTGGGATCCCGCAGTGCGCCGGAGTTGACGCTCACTTTGTCTGCACCGCATTTCAGCACCCGATCAAAATCGTCCACGGTATTGATGCTGCCGCCCACCGTAAGGGGAATGAATACCTCGGCGGCAACGGCGCGCAGGGCATCCGCGAACAGAGGACGACCCTCTGCGGATGCGGTGATGTCGTAAAAGACCAGCTCGTCTGCCCCGGCCTGATTGTAGAACCTTGCCAGCGTAACGGGGTCGCTTACATCCCGCAGACCTTCGAAATTAACGCCTTTGACCACACGCCCGTTGCGTACGTCAAGGCAGGGAATGATACGTTTGGTCAGCATGCTTCCACCTCGCCTCTGGCAACCTTCAATGCCCGGGACAGATCCAGTCTGCCGGCATAGAGCGCCTTGCCCAGAATAGCGCCGTAGGCATTCATGCCACGCAGGGCAGCGATCTCCGCTTCGGTGGTCACGCCGCCGGAGGCGATCACGTTGAGCCCTTTGATACGGCACAGTTCTTCATAAACTGCCAGATTGGTACCGGAAAGCTCGCCATCCTTGCTGATGTCGGTATAGATAACGGTTTTCACACCCATATCCCGCAGTTCTTTGCAGAAATCAACGCCCGCAACATTGCTGGTTTCCAGCCAGCCGTGGGTTGCCACATAGCCATCCTTGGTATCCACGCCCACGGCGATCTTTTCGCCAAAGGCATCCACCAGTTCCTTCAGCAGAGGACGGTCCTTGATAGCCATGGTGCCCACAATGATGCGGTCAACGCCCAGCGCAAGGGTATCCTCCACATTCCGGCGGGTACGCATGCCGCCGCCCACCTCTACATGGAGACCGGTTTTGCACAAATCCGCGATCACACCCCGGTTCATGGGGCTGCCGTCCTTCGCGCCGTCCAGATCCACCACATGCAGCTGGGTAGCGCCGGCAGCAAGGAAGCCCTCCGCCACCTTGCAGGGATCGTCGCCGTAAACGGTCATACGGTCATAGTCGCCCTGACGCAGACGAACCACCTGTCCGCCCCGCAGGTCAATGGCAGGCAAAATCAGCATACGGTATCCTCCTTTGCAAATGAAGCCAGCATCTGAAGACCGATGCCGCCGCTCTTTTCCGGGTGGAACTGGGTGCCGCACACATTGCCGCAGCGCACTGCACCGGGCACGGTCACTCCGCCGTATTCGGAGGTGGCAACCCATGCAGCTTCGCAATCGGTGGCGTAGAAGGAGTGCACATAATAGACATGCGAACCCTCGCTGATGCCGGTGAGCAGCACATCCTCCGGCTTATGGAAGGTAAGGCTGTTCCAGCCCATGTGGGGCACCTTCATGCCATCGGGCAGCACGGGCGCAAGAGGCATCACCTTACCGGGGATCAGCCCCAGACCCTGATGGCAGCCGTATTCGTGGCTTTCGTCAAAGAGCAGCTGCATGCCAAGGCAGATGCCCATCAGAGGCTTGCCGGCGGCTGCCAGCTCCTTGAGCAGGGTATCCAGCCCCAGCTCCCTCAGCTTGGCGGCAGCATCGCCGAAAGCGCCAACGCCTGGCAGAATGATCTTGTCGGCGGCACGGAGCACGCTTTCGTCGCGGGTGACCACACTTTCGGCACCGATGTGCCGAAGGGAGCAATTGAGGGAATACAGATTGCCTACGCCGTAATCAACCACTGCGATCATGCGTTGTTTCCTCCCAGCGTGCCTTTGGTGGAGGGGATCTCCCCGGCAAAATCCGGATCGATGGCTACCGCCTGCCGCATGGCACGGCCGAAGCCCTTGAAAATCGCCTCAATGATGTGGTGGGTGTTCTCCCCCGCCAGCACCTTGATGTGCAGGGTGATTTGTGCCGCCCGCACAAAACCGAGGAAGAATTCCTTGACCAGCTCGGTATCGAAGGTGCCGACCTTTTCGGTGGGCATGGCAACATCAAAGCCCAGGCAGTCGCGCCCGCTGAGATCCACAGCGATCAGCGCAAGGGATTCGTCCATGGGCAGAAGCCACTGGCCGTAGCGGCAAACGCCCCGCTTGTCTCCCAGCGCCTTTTGGAATGCCTCGCCCAGGGCGATGCCGATATCCTCCACGGTGTGGTGGTCGTCCACATAGGTATCGCCCTTGCAGGTAACGGACAGATCCAGCCTGCCGTGGCGGCTGAACAACGCCAGCATATGGTCAAGAAAACCGCAGCCGGTGTTCACTTCATATTTGCCGGTACCATCCACGTTCAGGCTAAGGGAGATATCGGTCTCTGAGGTTTTGCGGTTGATGGCTGCCTCTCTCATGGATTTGCCTCCTTCAAAATCTCGCGGGTCTTCGCCAGAAATACGTCCATCTCATCATCGGAACCGATGGTGATGCGCACATAGGGGCTCAATCTTTCGCCGCCGAAGTAGCGCACCAGCACACCCCGTTCCTTCAGCTGCTCGTAATACTCCCTGCCGCTGATGCCCGGAGGGGCGGCAAAGAGGAAGTTGGTGCTGCTCTCGGTCATGGTAAATCCCATGTCTTTGAGGGCTTCTGCTGTACGCCGGCGGGTCGCCATGATCTTTTGGCAGCAGCTTTCAAAATAGGCGATATCCTTCATGGCCTCCACACCCGCCAGCATGGAGAGCCGATTGATATTGTAAGGGTGGAAGCTGTTGCGTACCCGCTCCAGATCGTCGATCAAGCCGGGCTGCGCCAGTGCGTAGCCGATGCGCGCGCCCGCCAGAGAGCGGCTCTTGCTGAAGGTGCGCACCACCAGCAGGTTGGGATAGCGTTCGATGAGGGACACGGCGGATTCACCGCCGAAATCCACATAGGCTTCGTCCACCAGTACCACATGCTCCGGGTTGGAGGCGACGATCTTTTCGACCTCGCTAAGAGGCAGCGCAATGGCGGTGGGGGCATTGGGGTTGGCGAAAACCACCATGGAGCCTGCCCCGCAGAACTTCTCCACCGGCAGGGTGAAATCCTCCCGCAGGGGGATCACCGTGGGGGCCACCTGAAACAGCTGGGCAAACACCTTGTAAAAGCCGTAGCTGATGTCCGGAATGGTCACCGGGTGCTTCTCGTCCGCATAGGCAAGGAAGGAAAAGCCCAGCGTTTCGTCGGAGCCGTTGGTAACGAATATATTCTCCGGCTTCAGCCCGTACTGATCGGCAATGGCCTGCTTCAGCGGGGCGATGGTGGGATCGGAATACAGCTTCAGCTGGCTTACCGCCTCCCGGGTGATGACATCCATCACCCCGGGGGCAGGCGGGTAGGGGTTCTCGTTGGTATTGAGCTTGATGTAGCTTTTATCCTGCGGCTGCTCACCCGGCACATAGGGATCCAGAGCGGCAAGGGCAGGTCTGAGAAACTGGCTCATTCTCTTTACTCCTTCACACGGACGCGTACCGCATTGGCGTGTGCGCCCAGACCCTCGCGCTCGGCAAAGCGCATCACATCCTCCGCCACATCCTGCAGGGCTTCCCGGGTATAGTAGATGTAGCTGGAGCGGCGGCAGAAATCATCCACGCCCAGAGGAGAGGAATAACGGGCGGTGCCGCTGGTGGGCAAGGTGTGGTTGGGGCCTGCCAGATAGTCGCCCAGAGGTTCGGGGCAGTTGCGGCCCAGGAAGATGCTGCCGGCGTGGTTAAGCAGGGGCAGCAGACCGAAGGGATCGTCCACGCACACTTCCAGGTGCTCGGGTGCAATCTCGTCGGCGACCCTGGCGGCATCCTCCAGCGTATCCACAATGATGATGCGACCGTTCTCCTCGATGGAGGTACGGGCGATCTCCTCACGGGGCAGCTGACTGAGCTGCTTTTCCACCTCCGCCTGCACGGCGAAGGCCAGCTTTTCGCTGGTGGTGGCCAGCCATGCAGAGGCCAGCTTATCGTGCTCGGCCTGAGAGAGCAGGTCGGCAGCCACGTGCACGGGATTGCTCTTTTCGTCGGCAATGACCATGATCTCGCTGGGACCGGCGACCATATCCACATCGATCAGCCCCTGAGCGTAGCACAGCTGCTTGGCGGTGGCAACGAAGATGTTGCCGGGACCCACGATCTTGTCCACCTTGGGCACGGACTCGGTACCATAAGCCAGCGCAGCCACAGCCTGTGCGCCGCCCAGCTTGACGATGGTGCGCACACCGGCGATCCTGGCGGCGGCGAGGATCACGGCGGGCACATTGCCTTCTTTGTCGGGAGGCGTGGTCATAACGATATTCTCAACGCCTGCGATCTTGGCAGGGATGGCATCCATCAGCACAGAGCTGGGATAGCGCGCCGTGCCGCCGGGCACATACAGACCCACGCTCTTCAGCGGCAGCACACGCTGACCCACCACCACGCCTGCCTTGGGGGTATCCACAAAGCCGGTGCGCTTCTGCTGCATGTGGAAACGTTCGATATTGGCAGCCGCCAGCTCCATGGTGGCGATCAGCTCGGGCTCTACGGCGTTGTAGGCAGCCTCCATCTCGGCATCGGTCACCAGCAAAGTCTGGGGGCGTACGCCGTCGAACTTTTCGCAATAGTCCAGCACAGCCTTGTCGCCGCCCTTACGGATGGTTTCCAGGATCTCGCTGACGATGGCGGTAACATCCTTCTTGGTCTCCTCGGCGCGGTTGAGCAGCTCATCAGCCCGCTGACCGTTGTATTTCATGATCTTCATCATTTCTTTTCACCTGCTTTTTCCATAATGGCAGCCGCCAGTTTTTCCTGAATATCCCGGATCTGGGCTTCCTTGAACTTCATGGAGGCTTTGTTGGCAATAAACCGTGCGCTGATGGGGAGAATCTCCCGGCGCACATCCAGACCGTTCTGCTTGAGGGTGGTGCCGGTCTCCACGATATCCACGATCACATCGCTGAGACCCAGAATGGGCGCCAGTTCGATGGAACCGTTCAGCTTGATCACTTCGATCTCCCGGCAGATGCTTGCATAATAACGCTTGGCAATGCGGGGGTACTTGGTGGCCACCCGGAGGGGACGCTGCTTGTTTTCCTTAAAATCCACCGGGGCGGCTTCTGCCATGCGGCATATGCCGAAACCCAGATCCAGCAGCTCGTAGACATCGTTGCCGCCCTCCAGCAGCACATCCTTGCCCACCACGCCGATATCGGCTGCGCCATGCTCTACATAAATAGCAACATCCGAGGGCTTTACCAGCAGATAGCTTACCTCGCCGTCGGGATCCCGCAAGACCAGCTTGCGGTCGCCGTCCTCCATGGCGCGGCAATCGTAGCCGATCTGCTTGAAGAGATTGTATACCTTATCGCCCAGTCTGCCTTTGGGCAAAGCTACATTCAACATTCTTACTCCACCTCCACAAAGCGTTCGCCGTTGAAGCGGTACTGCCTGTAGGCGAACAGGTCGGGCGTTTCGCCACAGGTCGCATGCACCCGCAGACCGCAATCCCGAAGGCTCTTGACGGCTGCCAGCACCTTGGCGGCATCATCCTCGGGGCTGTAGCGGGCGAGGATGTCGATCTCCTCGCGCCGGGGAAGCATGAACAGGCTGTTGAGTTCATCCAGATACAGAGCAAACCCGAAGCCGTCGGCATCCTTGCCCATCTTGGTCATCAGATGATCGTAGCGGCCGCCGCTGAGCACCGCTCGGGGTGCGCCCTCCAGATAGCCGCGGAAGACGATGCCGTTGTAATAGTCCAGATCGCTGTCGATGGAGAAATCCAGACGGATGCGGTTGCTCATATCCAGCGCCTTCAGATCGCTGTAGAGCTGCTTCAGCTCATCAACGGCGCGGAGCGCCTCGTCACCCACCACCAGCTCTGCGGCTTTTTCCAGCATCTCTTCCACCGTGCCGGTAAGGGTGATCAGCCCGGCGAAGCGGTCTGTCATTTCGGCGGAAACGCCCTTCTGTGCCAGCAAAGCACGCAGCTCGTGTACGTTCTTCTGACTGATCAGCCCAAAAACAGCGCGGCGGGTCTCGCCGTCCAGCGCACATTCGTTCATCAGACCAGCGGTAAGCCCCATATGGCTGATGTCCAGCACATACTCCCGGTGGCAGCAGCGCAGGCTTTCCAGCGCCAGCCAAACCACCTCGCCGGTGGCGTAGCGGTCCACATTGCCCAGATACTCCACGCCGATCTGCTCGATCTCTTTAAACTCGTGGTCGGTAGGCGATGCACGGTAGACGCTTTCGATGTAGTACAGCTTCTCTACACATTCGCGCCCCCGGCGGGCATGCTTGACGATGGAAAGGGTAACGTCGGGCTTGAGCGCCATCAGTTTGCCGTTGCCATCGGTAAAGCTGAGCACCTGTTCGCTGGTCAGAAAGCTCTTGTTTTCCAGATAAAGAGCATATTCCTCGAACCGGCGCATGGGAAAGCGCATGCAGCCATGCCCCTGATAAAGCTCCCGCAGTTCCAGCACCAAGCGTTCCTGCTCGCTGAGAAAAGACATTGTACTCATTCCGGATCCTCCTTACCCTTGCGCCTGCCCCGCAGGCATGGGGTGATCTTAGCACACTTTACCGCTTTAGTCAAGTAAATCGCTAAAATCTTTCTGCTTCTGTATTGATTTTTTGCCACGATATACTATAATACAGAAGGAATCCCAAATCAACCATAGTACAGCGGAAAGGCAGGGACTTTTTCCAAATGAAGAAGCTTATCAACGAATTCAAAACATTCTGCGCCAAGGGTAACATTCTCGAGCTTGCCACCGGTATGATGATCGGCAGCGCCTTTACCACCATCGTAAACTCTCTGGTAAACGATGTGCTGATGCCCGTGATCGGTATCCTGACCGGCGGTCTGGATATGAGCGGCCTGTTCATCCCGCTGGACTTCAAGTTTGGCGAGTACGCCAACATCGATGCTGCCAAGGCTGCCGGCGTGGGCACCCTGAACTACGGCGCTTTCCTGCAGGCCATCATCAATTTCCTGATCATCGCCTTCTGCATCTTCATGCTGGTAAAGGCCATGTCCAAGCTGCTGCCCAAGAAGGAAGAAGCCCCCAAGAAGGAAGACCGTCTCTGCCCCTTCTGCAAGATGGCCATCCACGACGAAGCTACCAAGTGCCCCCACTGCGCCAGCGAAGTGCCCGTGGAAGCCAAGGAAGCCTGATCCCAAACAGCAAAACACCGCAGTTTCGTGCTGCGGTGTTTCTTTATGCCTGTGCGCATCGGGCGCAGCGGTACAGAACAGCCCCTGCCGCATGGGCTCCCCAAAGGAACGCCCGGCAGGGGCTATTTGCTATGAAAGATTGTTTTCGTCCGGATTACTCGGCTGCTTCCGCAAAGGCTTCAAAGAAACCGGGGCAGCTCCAGGTGCCGCAGGCGCTGATGCTGTCGTCGCCCACCAGCAGCTGCAGCACAAGACCGTTGGAAAGCCCGATCTGCAGCGACTTTTTGCCGCTGCTGCCGGTGCTGTAGAAATCCGCATCGTCCAGAAGAACCTGCATCAGCTCGCGGGCAGCCTTACCCTGAACGGTCTCCTCGCCCAGAGCCATCCATTCCACCTGCTCCGGCTTGCAGAGGGTATCGCCCAGTTCTTCGCTGCCGATGGTGGCTGTGCCGGAATAGCTGATGCGCTGGAACACCCGCAGGCTGCCTTCCACACGGGCGGCGACCATGGCGCCCTTCATGCCGTCGATGGCAAAAACCGGTTCGCCGGGGCCTGCGGCATTGGACACGATATCGCCGCTGCCCAGTGCAGGCTCAAGGTTGAACTCGTTCACCAGCCCCAGCTCATCCCCCAGCAAAGAGGAAGAAATGCCATCGGGATAGGTAAGCATCTGGTAGGCTGCACCGTTAACAAGGATCAGCGGCAGGCTGTTGCCCTTGCCGGTAGCAAAGAGGGTCTCTCCGTTCTTGCGGGCGGCGCTGCTCATGGTAATGCTGTGCTGCGGCAGGTCGCCGATGGCAGGGGGCGCTTGCGTAACCTCTGTGCTGCCTGCCGCATGGCTGTCGAGCAGCTTGCTGGGCTGGTTGGTCAGCAGGGGGGCGTTACCGCCGGATGCCCACAGTACGCCGCCAACGCACAATACCAGTGCACAGCACACAGCCACCGCCATTTGCCAGCGGGAAGCCGTATGGTAACGCCGCTTGCCGCCTTCGGCTGCATTGATCCTGATCCTTGCCAACAGACGGGCATCCGCTTCCAGACCGCCCAGCTGGCGGTCTGCGATCTCGGGCAGTTGTTTGAGCGCTTTCATGATGCAAGTCCTCCTTCGGTAAGTATCTGTTCCAGCTTCTTTCGTGCACGGGAAAGTCGGCTGGAGATCGTGCCTTCCGGCAGATCAAGCATCTGTGCGATCTCGCTGATGCCGTATCCTTGGTAGTAATAGAGCAAAATGGCTTCGCGGAAGGTGGCGGGCAGCTGGTGGATGGCGGTCATCATCGCTTCTTCCTCGTCCCGCTTCTCGTGTTCGTCGGGGGCGGGGATCATCTCGAAAGCCGGGCTTCCCAGTACCACGCGTTTGACCCATGAACCGCGCCACAGATCGCGGCAGCGGTTGAGCGCCACTTTCAAAAGCCATGCTTTTTCGCGCCCTTCCTCCAGCTCCGGGGCATTGGTGATCAGTCGCACAAACACGTCCTGACAAACGTCTTCGGCGCGCTGCCGGTCGCCCAGATAGAAATAGCTGACGCGTAAAACATCGGTCGCGTACTTCTCGTACAGTTCTTCAAAGTTCGTCATATCCGAACCTCCGCAGTGCCGCCGGGCGCATGGTTTTTCCTGCACGGCGGTTCTTACTCACTCAAACAACGAATGCAACGATGGTTTTCTTGCACGAAAATACCTTTTTTGAAAATATTTTTTTGCTGAAGTATTTTCCTGCACATTGGCATCATACCACGTCCGGGCGCGCTTTGAAAGCGGTACTTTTTACAAAGAGTTCACCACCCCGGCAGACAAGTGTGCTATAATATGCGGGTATATTTTTCCCGCTTCCAAAGGAGGAAAAACGGCGTGATCAGGCTTGAGCAGGTTACCAAGCGCTACGGCAGCGTACAGGCGCTGCGGGGCATCAGCTTGCAGGTGCACAAGGGCGAAGTGCTCGGACTGTTGGGGCAGAACGGCGCAGGAAAAACCACCCTTCTCAACATCCTGACGGGCTACCTTGCGCCCACGGAAGGCAATGTGCTGGTGGGTGGCTACGACCCGCTGCTCAATGCCAGAGAAGCCAAACGGCGGCTGGGGTACCTGCCGGAGCATCCCCCACTGTACGACGAGATGACCGTTCGGGAATACCTTGCTTTTGCCGCCGAGCTGAAAGGGGTACAGCGCAGAGCCGTTCCCGCCCATGTGGACGAGGTGATGGAGCTGACCGGGCTTACCGAGATGCGCAGCCGTCTGCTGGGACATCTGAGCAAGGGCTACCGCCAGCGCACAGGCTTTGCCCAGGCCATCTGCGGCGACCCGGAGATTCTTGTGCTGGACGAGCCCACCGTGGGACTGGATCCCAAGCAGATCAACGAGATACGTCAGCTGATCCGTTCGCTGGCAAGCGGGCGCACCATCATCTTTTCCTCTCATATTCTGAGCGAGGTGCAGCAGCTTTGCAGCCATGTGGTGATCCTGCATCAGGGGCAGGTAAAGCTGGACAGCCCCATGGAACGGCTGGGACAAAGCGACGAAGTGACCCTGCGAATCCGGGCTGCGGGGCAGCAGAGCGCGCTGCTGTCGCAGGTACGGCAGCTGGACGGCGTATACCGCGCCGAACCGCAGCCTGCCCCGGGCGGTGATGTGTGCGAAATGCTGATCACCTTCCACGGGGTTGACGAGCCGGAGCGCCGTCTCTTTGCCATGATGAGCCATCTGGGGCAGCCCATCCTGCATCTGTCACGGCAGGGCGGCAGTCTGGAGCAGATCTTTCTGGATGCCATTTCCGGCGACGGCTGCTGAACCCACCCAAGGAGGTACCGACCATGTTGACCGTATTCCGGCGCGATTTTCTCGCCTACTACCGCACACCGGTGGGCTATGTGTTTGCCGGGGCGTTTCTGACCCTTGCCGGGTTGATCTTTTACCTGTACAACCTGCAAAGCCTTTCGGGCGATCTGCTGGGCTTTCTTTCCCAGATGACGCTGATGAGCATGCTGCTGTGCCCCCTTCTGAGCATGCGCCTTTTCTGCGAGGAACGCCAGAAGGGCAGCGACCAGCTGCTCTTTACCGCCCCGGTGTCCCTTGGAGGCGTTGTGGCGGGTAAGTACCTGGCTGCCGCCTGTGTGGTGCTGATCACCATCGGGCTGACCAATGTGTATACGCTGATCATTGCCCTCTACGGCAGGGTATACTTCGGCGAATGGCTGGTGGGCTATCTGGGCTTTACACTGCAAAGCCTCAGCTTTCTGGCGGTGGATATGCTGGTAAGCTGCTTTGCCAAAAGCCAGCTTACCGGAGCCATTGCAGCCTTTGCCGCCAATTTTCTGCTGTGGATGATCGACCTGCTGGCAGCCCATGTGCCCTTTGCATGGCTTTCGGCTGCGCTGGGCTTCATCAGCCTGTACGACCGGTATGAGCCCTTCCTGCTGGGGCAACTGAGCCCGGCCTGTGTTCTGTTCTTTATCAACTTTATTGCCGTTTGCCTGACCGGTGCAGCGCGGGTGCTGGATGCCCGCCGTTTTTCGGAAGGAGGCGGCGCATGAAAAAGCTGTTTTCCGCATTGCTCGCCCGCCTGCGGCAGCCCAAATGGCGGCACGGCAAACTGGGCTCTTTGCTGATGGCGCTGGCGATCGTTATCGCCGTGCTTGTCAACATTGCCATGCAGACAGCCGAGAATTCTCTGGGGCTGCGGCAGGATCTGAGCTTTAACCGCTACGCCACCACCGGCGAAAGCACCCGCGCCGCCCTTGCCCGGCTGGAAAACGATGTCGAGCTGTACCTGCTCTACCAGAACGGCGAGGAAAACTCTCAGCTGCTGCAGGTGCTTTCACACTACGCCACCCTTTCCGACCGGATCACGGTGCTGCCCACCGACATCAACCGCAACCCCGGCATTCTGACCCGCTTTACCGGCGATCTGGACACCCTGCTGGAGGCCGACAGCGTGGTGGTCAACTGCCCCGCCACCGGTCGCTACCGTGTGTTGGATTACGGCGATTTCTATACCCAAGGCTACGATATCGAGCTGGGCGATTTTGTGATCGAGGGCATCAGCTACGAAAAGGAACTGACCGAGGCGATCCTTTTTGCCACCCAGAGCAGCGTACCCACGGTAGGCTTTCTGCAGGGACACGGCGAGTACACGCTGGAAAACTTCTCCGTGCTGGCAGAGCTGCTGGAAAGCAACCACTACGGCGTTTGCGAAGTGGATCTGCTGGCAGGCGGATCCTTGGATGGGATTAACGTACTGCTGCTGGGCTGCCCGGTGAACGATCTGGACGATACCGAGATCGAAAAGATCCTGAGCTTTACCCAGAGCGGGGGCAACCTGCTCGTGGTGCGGGACTACACCGACCCGGTGGAGAAAATGCCCAATTACCTTGCCCTTTTGCGCAGCTACGGCATCACGCCCCTCAGCGGTGTCGCGGTGGCAAGCGAAAAGGACGCGGGCAGCTACTACGGCGAGCCGTTGTATCTGCTGCCCTATATGACCAACATTGACATGAACCTGCCCCTTCTGGCATCCGGCATGGACGTGCTGATGATGCCCGCCGCATGCGCCTTTGAAGAACCCCCGGAGGCAGGCACGGGCGACCTGAGCCTGAGCGTTGCCACCGCGCTGAAGACCGGCCCCAATGCGTATCTGCGGAATGTTGCCGACGGACAGGACACCATCGAGCAGCAGTCCGGCGACCGCACAGGCGAACTACCGCTGGCAGTCTACGCCCACCGCATGCATTCCAACGGCAACGTAAGCCGTATGTTTGCCCTTGGCAACAGCGCTATGCTGATGGATGAATACATCTACCAGCGCACCTTCTCCGAGCAGTTTGTGATCGCCGTGATGAACCAGCTGATGCCCGAAAACACCATCTCGCTGGATGTGATGGCGGCCCCCGCTTTCCGCCCCGCGCTGACGGCGGGCAGCCAGCATCTGGGCGTAGGACTGATCATTGCGCTGCCGCTATTGTGCCTGCTGACTGCTTTGCTGGTGCTGATCCCCCGCAAAAACCGCTGATCGTCAAGGAGGTTTCCATGCAGCATCCTGAGATGAAAAAAGAAAGAAAGCCCCTCTCCCGCAAAGGGCTGATCCTGCTGCTTGTTATCCTTGCGGCGCTGCTGGCAGTTCTTGCGCTGCTTTTGCCAAAGCTGCTGCCCAAACAGACGGGCAAATTGTACTCCGACCCCGTTGCGGTGCTGCCCTATGAGACCCTGCAGGAAAACCCGCCGGAGGAGCTGGAGACCATCACGGTAAACCATCTTTCCGGCGAAAGCTACACCCTGCATTACAAGGACGGCGCACTGCTGCTGATGCTGGACGGGGAGCTGACGGACATCAACGACAGCCTGAGCGCAACGATGCTGGAGGCAGCCACCACCATCGTGGTAGAAAACGTGGTCACCAAAGACGGCAGCGAGGTTGCCGAGCATCTTGCCGACATGGGGCTGGAGCCGCCGCAGGCGGAAGTAACGGTACGCTATACAGACGGCCGCACCCAGACCCTGCAGATCGGCACCGGCGTGCCCCACACCACCTACAGCTACTTCCGCTGGTCAGAGGATCCCGGGATCTATATGTGTAACGAGGGCATTGCCGATATCTTCTCCTACACCGCAAGGCGGCTTTTGCCCATCGACCAGCCGAAACTGACAGCCTTTCTGACAGATAGCCTCACCATCCGGAACGCTTCCGGAACGCTGAAGATCTCCCTTCACAGGGACGATGGCGACAACAGCTCCGGACAACTGCTGGAGCCCTTTGTCTATCCCATGGACACCGCTGCTGCTGCCGCCATGTATACCTCACTGGAAAACTTCCGGCTGGGCACGCCGCTGGGCGATGCCACAGAGCAGGCCGCTACCCTTGGCTTTGATGCGCCCCTGTGTACGCTGGATATCCACCAGAGCGAAGGGCTCTATACCCGCATCAACGACGAAGGCGAGCTGGTGGTGGAGAATGCCGAAGCCCAACAGCTTCGTTTCGTCTTCGGGCGGGAGGAAGGCAGCTACTTTTATACCTGCGCCTACGAAGGACAGGCTTATCTGGTAAGCCGCTTTCTGGTGGAAAACCTGATCAGCGCCACCGCCGACGGACTGCTGACGACCCGCCCCGCCGATCTGGGTGTTTTCCCTGCAAAGATCGCCGCTGAGACAGAAACAGGTTCCGTTCTGGTCACCCTTCGGCAGGAGCTTCGGCTGCTGGAAAACGGCGAACCCGAGCTGAACGAAGACGAAGAATGGATCTACGATACCTACGCCACCCTGAACGGCAGCGACCTGCCCGCCGCCCAGGCCGAAGCGCTGGTGCAGCGGCTCTGTGCCCTCAGCTTTGCAGGCAGCGTACCGGAGGGCTGGTTGCCGGAGAGCGCAGCTCCCCGCTGGAAGCTGACCCTGACCAAGCCTGACGGAACGGAGCGCACCCTGACCGCCTACCGGCTGGATGCCTTCTCCGATGCCATTGCCGTGGACGGCGTGATCCGGCACTATTGCTATGTGGAAGCCTTGGCCACCGCGCTGGGTGAAGTGATGCCCAAATAACGGAAACGGCGCTGCTTACGTAAGCAGCGCCGTTCTTTTATGGATTTCACGCCTCAAAGGCATACAGCTTGTAGATCTTCCCGGCAAAACCGCCGGCGAAGACCTTGCGGAAGAAAAAGCGTTCACCGCCCCGAAGCTGATCGATCATATCTTGGGGAGCCATAGGCATTTCACCAAGGTAACGCAGCCCGCATTCCTCCGCCAGCTGCCGGGGTTTTTCCATGCCATAGGTTCTGGAGACCCCCACGGTATTGATGGGGTTTTTGTATTGGCTCGCTTTTGCGCCGAATTCGGTGTAGCAGTCCATCAGCAGGTGCAGCTTTGCGTAGCGGCTGCGCAGAGCAGACAGCAAGGCACGGAGCGCATCCGGCGCAAGATACATGCTGATGCCTTCCATGATCACGATCGCCCCATCGGCCTCGGGAAGCTGCCGGAGCCATTCGGGATGGGAAGCATCGCCGGGCAGCATGCGGTAGCGTTCCGATTCGGAATAATACTTTCCGCGCTCGGCGATCACGTCCGGGAAGTCGATATCGTACCAGAGGCGATCCTGTCGGACATGGGCAAGACGATTGCAGCGGCTGTCCATGCCGCAGCCAATGTGCAGCACAGGTGCACCCGGGTTTTGCTGCATCTTCTCCGCTGCCCAGCGGTCAAACACAGCAGAGCGCATGCCCATATAATACGCCAGCCATTTGCTCTTTGCCTTGCCCCGCAGGGGAAAGCCTTCCGCCTGCCAGATGCGCTCGGCATCAGGATCGTTGAGGATGATCCCCTTGCGGCTCACACAGGCTTTGCCATAAAGAGGAATATACAGAGTCTTGCTTTCGTTCTTCATACTGCCTCCACAAGTCGTGCTTCTGCCGCCGTATATGCTGCGACCTTTTCTATCATAGCACAAACCGGAAAAGTGGCAAGCCTTACTTGCCACCGTCCTGCCGGAGTACCGCCCGGAGCACGCTCATCAGCACAGGGCCACCGATCAGCCCCAGAACGCCGAACAGCCGGAAGCCCGCATACATGGCTGCCATGGTCAGAAGGGGATGCAGTCCCAGATTCCGCCCGACGATGCGAGGTTCCAGCACCTGACGGATCACCACGGTACCGATATAGGCTGCCGCCATCAGGATCCCGTTGGCGGTGTTGCCTCCAATGAAGGACAGCAGGCTCCAGGGAACCAGAAACAGCCCCGCCCCCAGCACCGGCAGGGCATCCATCAACCCGATGCCCAGCCCTGCCACCAGCCCGTAGGGTACCCGGAAGACCCAGAACAGCAGCACCAGAAACACCATGATCAGCAGCGACACGATCGCCTGGCTTTTCAGCTGCCCATAGATACTTTTCAGCACATCCCGCCGCACACGTTCCACCCGGCTGCGCAGACCGCCCGGCATCAGGCTGCGGAAAAAGCCATGGATGCGTTCCCGGTCGGCGGTAAAGTAATATGTCCCCATCAGCACCAGCACCAATGCAAGCAACACGTGGGGGATCCCCAGGGCGGTGCTCCATGCGCCGGTGGTCAGCCAGCCGGAAAGGGAGGCTGCCCAGCCCACCGCCTGCTGCGCCAGTGAGGATATCGCGTTGCTGATGATATCCGGCAGGTAGGAGGGCATCAGCGCCAGATAACGGTCATAGAGCGCATGCAGGTTGGGCAGCGCTGTGCCTGTGATCCATCCCAGCAGCTGGGGCAGGGTGCGCACCATTGCGCCCAATTCCTGTGTGAGGCGGCCGAGCAGCAGCCCCACAAGGGTACCCACCACTCCGAAAAGCAGCAGCATACCCAACAGCGTTGCCGCTCCCCGTCCCAGATGCAGCCGTTTGAACACCCGCCCCACCCGGGCAACGAAGGGTTCCAGCGTTCTGGCGCAGACAAGCGCCACCGCAAAGGGCCACACATACGGCAGAACAGCAAAAAGAACCGCCGTCAGCCCGATCACGAGTGCGATCAGCAGCCCTTTGCCGGGCAATTGGCTGTAACGGCGGTTCCATTGTTTGATCCGTTGGATCGGCTCCATATTATCCCTCCGCAGGGCAGCGGCGGAAACAGCCGGGCTCATGGTCATTCACCAGACCGATGGCCTGCAGGTAGCTGTATACGGTCACCGAGCCCATATACTTCATGCCGCGCTTGCGAAGGTCTTTGGAAATGTCGTCGCTCAGAGGCGACGTGGTAACGGGTGCGCCACGGTTCACCACCGGCTGCCCGCTGGGGACAAAGCTGTAAAGATAGTCTGCAAAGGAGCCGAACTCCCCGCAGACAGCAAGGTAAACCCGGGCATTGCAGACAGCGGCCTCGATCTTTCGGCGGCAGCGTACAATGCCTGCATCCTTCATAAGCGCATCGATCTTATCTTGCCCGTAAGCCGCGATTTGATGCGCATCGAACCCGTCAAAAGCCCGGCGGAAGTTTTCACGCTTGCTCAGGATCACCTGCCAGCTGAGCCCCGCCTGAAATGCCTCCAGCAGCAGCATTTCGTACAGGAGTTTCTCATCCCGGGTGGGTCTGCCCCATTCCTCATCGTGGTAGCGGATAAGCAAAGACCCCCGTGCCCACGAGCACCGGGGTCTGTCGTCTGCGGGGCGCATCAGAAGCGACCGCCGCCGCCGCCATGGCTGGTACCGCTGGAGCCGATGTGCACACCGCTGCCGCCGCCACCGCCGCTGAAACCGCCGCCGCTGGAACGGGGAGGCTCGGGCTTGCGCACTCGGCTGGTGGTGGTATGGGTGTAGGTATCCTCGGTATCGGTCATGTTGAGCATGCTGTTGCTCTGCACATCGTAGCTGTAGGTGCTGCCCTTGAGCTTGTAGGAGCTGTGCACGCTACCATAGAAGATCGCGCCCACCACGATGCCGATGATCGCACCCAGACCGATCTCGCCGGTGGTAAGCGCCTTGTGGCGGGCGGTGAGCACCTGACCGGTAAGCACATCGTACTGGTACTGCCCTTCGGGGATGCCGCTGCGGTAGTAACGCTCTGCCATGTCGATCATGTTCAGTGCGCCCTGGGCATACATCTCACCGGTCAGGTAGCGGGAATTGCTGTTGATGGCGGTATCGATACGCTCGTCGGTCATGTAGTCGATCATGGCACCGGTGGTGGAGATATAGTGATAACGGTCGTACATATCGATATGATACGCCACGCCGCTGTTTTCCTCATCCAGACCATAGCCGCCGTGATCGTAGAAATCATCCGCTAGCTGGACTGCGGAAATGCCTTCGTGGGGGCGGTTGGAGGTCATAACCACAAAATCCATGCCGGTGTTCTTCTGGAACTGGGCAATGCGCTGGGCGATCTGCACCTCCTCTGCGGCGGTGAACAGATCGGCATCGTCCCGAATGCGGGAGGTATCGGCAGAGGCATCGGGCAACGCAACAGGGGCCGGAGCATCCGTTACAGCAGGCTCCTGCTGCTGTACATAGATACTTTCCTGCTCTCCGGGCTCTTCCTCATCCTCTTCGGTATCGATCAGGCTGATGCCGCTCTGGGAGCCGGAATCGCTGAAGACGGAGGACCAATCCACCAGCGTTGCCTGAGCAGACAGGGACAGCGTCAGCAGCAGGGTGAGCAAAAGGGCAAAAAGCCGGATGGAGAATTTCTTCAAGAAGCATCACTCCTTAGGGAATAAGGGTAAAGACACCGATAACAGTACTGATAAATACGCAAACGGGATACAGAATCGTTATGTTTGCGGAAGAAGAGGCGGCCATCATGTCTATGCTGACGGTGTTTGCAGCTTGGGTGATGATCTGCCCGGTTTCCACATCATACTGATACTGCCATTCCGGGATCCCGGCATAGTAATAGTCCTCTGCCATGTCGATCATGTTCACTACAGCCTGTGCGTACATCCCACTGCTCAGGTAGTGGGTGTTGTTCTCAATGGCGGTATCGATCCGTTTGTCGGTCATGTAGTCGATCATGGCGCCGGTGGTGGAGATGTAGTGTTCACGTTCGTACATATCGATATAGTACGCCATGCCGCTGTTTTCCTCATCCAGACCATAGCCGCCGTAATCGTAGAAATCATCGGCCAGCTGAGCGGCGGAAAGGCCTTCGTGGGGGCGGTTGGAGGTCATGAGCACAAAATCCATGCCGGTGTTTTGCTGAAACTGGGCAATGCGCTGGGCGATCTGCGCCTCCTCTGCGGCGGTGAACAGATCGGCATCGTCCCGGATGCGGTTGTGTTCGACAGCAGATTCGGCTGTGGGCTTTTCAAGAAGCGACTGCCAGAACTCAAAAGCTTGTGCACATGCAGACAGACCGGGCATACATACCAGCAGCAGCGCCAAAGCCAACACCGCCGTACGCCGTACAGAACACTTCACGGCCTTGCCCTCCCTTCATATTCAGAACAGGAAATATCCCGCCAGACATGCCACGACGAACACCAGCGCAGCAATGAGCGCGGCTTTGCCCAGCAGCTTTTTCTTGTCGATGGGCAGCTTGCCGCAGACCTCGCCGGTGCAGCCGTTCATGGAGAAATAGTAGGGATCGTCTTTATTCTCAGGGTTGGGATAGGTAAGCACCCAAGTGGGCAGAAGCACATATTCGCTTTTGGTGCTGCGGATGGCGGTATTGGTGGAGCCGCGGCAGCTCTGGTAGCCGTGGTTGGCAGTGAGCAGCGACTGCACATAGCCTGTTACTTCGCTTTCCACGTCCCGGTGGATATCGGAGGTTTCGATATCCCGCCGTTCGGCGACGAAGCCGGAAAGGTAAGCGTCGTCAAAGGGTTTGGACTCGCTCAGCGGGAAGGGATGGATGCCGTCGGACAGCTTGCGGTTGGCTTTCTGCAACGCAGGACGCATCACATTGGCAAAACGGATGCGGCCCTCCCGGCGCACATTGAAGTGGTGGGTGTTGGTAATGATGTAATCGCCGCGGGTATGCACTTCGCTGCGGGTACCCACGCCGGAAAACGCGCCGTCCACGGTGCATTCGGTAACAAAGTGGGGGTAGTACACGCCGTTCATCTTTTCCACTTCGGCCTGACGGAAAAAATCGTTGGGAATGTACTTCTTGCTCTTGGCCCACTTCATAAAGCTCTGCACAGCCGTTTCCTTGCTGATCTTGAAGGGCAGCACCTTATCGGGGCGCATGTCTGCCGTCAGCTTGCCCTGCAGCACCACGGGGCTGTGGCAATAGTAGCAGTGGGTCGCAACAGTGGTTTCGTCGGTCATGATCTCACTGCCGCAGCTCTGGCAGCGGTAGACCACCTGAGACCCCTCAGCGTGCTGTGCGGTCTCTTCGCCGCTGTGTTCGCCCTCGTCATACTGCTGGGCATCCTGCGGGGCTTCCCCCATCACATCCTGTTCGGCAAAAACAGAGCCGCAGAAAGGACACTTCCACTTCTGGGTTTCCGGATCAAAATTCAGGTATGCACCGCAGCTTGAGCATTTATAGGTTACTCCGGCCATGCTGTCACCTCATTTATGGCTGCAATTCGTTTCATATTACGGAAACGTGGTTAAAAACAGTATAGCATGATTTGGTCAAAAACACAATTGGTGTTCGCTGCGCCGCACAAGGGGACAGCAAAAAGGGAACCGCCGGAGCGGTTCCCTTTCAGTTCGTCAAAAAACTCGCCTACGGCGACTTTTTAGACGACTTTTGCACCGTTTGCCTAGGAGCCTACGGCTCCCCGGGCGGCAAACGGCGATAGGAACCCCTTGCTGCGCAAGGGTTCCGAAACCACCGCGCATGTCGCTGGTTTCGGATTTGCAGTCAGAGGGCTGCGGCCCTCCAACACCTCTGGGGTTTTCGACAGTCTGAAAGGGAACCGCCGGAGCGGTTCCCTTTATTATGCAGTAATTACTGTATGGATGGGGCGTTGCCCGATCAATACATGCCGCCCATGCCGGGGTTGGCGGGAGCAGCGGGTTCGGGAGCGGGAATATCCGCCACCAGAGACTCGGTGGTGAGCACCAGAGCGGAAACGCTGGCAGCATTCTGCAGGGCAGAACGGGTCACCTTGGTGGGGTCGATGATGCCGCGCTCGATCATATCAACATACTCGCCCTTGAGAGCGTCGTAGCCGTAGCCGGTCTTGCCGCTGGTCTTCACGTTCTCCACGATCACGCTGCCGTCGATGCCGGCATTCTTGCTGATCTGGCGCAGGGGCTCTTCCAGAGAGCGCAGGATGATCTGCACGCCGGTCTTGGCATCGCCGGTGTACTCGTCCAGCAGAGCCTTCACGGAGGGGATCACGTTCATCAGAGCGATACCGCCGCCGGGCACGATGCCCTCTTCCACAGCAGCGCGGGTAGCAGCCAGAGCATCTTCGATGCGCAGCTTGCGCTCCTTCATTTCCACTTCGGTGGCAGCGCCGACCTGCACAACGGCTACGCCGCCGGCCAGCTTGGCAAGACGCTCCTGCAGCTTTTCGCGGTCGTAATCGCTGGTGGTCTCTTCGATCTGGGCGCGGATGCTGTTCACGCGGGCTTCGATCTCGGCAGAGGAACCGGCGCCTTCCACGATGGTGGTGTTTTCCTTGTCCACCTTGACCTGACGGGCGGTACCCAGCATGTCGACGGTGGTCTCCTTCAGCTCCAGGCCCAGCTCTTCGCTGATGACCTGACCGCCGGTGAGGATGGCGATGTCGCGGAGCATTTCCTTGCGGCGGTCGCCAAAGCCGGGAGCCTTGACGGCAACGCAGGTGAAGGTGCCGCGCAGCTTGTTGACCACAAGAGTGGCCAGAGCTTCGCCCTCGATATCCTCGGCGATGATGAGCAGCTTACGGCCGGTCTGCACCACCTGCTCCAGCACAGGCAGGATCTCCTGAATGTTGGTGATCTTCTTGTCGGTGATGAGGATGAAGGGATTGTCGAGGATGGCTTCCATCTTGTCGGTATCGGTTACCATGTAGGCGCTGGCGTAGCCGCGGTCGAACTGCATGCCCTCAACGGTGGTCAGCTCGGTCTTCATGGTCTTGCTCTCTTCAACGGTGATAACGCCGTCGTTGCCCACGGTCTCCATGGCTTCGGAGATCAGCTTGCCGATCTCTTCATCGCCGGCGGAAATGCTGGCAACCTGAGCGATACTCTGCTTGCCGCTGATGGGCTGGCTCAGCTTCTGCAGGCCTTCCACAGCAGCAGCCACACCGGCTTCGATGCCCTTCTTGAGCACCATGGGGTTGGCGCCGGCAGCCAGATTGCGCAGACCCTCACGGATGATGGCCTGAGCCAGCAGGGTGGCGGTGGTGGTGCCATCGCCGGCAACATCGTTGGTCTTGGTGGAAACTTCCTTCACCAGCTGTGCGCCCATGTTCTCGAAGGGATCTTCCAGCTCGATCTCCTTGGCGATGGTAACGCCGTCGTTGGTGATGAGGGGAGCGCCGAACTTCTTATCCAGCACTACATTGCGGCCCTTGGGGCCAAGGGTGATCTTAACGGTATCAGCCAGAGCGTTAACGCCCTTTTCCAGTGCGCGGCGGGCTTCCTCGCCGTACTTGATCTGCTTAGCCATAGTGTGTTTTCCTCCTCGCAAACTACAGATAAAAGGGAATGCTTATTCCACGGTGGCCAGAATATCGTTCTGGCGAACGATGATCAGTTCCTGACCGTCGATCTTTACTTCGGTGCCGGCGTACTTGGAGTAGATCACCTTGTCGCCCACCTTCACATTCATGGTAACTTCCTTGCCGTCCACCAGACCGCCGGGGCCCACTGCCAGCACCTCGGCCATCTGGGGCTTTTCCTTGGCGGCGCCGGTAAGCAAAATGCCGCTCTTGGTGGTTTCTTCGATCTCCACGTTCTTGATGACCACGCGGTCGCCCAAAGGCTTGACGTTCATTGCAATATCCTCCTTGATATGGTATGCGTTTTCCGGGTTTGTTAGCACTCGGATTGGTCGAGTGCTAACAACCTTTGTTAGTTTACGTTATTTCTGCCATAGGTGCAAGCGGAAAAACCGTTAAATTTTTGTAAATTTACGAATTTCGGAATAGATACTCCGGATTTTTGATCTCATTTCTTCTTTTATTTTTTGTTTGCTTCCGTTTCCTCTTGTTTTCTTCCATTTTTATTTTCTGAAGGTGCAAAACTGGCAAAGGTGCGCCGCCTGTGGTACAATGCAGGCAGAAAGGAAGGAAAAGCCCATGTCTCAAAACCCCTCCGCCCTGCTGCTGGAATGGTACGATTCCGTCAAACGGGATCTTCCATGGCGGCGCACCAAGGATCCCTACCGCATCTGGCTCAGCGAGATCATGCTCCAGCAGACCCGTGTAGAGACCGTGAAGGGCTATTATGCCCGTTTTCTGGAGCGCTGCCCCACCGTGGAGGCTCTGGCAAACGCCCCGGAGGAAACGGTTCTCAAGCTCTGGGAGGGGCTTGGGTATTACAGCCGTGCCCGCAACCTGCAAAAGGCTGCCAAGACCATCGTCCATGAATTGGGCGGCGTTTTCCCCTCCGATTACGAAAGCATCCTGAAACTTTCCGGCATTGGTCCCTATACCGCGGGCGCCGTTGCCAGCATTGCCTTCGGGCAGGCCGTACCCGCGGTGGACGGCAATGTGTACCGGGTCGCCTCCCGCTTTTTCGGCATCCGGGAGGATGTGGGCATACCGGCTGTGCAGAAGCAGATCCGGCAATTGGTGCGGGAGAGTATTCCCACAGACCGCCCCGGAGACTACAATCAGGCTTTGATGGAGCTGGGCGCGACCCTGTGCAGCCCTCACCGGCCCGACTGCGCCGCCTGCCCCTGGCAGCTGCATTGCGACGCCTGCCGGGAGGGGGATCAGGACAGTCTGCCGGTACACGAAAAGAAACAAGCCCCCAAGGCCGTGGATGTGGCGGTATGCCTGCTCACCTGCGGCGACCGGGTGCTGGTGCTGCCCCGGCAGGAGCGCATGCTCAAAGGGCTGTATGTATTCTGGCTTACCGAAGAAGAGACTGCACCGGAGAAGGTGGAGCAGCTGCTCCGCGAAGACGGTCTTCCCTGTGCCTTTACAGCGCATCTGGGTGAGGCGAAGCATGTATTCACCCATCGGGTGTGGAACATGCAGCTGCTGCATTACACCCTCGAAACCCCTCCGGATGATGCATGGATGGCAAAGCACAGCGCAAAACTGGTTACCGCCCCGGAGCTTGCCGCACTGCCCCTGCCCACTGCGGTGAAGGCGGCACGGGCGGCTGCTATGGAGCTGCTGGGCGGTATGCCTGCGGCAGAATAACGACCCCCGCAGTGCCCGCATTCCTTACGGCGCTGCGTTTTTTCGCCGGAACAAGGTCGTTTCTGCATGCTATATGAACAGAACACGCATGACCTTTTCTTTCCTCTTCGCTTATGATGAAAGTGACAAAAAACGTTGTTGTACCCGTATACCGGCAAAGGAGAATACACATGAACGACCAGAAATACCTGTATGCCATGCAGCAGGAAATAAAGCCCGCACTGGGCTGCACCGAGCCCATCGCCGTTGCGCTGGCAGTTGCCAAGGCAAAGGAGACCCTCGGCTGCCTGCCCCAGCGGGTGGAGCTGTGGGTAAGCTGCAACATTCTGAAGAATGCCATGGGTGTGGGCATTCCCGGTACCGGTATGGTGGGGCTGGAGATCGCCTCCGCGCTCAGCTGTGTTGCGGGGCGTTCGCTCTACGGGCTGGAGGTGCTTTCCGGCGCAAAGGAAGAGGATTACGAAGCTGCCCGTGCCTATGCTGCCGAAGGTCGCATCTGCGTGCAGACCAAGGATACCGACAAGAAGCTCTATATCGAAGCCCATGTTTACGCCGACGGGCACGAAGCGGTCTGCATCATCGAGGATGCCCATACCGCCATTACGCTGGTGAAGCTGGACGACCAGATCCTGGAATACAGCGAGCCCCAGTCCCAGCATCCCGGCTCTGCGCTGGATTACGGTCTGGATGTAAGCGGCATTTACCGCTTTATTACCAAGGTAGAGCTGGAAAAGATCGCCTTTCTCCGGGATGTGATCGCCATGAACGACGCCATCGCCCAGGAAGGGCTGCTGCGCCGTTACGGCATGCGGGTGGGGCAGGTGCTGCAGGGCGGGCTGCCCATGGAGGAGCTTTCCCTGACCGACTATGTATGCGCCTATACCGCAGCCGCAGCCGATGCCCGTATGGCAGGCTGCACTTTGCCCGTGATGAGCACTGCAGGCAGCGGCAATCAGGGCATCTGCGCCAGCCTGCCCGTCGCTGCAGCCGCCCGCAGGCTCCGCATCGACGAAGAGCCTCTGCTTCGGGCAGAAGCCCTCAGCCAGCTGATCACCATCCACATCAAGACCCACATCGGCAAGCTGTCGCCCCTGTGCGGGTGCGCCATTGCCGCCTCCATCGGCTCTGCTGCGGGAATCACCTATCTGCTGGGCGGCGGGCTGACCGAGATCCTCTACGCCATCCAGAACATGATCTCCGACATCTCCGGGATGATCTGCGACGGCGCAAAATCCAGCTGCGCGCTGAAGATCGCCAGCTCGCTGGCCAGCGCCATCCAGTGCGCCCGGCTGGCAAACGCCGGGGTAACCGCCACCAAGCACGACGGCATCATTGCCGCGGATGCGGAGGAGAGCATCCGCAATCTGGCCAATCTGGGCAGCGCAGGCATGGATCGCGCCGACCGGGTGATCCTGGATATGATGATCACCAAGTGAAGACAAACAAAAAACGCAGCAACCGTTTGTGCGGCTGCTGCGTCCAGACTGTCAAAGAAGTCCCAGAGGTATCGGAGGGCCGCAGCCCTCCGATTGTCAATCCGAAACCAGCGGCGTGTACGGTGGTTTCGGAACCCTTGCGTAGCAAGGGGTTCCTATCGCCGTTTGCCGCCCGGGGAGCCGT